>ONMN01000019.1 GCA_900318885.1 uncultured Prevotellaceae bacterium | reverse complement strand
ACACGCGCATGAGAGCTTGGAAAGACGTAAATCGTCTGAACTCGTTGGAAAAACAACAAGTTCAGACAGGTCTATCATGTTTAGCGGACAACAATAATTAGTTTTCATTAAAAAAAATATTGACGCATTAAATGATTAATCTAACAGAAGAGGAGTGGCTACGCCTAGAGGCTGTGACACTCGACGAGAAGGAGAAAGCACTGAACAAGTTGGCTAGATGGATTACCTACGAGATTGTTCATCGCGGATTTGATTTGGAGTATGGCCCATTTTCTTATGATGCGATGGGTGGTGATGCGGTTCAGGTAATTTCGCAGGAGTGCTACGAGGCGCTGTTTTGCGGCGAGTGGCATTGGAAACCTAAGCGTGAACTAAGTTCGATGCTGATTGAGATTGCCAAAAGCAAGATGGGTCACATTATCCGTGACTGGTACGCTCAGGGTTGTCCAAACAAGATGCTTACAGGTGATATGAATTACCGCGAGCAGGTGGAGATGGACATAGCCCGTCAGTATGAGGCTGAGGCCAACATGCGTGAGCTAGGTTACGACATAGCCCGCAAGGCGCTGGACGGCAATCCCAAGATGCTGGCTTACGTGGAGGCAGTGTATGAGACCAACGACTACAGAGCCGTGGCCAAGAAGCTGAAGATGACTTTGAAGGAGGTTCAGGAGCTTGAGAGCCAGCTACTCGCTCTCTTGGAGCAGTGCTAAACCACTAGAAAATTGTTTTCAGGGCCCGCAAGGGCTAACCGCCAAGCGGGCCCACTTAAAAAAAATAATACAACAAGAAGTTTAAACTCAAAAATTTACGATTATGACACCAAAGGAGAACATTATGGATAGAATTGACACTATCAAGGCTAACTCTGTAGAAAAAGAACAATTCAGAGCTACTTGGGGTGTAAGTCTGGATGAGCACATGGCCAAGATTATGGCATATGTAAAAGAGACAGATGCACGTATCCGTAAAGAGCGTGGACATGTATAACGACGCGACTAAGTAATAGTTCGTTTTTCGCGTCAATGTTATATATAATAATAAGGAGGCTCCCGCTTGCGGGGGCCTCCTTCTGTAAAATATGGATAAGATATAGTTGAAGAGAGTATAAACAATATAATGTTAGGAGGAAAGAATGAAGTTTTTTAATGAGAGGGAGTTTGTCTGCAAGTGCTGTGGGCAGCTCCCACCCGCAGTGAGGGAAAATGTTGTGGCGTTGGTTGACAACGTACTGGATCCGGCTCGAGAGCGATTGGGCGGGCCAGTGGTAGTTAATAGTGGTTATCGGTGTGTGGCACACAACCAGAAGGTTGGTGGAGTGCAAGGCAGTCAGCACTTGCGAGGGGAGGCAGCGGATGTGCGTTGTGAGGATAATAAGTGTCTAGCTGAGATTATTGAGCAGAATGGTCGGTTTGATCAGTTGATTAAGTATCTGCGGCCTGACGGTAGTATCAGGTTTATTCACGTAAGTTGGAAAAGAGTAGGACATAATCGTAAACAAAGATTAGTTAAGAGATAATAGTTAATAGATAAAAGATAACAGATAATAGTTTTTAGGAAGGAGGAATAAGTGATGGATTGGAGTAGTATTATTCTGGGGTTGATTACTTTACTGGGAGGATGCGGGTGGGCGATTGACCGCAAGAAGCACAGACAGGAGATTGAGAGTTTGAAGGCGGACATTCGCCAGAAGAACATGGATCTGGGTAAGATGTACGTGGATGAGTTCCACAAGAACATCGTGAAGCCCTTGGAGGTGAGGGTGGAGGATTTGACTAACGAAGTAAATAGGTTGAAAGATGTTATTGAGAAGGTTAATGATTGTCCTTATAGGGACGAGTGTCCTATTAGGCGTGACGGGGTGCAGCATGCAACGCCAGGTGGTAAGTGAGAGTCGCGACAGAGTCGCAACATACCGTGAAGCGGACTCGATGAAGGAGGAGAAGGTGGTCGCGGAACATGACACTGTCATGGAAGTGACCACCATTCATGTGCGGACTAATGAGGCGGGGGATACTGTTTTTCGAAGCATTGTGACGGATAGAATGAGGGCAGCGAGTCGCGATAAAATCGCGACGCAAACGACGAAGACGGTTGTAAAAACCGACACGGTTTATGTGGAGCGGCGGGACTCAGTCGCAACAAGCAGTAAAGATGGAGGGGGCCAGAGCGGGGGAACCGCTCTGCACACGACGCTAAAGTTGATTTTTTTAATTGTAATTAGTTTAATAGTTTTAGTAATTGTTTTAAAGTTTAGGAGGATTTGAATTATGGGAAAGGCGACTGGATTGTTGAAGGAGCTGAGCGGGAAGATCGGACCGCTGCAGTTTCAGCAGACGAAGAGTGGTAAGGTGGCAGTGTATGTGGCGCCAGAGGTGCCGGAGACGCCACTGAGAACGAAGGCTCAGGGTGAGCTGCGCATGGCGTGGGGTAACCTGGGGGCAGTGTACACGCAGTTTCATAAGACGCTGAAGAAGAGTCATGAGAACTTGCCTGCGGGTACGAGTGACTATAACGCGTTTATCAAGGAGAACGTGCGGATGACGTGCGTGTATCTGAAGAAGAGTGAGCTGGAGAACGGCGGGTGTGTGTTGGCGCCGTACAAGATTTCGAACGGTAAGTTGCAGGGCATTGAGTGCGAGATGAACGGTGAGGGTGTGCTGGTGACGGACATCGCGCTGGGGGATCTGGTAATCACGGAGGACACGACGGTGGCGGACTTCTCTGTGGCGTTGGAGACGATGAACGAGGACTGGGAGGATGGCGACCAGTTGACGTTCTTCTACGGTGAGCAGAAGGTGGACTCGCAGGGTGTGCCTCGCGCGAAGATCAGAGGATGGAAAGTGAAGCTGGACGTGACGGACGAGACGCTGTTGTGGACGGTGGTGAGTGAACTGGGCTTCTCGAGTGTCGGCGGGTTCCTGGGAATGGGAGTGTCGATAGAGAACGGTGCGGCGGCATGGGTGCATAGCCGCGAGGACGAGCAGAAGAACCTGACGGTGAGTTCGCAGCGACTGACAGTGGATTCGAGCGTGCTGGAGAGCTACATGGGGCAGGCTGCGTTTGACGCGAGTGTGCAGAGCTATGGTGGTATTACGAGCAGGAAGGCGTTCTTGCATCCGGATGAGGAGACGAACGGGGCACGAAACGGATGGGTGAATCCATCGGGTAACGGCGGTGGCTCGGGTAGCCAGAGTGGCGGTGGAACTACGGGGTCCGGAAGTACGGATTCGGGGAATAACGGAGGTTCCGGAGGGAATGGAAATTCCGGAGGTAACGGTGGTAATCCCTCGGGAGAACCCTCGGGCACAGTGGCTGCGCCGCAGTTGAGCGGTGAGACGCTGTTCACCGGGAGCACGCAAGTGACGATGACGGGTCCTGACGGTGCGACCATCTATTATACCACCGATGGTAGTACGCCGACGGCTGAGAGTACCACTTATAGTGAGCCGATTACGTTGACGGCAACGACGACCGTGAAGGCGATTGCCATCAAGGACGGTGTAAGTAGTGAGGTTACTAGCCGCACCTTTACCAAGAGTGGTGGTGGTGGTATGGACCAGAACTAATGGAGCAGTGAGCACAGAGCTATGCTCGCATGAGCTCTGTCGAGTCGCGACAGAAGTCGACCGAAGGTCAATTAAGGCTGGTTCATTCGCATGAACAGGAGGGGAACGGAGCAATCTGTTCCCCTTTTTTTATATCTTCTTTTTGACTACATCGAAGAACGTCACGACTCGGGATAGTTAAAGCGAGCTTCACTCTCTTCTCACTGCTCCGTTCTTTCGAAAAAGAAGCAAAAAGGATTTGTTCATTTCTTTGTCGCAAAGAAAAGGAACCAAAGAAACACGACCCTCCAGACCTCCCTTTCAAGGGAGGCTCAATTTGCTACGGGCAGAGACCGCCCTGCGCAAAGGATTTGGTAAGATTCACGAAGCTTTCGCCCTAAAGGGTGAATCTTATATTGTTTATTAGGCTGGCGCGGTGGGTAATGGCGGTAGGCACCATAATAATTTAGACACCGAGGGGGATAGGGGCGGGGAGCCACCAAGTAAAAAAACGGTCCCAGCCTATTTTACGGGTGGGGGAGCGATGATGGAGAGAGATGAGGGGCGTTTCTCTTACCTTAAGGTGAAGAGTGTAGCGGTGCGATGGAAAAAAAAATGGAAAAGAATAAAATATAAATCGTTTGGAGTGCACAAAATTGAAAAAAAAATAGTACCTTTGCAGTCGATTTGAACGCGGAACGAAAGTATATAAAGTAAAAAGGAAAACAGATGATAAAGAGATTGGTTGTTGGAGTCTTGGCTATCGTTTTAGCTGTAGGGGGGAATCGCGCATATGCACAAGAGGAAGAGGTGCCTGTGGATTCAGATGCCGTTGTGACGAATTCGTTTTGGGACAACTGGTATGGACAGGTGGGTGTGGATATGTGGTTGCAGAACCCTTATGGCACGAATTTTAAGAACGTGTTTCCTAACGGTAAGACGTTTGGCGTGGATGTGGCTGTCGGTAAGTGGTTTACGCCGGAATTCGGTATCCGCGGTATGTTCAACTGGGAGAATGGTATCATCAAGAACGATTATGCCAGCTGGGTGCACGAGGGCAGCAAGGGTTATCTGGTGTTTGCAGGGGACATCATGGTCAATCTGACGAATCTGTTTGGTGACTATAGGCCCGACAAGAAATGGAATGTTTCTGTGTTTCCAAGGGCTGGTGCACTGCTTGATATGCTGGAAGCAGGTCCCTGCGGTTCACCTATGTTGGGATTGGGCGTTGACTGTACGTATAGGCTGAACGACAAGTGGAGCCTGTTTGGGGATGCCTCTTATCAGATGTGTTCCAGTGCACTGGGCTTTATGTCAGGAGAAGGTTCCGGCAGTAATGGCTATTTTGACTTCGTTTTGGGTGTGCAGTTGGATTGGGGTAACAACAAGTTCCATAAGGCAACGGAACAGACTCAGCATTACAAAAATGCTGTCGTGACGAACGATTTCTGGGACAACTGGTTTGTACAGGCAGGTCTTGGCATGTCGCTGATCAATACGTATGGATGCAATTTCAGCCATGTGTTTCCCAACGGAAAAACTTTTGGCATCAATGCGGCCTTGGGTAAGTGGATCACGCCTGAGTTCGGTTTCCGTGCCGGTGTGAACTGGCAGAACGGAATCATTGGTAACGACCATCTGGCATGGTTGGACAAGGTCGACAAGCCTGGCAGCAACCATGATGCAGGCGGTTTTGTGGCAGCCTATATGGATGTGTTCTTTAATCTGCATAATATAATTGGAGGATATGATGCCAACAGGCGATGGAATGCCATCGTCTTCCCAAGGCTCGGTTTAGGTCATAATCCCGATGCTTCAGATTCCTCGCCCAATGTGGGATTAGGTACTGAACAGACCTATCGCCTGAATGACCGCTGGTCGCTATTTGCCGACGTGGCCTATCAGTTTACGTCGGGTGGTTTTATGGGTGATGACCACTCGTCGAGCCACATCAATGGTGCCAGCAATGGGTGGTTTGACATTAATATAGGTGTGCAGTATGACTTGGGGCAGGTTGTTGGCTGGAATAAGGTAGGAGAGAATCAGGTTAACGGTTCAAGTTTCACGGTTCAGGGTTCTCACAACTGGCCGAGGTTTATTGTGAATACCATCGGGTCGGTAGGTGTGGCTTATATTGGTAAGACGGCCCTGAAGGCAATGATCAAAGAGGAACGGCCAGACCATTCGGATAACAAGTCGTTCCCGTCGGGACATGCTTCTATGGCCTTCGCTGCAGCAAGGTCGATAGACAAGGAGTTCCGGAAGGATTGTATCTGGATACCGATTGCAGGGTATGCGGCTGCTACAGCTGTGGGTATTGAGCGCATTGCCAATAAACACCATCATTGGTATGATGTTGTGGCCGGTGCTGCTGTAGGCTATGGTGCAGCAGAATTGACGTGGTGGCTCAGTGACAAGATGTTCGGGAAAGGTTCCAATGTAGCTGTTGGCTCATCAGGGAACACGGTGGATGTTACGTATAACTTCTAAATACGAACACGGATAGCACGGATAAAACGGATGTTTTTTTGAACACGAATTGCACTAATAACACGAATAAAATTAGCGAACTCGGATTGGATGGATAAAGACAAAGGGCAGGTGTGAAAGCATCTGCCTTTTTGTGTTTTTTGTTAAAAATAGTGTTTAAATGATGTGGGTTTGAAATTTATTCACTATTTTTGCAAAAAAATATGAGTGATGACAGAGTGTAAGAAGTTATCTCCCCAAAGTAATGAAGCCCTGCTAAGTAGCGAAAATGGCTTTACTGGCCAAGTACAGCCATCATGCTGAGCCTGAGGAGGAGTACATTGACCTGAAGCCGATCCTCGAGGGACTGTATATCGACTCTGCCTCTTTCTTGAAACATATTAAAAATGTACGTATAGCTTATGCCTGATATTAAGACCGTTGCTGATAAAGCTGATGTCATCATTAACGGGTATGCCTTTAGTCGGAAGGATGAGGACTGAGGGCGGAGAAGGACGCGACACAGAGGTGTGTGGTGACCCTAAGATTTGGTTTCCGATGAGAGTGACATATCAGCGGGAGATGAAGGTGAAGGCGGAGCTGGACAGGCTGGGAATCGAGAACTTTGTGCCGATGAGGTACCGGATTGCAGAGCGACGGGGAGGAACGAACACGAATCTCACGGATGACACGAATATACGGGACAACGGAGATGAACGAACACGGATGGGACGGATGAAACGGATAGACGGAACCACGGAGGTACGGAGAGGAACGAACACGAATCTCACGAATGACACGAATATACGGGACAACGGAGATGAACGAACACGGATGGGACGGATGGGACGGATATACGGAACGACGGAGGTACGGAGAGGAGCGAACACGATTGCAACGCCACACTCTCAAAGAGAGAATCTCACGGATGACACGAATATACAGGTAGGTGGAACCGCCAACCACATCCACATATTGTTTCTGTTAGGCAAGCAGGTGAATGTGTCGGAGATCGTGCGGACGGTGAAATCGAGCACGTCACGTTGGATCAACGAGAAGACGGGCAATCCATTCCATCGGTTTTATTGGCAAGACGGGTATGGCGCGTTCAGCGTGAGCAGCAGCCATGTGGATGCCGTGGTGGCGTATATCAGGGGACAAGAGGAACATCATAAAAAGGTATCGTTTCAGGATGAGTTCCGCCGGATATGCGAGTTGTACAAGGCCGGATTGGATGAGAAATACGCGTGGGATTAAGACCCCGAAGGGGTTGCATAACATAGGGTAGGGGCTTGCCCCTACACACAATGGCCCATCATCCACCCATTGCCCCCGTAGGGGGCGCATAACAATTATTCCGCCCCTACAGGGCGTTTTTTTATATCCGTACCGGATATACACAGGGGCAAGCCCATGTGCTATGTTATTTCGCCCTTTCAGGGCGTGCTCCCTCGGCCCGCATCGGCCTTTTTAGTTTTGTCTTCATCGGCCAAACTCCCGAACGGAATTGCGCCAAACTCCCGAAAAGGGAGGGGAAAATGTTAAATAAACAATAAAAGAGGAAGTTTTTCGTTGATGCGTATGCGAGAATAAACAAAAAATGTTTATTTTTGCAGATGAAATATCAAAAACAACGAAATGATATGGATAGTGTAGCAGACTGGATAGACGCAAAACCTCCTCGTGGGAATTACACCTTTACGCGGGAGGAGGTGGTGGAGGCATTTCCGAGGATGAAGCCTGAAGTGATTTCTACAACGCTCTCGCGAGAGGTTAAGAAGGGTAGGATTATGATTCCACAACAGGGGTTCTATGTGATTATTCCGGAGGAGTACAAACTGCGGGGTGTGGTTCCACAGGCGTTCTATATCGACGACCTGATGAGGTATCTAGGCCGGCGGTATTATGTGGCCTTGTTGAGTGCCGGCAGCTATTATGGGGCGGCTCATCAGGTTCCGATGACGTTCTGTGTGATGACGGAACCGCCTACGATGAGGGATAAAAAGACGAAAAAGTATGCCACGAGGTTTTTCTACAGACAGGAGATTCCGATGGAGTATGTAGAGCAACGGCAGACGAGGACGGGTAGTGTGAATGTGTCGTGTCCGGAACTGACGGCTATCGACCTGGTGACCTATCAGGAGCGGGCCGGGAGCATCACGAGGGCTGCCACGGTGTTGGCGGAATTGGTGGAGAAAACGGACTTCGGGCGTCTGGGGCCGGAATTTTTGAAGGTGGCTCCAGTGGCTTGTTTCCAGCGGTTGGGGTACATACTGGAAGAGGTGCTGGAGGAGCAGGAGGCGGCAGATGCGTTGTACGAGTTAATGAAGCGGGCTGGGGTGCGCTTGCAGAGGGCGGCACTGAAGGCCGGCAAGGAGATATCTGGTGCAGAGTTGAACAGCCGTTGGAAGATATTGGTGAATGAACAGATTGAGATTGACGAGTTATGATAGCACACTCATACATAACAGAATGGAGCGAGAAGGCTCCTTGGAGCACGAATGTACAGGTGGAGCAGGATCTGATTATCTGTCGGGCACTGTGCTCGATATATCAGGATGAGTTTTTAGCACGGCATTTGGCGTTCAGAGGCGGCACGGCACTGGGTAAGTTGTATCTGAAGCCGCAGCCCGGATACTCGGAGGATATCGATCTGGTGCAAGTGCAGGCAGAGCCTATCAAGGAGACAATAGACCATCTAAGGGATGCACTGGCTTGGCTGGGTGAGCTGGTGGTGAGGTTGAGGAAGGAGTGAGAGATTTGATGAGGGTCAGAGTGTGGCGATGCGAATCCCGTTAATTCTCTGACCTAAAGGTACAGAGTGTGGCGTTCTCCCCTTGGGAGTGTGGCGTTGCAATGCGAATTCCCATTAATTGAACACGGATTATACGGATGGGACGAATATAGACAAGGGGTCGGTGCACAGCACTGGCCCCTTGCTGGTTTTAGGGGGTATATATAATAGGGAAGAGGGGAATTTAGATGGTTTTGATATGTTTTGGGGTAAGAATTCTTAAAAAGTAGTGTAAGGAGGGTACAAGATTGGAATAAAGTTTGTATATTTGCAGCATGAATTACTAAAAACTAAAGAATATGAAGAAGATTGAATTGATGGCATTGCGGTATGCAGTGGAGGCGTTGGAGCCGGTGATAAGTAAGCAGACGCTGGAGTTTCATCATGGGAAGCATCTGGCGGGGTATGTGAATAATCTTAACGGGCTAGCCTCACCCCCCAACCCCTCTCCAAAGGGCGAGGGGAGTCTTGGAGAACTCGAGAGGCTTAAAGAGCTTGTCCTTCATAGTGAAGGGGCGGTATTTAACAATGCAGGACAGATACTGAACCATAACCTGTACTTCGGGCAGTTCTGTGCGCCTAAGGCTGACAATAGGCCTACGGGAAAGCTGGCAGAGGCGATTGAGCGTGACTTTGGGTCGTTTGAGGCTTTCAAAGAGGCATTCCAGAAGGGTGGGGCAACGTTGTTTGGCTCAGGCTGGGTATGGTTGTCGGCTGATAAGGATGGCAAACTCGTGATCACTCAAGAAGTGAATGCGGCAAACCCTATTCAGAAGGGCTTGAAGCCGCTGCTGACGTTTGATGTGTGGGAGCATGCGTATTATCTGGATTATCAGAACCGCAGGCCTGACCACTTGGCTGCGCTGTGGCAGATTGTGGACTGGGAGGTGATAGAACACAGATGGCAAGGATGAAACGGATTTTTTGTTGTCCCGCAGAAATAGCAGAAACCACAGAAATGTTTTTGAACACGGATCACACGAATCTAACGAATAATACTATTGACCACGGATTGAACGGATGAAACGGATGTTTTCTCATGAACATTAATTATCATGTAATTAGTCGTTAATTGAACACGATTGCAGCGCCACACTCTGTACCTTGGTCAGAGAATTGCACTAATAACACGAATAAGATTAGCGAACACGGATTTGACGGATAAGATTTTAACATTAATGGCCATGTAATTGACCATGTAATTAACTTCGTTGACTCTTGTCACGACTCGGCCAAACAAGCGAGCATGATGGCTCTCACTGCTCCAAGAGTTGCGTCATTAATTGAACACGAATTGATCGAATCTAACGAATATGTAATAACATCTAAATAAACGAAATATACGAAAAGAATGTAGATGATAAGTTGTTGTTCTTTTAAAGCACTTCTGTTGTGGGGCGACGGTATCCCGCAGGTAAAACGTGTCGCCTGCGAGCACCAAAACATCACCCGCCACTTCAAACTCATTCGCCCGAATATACCGCGAATTATCCCACAACTCCATATGGAGATCGCTCATGTATTGTATTCTCATTGTCTATATTATTTTCGTTCGATTTTCTACCTTTAAGTATGGGAAAATCGGAAATGTTACGACTGGAAACGATAAAAAATGCGAAAAAAGCGAATTTCTCCCGAAAAAGTTGTATCTTCGCAACGTGAATCTAAAACAATATGAGATATGAAGGACTATCCTGATAGGATGACGCCAGAGCAGGCGAGGAGATTTGGTGAGGATGTGCTGAACATTGTCAGTCAGATTCCTCGTGGACGGGTGACGACCTATGGGCATATTGCCGCTTTGGCGGGATGGCCGAGTCATTCAAGGATGGTGGGAAGGACATTGAGATATACGCCAGGGGCGGAGCATCTGCCTTGTCATCGGGTGGTGAATAAAGAGGGGCGTACAGCTCCAGGGTGGTCTCGCCAGCGGACGTTGTTGGAAGAAGAAGGTGTCTGTTTCAAGGCCAATGGGCATGTGGATATGGTGCGGCACCTTTGGGAGCCGGAGGTGAATTATTGTTGTCCCGCAGATTGCACCGCCACACTTCGATCTTTAGTCGAAGAAATAGCAGAAACCACAGAAATGTTTTTGACCACGGATTGTCATAAAAATAGGGGTAAAAGATAGGGTGATAGTGAAATTTTGGAAGGAAAACGGACAATATTTGAAAAAGAATTCGTAACTTTTCGCTTTGCGAGAAGATACTTTCGCTCGAAAACACAAAGAAAAACGTGTTTTCTTTTGGTGTTTTGCTCGCTTATTCGTAACTTTTCGCTTTGCGAGAAGATACTTTCGCTCGAAAACACAAAGAAAAACGTGTTTTCCTTTGGTGTTTTGCTCGCTTATTCGTAACTTTGCGGCCAAGAAATGTATCACCATGGTGGATGTTGTAAGCATAGCATCGTATATATCTGAGCGATGTTCGAACTAAAATATATGAAGACTTATGAAAGAACTGAAAGGAACGAAGACTGAGCAGAACCTCAAGGAGGCTTTTGCGGGTGAGAGTATGGCGAGGAACAAGTACACGTATTTTGCTTCGCGCGCCAAGAAGGATGGTTACGTGCAGATTGCCTCGATTTTTGAGGAGACGGCAGCCAATGAGAAGGAGCATGCTAAGATGTGGTATAAGTATCTGAATGGCGGTAGCGTGAGTGATACGAAGGCGAACCTGGAGGATGCCGCTAATGGTGAGAACTTCGAGTGGACGGACATGTATGCGCGTATGGCCAAGGAGGCTCGCGAAGAGGGCTTCGACGAGATTGCAGAGAAGTTCGAACTGGTGGGCGCTATCGAGAAGCACCACGAGGAGCGCTATCGTAAGCTGCTGAAGAACATCGAGGATGCTATTGTATTCTCGCGTGAGGGTGATGTCATCTGGCAATGCAGCAACTGCGGGCATATCGTGATTGGTAAGAAAGCACCTGAGGTGTGTCCTACGTGCGATCATCCCCAGAGCTACTTCCAGATTAAAGCAGAGAACTATTAAGATGGAAGAAGGTTGATGTAAGATGTAAGAAGTAAGAAAATGATTAGCGAAACTATAAAGTATATCGGTGTCGATGACCTCGACATCGATTTGTTTGAGAGTCAGTATGTGGTGCCAGAGGGCATGAGTTATAACTCGTATCTCATCGATGATGAGAAGATAGCGGTGCTGGATACTGCTGATGCCCGTAAGGGTGAGGAGTGGAAGGCCAACCTTTCTAAGGCCTTGAATGGGCGCCAGCCGGACTATCTGGTGGCTCACCATATGGAGCCCGACCACTCGGCACTGATAGCCTGGATGCTGGAGACCTATCCTGGAGTGCAACTGGTGTGCAGCGCGCAGGCTGTGAAGATGCTGGCCAACTTCTTTGATGGTGTGGACTTTACAGGACGCGTGATCACCGTGAAAGAGGGTGACACACTGGCGTTGGGCAAGCACACACTGCAGTTTATTGGTGCAGCGATGATACACTGGCCTGAGGTGATCATGAGTTATGACAGCACGGATAAGGTATTGTTTAGCGCTGATGGCTTTGGTAAGTTCGGTGCACTGGTCAACGAGACCGATGACTGGGCTTGTGAGGCTCGTAGGTATTACTTTAATATCTGTGGCAAGTATGGTGCACAGGTGCAGACCCTCCTCAAAAAGGCTGCTGCCCTTGATATTCAGACCATTTGTCCGCTACATGGTCCTGTGTTGAAGGGAGAACCTTTAGCTGCAGCTATCAAGCTCTATGATACTTGGAGCAAGTACGAGCCCGAGAGTGAGGGAATACTCATTGCTTACGCCAGCATTCATGGTGGTACAGCTAAGGCTGCTGAGCGCTTAGGAGAGTTACTGAAATTGAAAATTGAAAAATTGAAAATTGAAAATTTCAAGGTGGTGGTAAGTGATTTGAGTCGTGAAGATATGGCTGAGGTCATTGAGGATGCCTTCCGCTATCCCACAGTAGTTGTAGCAGCCTCGAGCTATGATGCCGGTGTATTCCCCGTGATGCACGACTTCCTGTATCATCTGCAAATCAAGAACTACCAGAAGCGTAAGTTTGGTATCATTGAGAATGGCAGTTGGGCACCATCGGCCGGTAAGGTGATGAGGGGCATGATAGAGGCCATGAAGGATTGCGAAATCGTAGAGCCCATGGTGACCATCCGTTCGCGCATGAAAGCTGGGGATGAAGCACTGCTGGAGCAGTTGGCAGAGGCACTGATTTGAAAAGGGTATAGATAAAAGAAAAGAGGCAAGCGAGCGCTTGCCTCTTTTTTATTTAGTTTCTCATGTCAGCCTCAGCCTGTTTTGTCTTGGGATCGTTCTCACCGTAGCGGCCGTAGTAAGCCTGATAGCGGTTGTAGCCCCACTTAGCCTGCAGCTTGTCGGGATCGAGTTCCTTTGCCTTGTCGAAGGCAGCGATGGCCTCGTCGAAATACTTCATACCTACGGCATTGTCGGTAGCATTAGCGGCAAGTACGTTCAGACATACACCAAGATATGTCCATACGATAGCATTGTCAGCCTTAGCCTCACAAGCCTTACGGAGCCACTTGGCAGCCTCCTCGGCATTGTTCTCCTCCATCAGCATGAAGCCCTTGCTAGCCAAAGCAACGTAGTTGTTTGGATATTTTGCGAGGTGTGCATCCAGGAAAGCAGCGTGAGCAGCCTTATCCTTCATAGCGTCGTACAGATTGTTCAGGTTCTCGAAGATCACGTCATTCTCTGAATCCTGTTCGTACATCTGCTTCAGCTTGTTGATGCAGTTCAGCGTATCCTCCTTCGTCTTCAGGTTCATCTGCATGGCACCCAGCTGGAGCTTGAAAGCATCTTCCTTGAACTGGTCATTCTTCTTGGCCATCTCAGCAAAGCGGTTCACCAGATCCAGGTCTTTTGTCTGGTATGCCATATAGGTGGCCAGATAGGCAATCTGGTCGACAGCATCCTGTTCCTGACCACGCAGCTGGGCGATATTGTCCATCTTGTCGAATAACGGACTTGCGAACGAATCCAGATAAGGTGTCCAGTATTTCAGTGCCTTGGCAGGCTGATTGCTGGTACGATAAGACTCACCCAGGAAGATGAGGTTCTTGCGGGGACCCCACAGGCGCAGTGCATTCTTTTTCTCGAACTTTGGTTTGATATTACCCTTTGCATCAGGCATCTGGTCGTACTTGTTGCACTCAAAGGCATCACTAATAGCCTGGCACAGAGCATCACAGAGACCGATGGTGTCATAAGGTTCAGCCTTGCCGCCCATCTGCACCTTCGCAGTGTTCTCGATGGCGATGCCGTTTTCCTTATCGACCTTGACCATAGACAGGTCGACGAGGTGGTTATAAGCCTCTGCCTTCTCAGCATTGTCGGCCAGTTGACCGAGGCTGTTCTTCAGCAGCTGTGCTGCCTCCGTATAGTCCTTACACTTGGTGATAGCCTTCAGGGCGTCACTCTTTCCGGCAAAGGTCATGGTGCTTGCCATGAGCGCGATTGCCATAAACAAAACTTTTTTCATAAGTCTTTCTTTATTGGTTAAACATTAATTATTTTATTCTTGGGGTTTGTCTGGATTTTCTGGATTTTCCAGATTTTCTAGATTATTCTGCTCTTCTTCGTTGAGTACTTCGGCCTCTTCGACATCCTCTTCCTGACTGGACATCACCTTGCAGACGCTGGCGATGGTGTCGTTCTTCTTGGCGAGGTTGATGAGACGCACACCCTGGGTAGCACGACCCATGACGCGAACGTCGGCCACCTTCAGACGGATGAGTACACCCGACTTGTTGATGATCATCAGGTCGTTCTCGTCGGTCACCACCTTGATGGCCACCAGACGACCGGTCTTTTCGGTGATGGCGAGCGTCTTGACACCCTTGGCACCACGGGCGGTCTTGCGGTAGTCTTCCACCTCAGAGCGTTTGCCATAGCCGTTTTCAGAGACAACCATGATGGTCTCCGTCTGCGGGTCGTTGACACATACCATGCCTACCACCTCGTCGTCGCCACCATCGAGGCGCATACCGATGACACCGGTAGAGACACGTCCCATGGTGCGGACATCGTTCTCGTCGAAGCGTACAGCACGACCATTGCGGTTGGCCAGCAGGATTTCGTTATGACCATTGGTTAGACGAACGCCTACCACCTCGTCGCCCTCGTTGATATTGATGGCACGCACACCAGCGGCACGCACGTTGCGATACTGGTCGAGACGGGTCTTCTTGATGATACCCTGTTTGGTGGCAAACATGACGTAATGGGTCTTCAGGAACTCATCATCGTTGAAGTTCTTGATGCGCAATACGGCATTGATGGCATCGTCGGGCTCGATGTTCAGCATGTTCTGGATAGCACGGCCCTTCGAGTTCTTGTCGCCCTCGGGAATCTCGTAACACTTCTGCCAGTAGCAACGACCCTTCTGAGTGAAGAAAAGCAGCGTGTTGTGCATGGTGGCAGGATAGATATACTCTGCGAAGTCATTGTCGCGATGGCGGGCAGCCTTAGAGCCCATGCCGCCACGGCTCTGCTCGTGGAACTCGTCGAGATGGGTACGCTTGATGTAACCCATGTGGGAGATGGTGATGACCACAGGATCGTCGGGATAGAAGTCCTCGGCATTGAATTCGTGGTCGAAGGGGATAATCTCGGTACGACGTGGGTCGCCATACTTCTCCTTCACCTCCTGCAGCTCGTCCTTCATGACCTGCTTGCAACGCTCGGGGTTGTTGAGGATTTCCTCCAAGTCGGCAATGAGTTTCATCAGGTCGTCATACTCCTGGTGGAGCTGATCGACACGCAGGCCAGTGAGCTGGCTGAGACGCATATCGACGATAGCCTTCGACTGGAGCTCGTCCAGGTTGAAGCGCTGTTCCAAGTTACGCTGGGCATCAGAAGGCGTCTTGCTGTTACGGATGATATGCACCACCTCGTCGATGTTGTTGACAGCGATGATCAAACCTTCGAGGATGTGGGCACGCTCCTGGGCTTTCTTCAGGTCGTACTTGGTGCGACGGATAGTCACGTCATGACGATGCTCCACGAAGTACTTGACGCACTCCTTGAGGTTGAGCAGACGGGGACGCCCCTTGACCAGTGCGATATTGTTGACAGAGAACGAGCTCTGCAGGGCAGTCATCTTGAACAGCTTGTTGAGCAGCACGTTGGCATTGGCATCGCGCTTGCAATCCACCACGATACGCATACCCTGACGGCCAGACTCATCGTTGACATTGGCAACGCCCTCAATCTTGTGTTCGTTGGCGAGGTCAGCGATATATTTTACGAGGTCGGCCTTGTTGACGCCATAAGGAATCTCCGTAACGACAATCTTGTCGTGAGTTTCGGTGCTCTCAATCTCAGCCTTGGCACGCATCACAATACGACCACGACCAGTCTCGTAGGCATCACGCACACCCTGCAGGCCATAGATATAGGCACCTGTGGGGAAGTCGGGACCGGGGATGTACTGCATCAGTCCATCAGTATCGATATCGGGGTTGTCGATATAAGCACAGCAGCCATCGATGACCTCACCCAGGTTGTGGGTAGGCATGTTGGTAGCCATACCTACGGCAATACCGTTACCACCGTTTACCAGCAGGTTAGGAATCTTGGTAGGCATGACAGAGGGCTCCACCAAAGAGTCGTCGAAGTTGTTGACCATATCGACGGTGTCCTTCTCGAGGTCGTCCATGATATGCTCACCCATCTTCGAGAGTCGGCACTCCGTGTAACGCATAGCAGCAGGAGAGTCACCATCGACGGAACCGAAGTTACCCTGTCCGTCAACCAGTGTGTAGCGCATGTTCCACTCCTGGGCCATACGCACTAAGGCTCCATACACAGAGCTATCGCCATGAGGATGGTACTTACCGAGCACCTCACCCACGACGCGTGCGCACTTCTTATAAGGTTGTGTAGAAACGTTGTTGATGCCCATCATACCGTAGAGGATACGGCGATGAACAGGCTTAAAGCCGTCGCGAACATCAGGAAGGGCACGAGCCACAATCACCGACATCGAATAGTCGATGTATGAGGATTTCATCTCTTCCTCAATGTTGATTTTTACAATTCTGTCGTTGTCAAATGTCTGATCCATTATAATTTATTTGATTTACTTTTTTAATTCTTTATCTTTTTAATTTTTCATTGATTTTGCGTTTAAGGGCATTTTTAAGCCCGCTGACGCGTTTTTTGGTATTTCCTAAAACCATGCAAAGGTACGAATAAACGAGCAAAATACAAAATAAATTAGTTTTATTTTGCATTTTCGAGTGAAAGTACCTTCGAGGTTCACCTCAAAGGTACGAAAAATCATGTAGAATACAAAATAAATTAGTTTTTATTTGCATTTAATTCCGCTTTTGTTTTGCTTTTATTTGGTGAACTCATTTTTATTTCTTACTTTTGCCCACATGAAACGACTCTTGATGATGACAATGCTGGTGCTTGCAACCCTGACAGGGTGGGCTGGCAACAGGATATTTACGGAGAATGTGCGTTCGTTGACCAGCATCGTGAATGGTGACTGGATGAACCGTCCTGTCATGGAGCTGGGTAGTGGTGACCGGTTGAGGATTGGTTTCGACGAGCTGTCGCACGACTACCACCGTTTCGTGTACCATTTGGAGCATTGCGAGGCAGACTGGAGCGTGTCCGATGGACTGTTTGAAAGCGACTGGCTGGTGGGGTTCAACGACAACCCCATAGAGAACTACCAGAACAGCATCAATACTACCGTGATGTATACGCACTACTGGCTGACGATACCTAACGACCGTTGCAGACTGAAGATGAGCGGTAACTATCGTTTGACCGTCGTTGACGAAGACCTGGACAATGAGAAAGTTCTGGAGGTGGAGTTCTATGTGGTGGAACCACTGATGAGCGTAGGTTTGAATGTGACGTCCAATACCGATGTAGACCATAATGACCGTCACCAGCAGCTGTCGATGACTGTGAATTATAACAGTGTGCGTGTGCTCAATATGGACGAGGAGATACGTACTGTCGTGATGCAGAACTGGCGTGAGGACCAGGCCCGTCATGATGTGCGTCCCAATTTCATCTCCGGGCAGGGACTGACATGGGAGCATAACAAGGCCTTGATTTTCGATGCCGGCAACGAATTCCATAAGTATGAGATATTAGACGTCAGCCATACCACGATGGGACTGGACCGCATCGCGTGGAATGGTCAGAATTACGAGGCGTGGCCCTTTGCCGCCACTGTCAGGAAACACTATCTGACAGATGTCAGTGCTGAGGGAGCCTTCGTTATCCGCAATAGTGACAATCGGGAGGTGGACTATACGTGTGACTATGTGTGGGTGAACTACGAGCTGGTGAGCCCCTGGCAAGGCGATATCTATATCAGCGGGCACTGGACTACCGACAGCCAGCGCGACCACTACCGCATGGACTATGATGCAGGGGCCGGGAAATATACAGCGCGACTGATGCAGAAACAGGGATATTATTCGTATCAGTTTGTCAGTGAAGACGGTAGCAATCCCCCGTCGGAAGGCAGTTTCTTCCAGACGCAGAACCGCTATCAGGCATTCATATATTATAAAGGAACGGGCGCGCGAACATGGCGCCTGGTAGGCTACAGAGCCTTGGATTTCCGATAGTCCTTTGGTGTCTGACGGAAATGATGGTAGAAAGAGGAGATGAAATAGTTTGGTGTGACAAACATCAGTTCGTTGGCAATCTCCTCTACACTCTTATCTGTTGTCAGCAATAGTTCCGATGCTTCCTGCAGGCGCAAGCGTCCAACCATCTGGCGCGGACTCAGATAGAAGTTGGATGACAGCAGTTCGAAGAGTTTAGTCACCTCCATACCCGTATGTTCAGAGAGCATGGCCATTGTGATCTTTTCGTTGGCGTGGCTGTGTATGAACGGCACAATGGTCATCATGGTGTTGATGAACAGTCTGTTGTTCTGTTGCAGGGCGTCAACACTTTCTTCTTCCGTAGTGGCTATGCTAGGCAATAGCGGCTCGTTGTGTAGTTCGTCACAACGGGTTACATAGTTGCGGATGCGACGCATGATATCGCCCTCCTTGTTGTTACGCATCATGTCAAGACGCGTATTGTAATTGTAATATATGACGTTTGCGGCAGCCAACAGGCAGACAATCAGTCCAAGCAGCAGGTAGATACCCGTAGAGCGCCACCAGGGTTCGTTGACATAGATAACCCACGTGTAGGGACGCAATTCGAAACGGTCGGGTGATGAGGATACCTGTATCTCGACGACATATTTTCCGGGTTTGAGGGCAGGGAGATGCAGGTGAAGCAGTCCCTTCTCGTCGACCTTGTCTTTGGCATTCATGTAGGAGTATATGTGCCAGTCATCGTACAAGCCTTGTACGCGTACCCGATAGTAGGTCTGAATAGGTCGGGCGAAATTCAGTCCGGAGAAGATCATCGACAGGGTGTTCTGGTTATAGTCGACACTGACTTCCCAGATGCGTGATATTGCACGGTCAAGAATGACTTTGTCGCCAAGTTTCATTCCCGGTTCCATGTGCTGTCCATTGACCATCAGACGCACCAATTTAGGCGCCAGCGTCATATTCACCAGACTGTCACGATTGATGTTTTTGGGGTTGAACACAACGATATGGTCCAGCGACTGCATGATGATGGTGCCGTCGGGTTGTTTCATGGCCCGTGCGTTGACAAACGACTCGTTGGGAACATTGTCGCGTTGGGTATAGGTGTCGATATTGACGACCTCACCATCGGCTATCATCAGATGTGAGATGCCAAAACTCGTGCCTACCCAAATGTCGTGATTGTCGTCTTCAATGACACTGTGGATCATCTCGTTGCGCAGGCCATCTTCGTCAGTATATATACGTATGTCCTTGCGATCCGGACGCTCCAGTTGCAGACCGGTATAGAGTCCTGTCCACAGCCATCCACGGCTGTCGCGATACTGGCAGTTGACATGGCGGGGAAGTGTGGGCAAATCGGTGAGTGTACGAGTGAGCAGTGCTTCGTAGGCCAGTGCCTCGGGTTGGCTCCAGTTGTAGTTGACAAATGCGGAACGGAAAGGCCGCGAATAGAGGATGCCTCGTTTCTCGGTGCCCAGCCACATGCCTCCCTGGCGGTCGAAGGCTATGGTATTGATATCCGTCTGCAATGAGCGGAAACGCGACATCTTGATAGCGTCGACATGCTGTTTCTCGCCCGTTGTCACATCGTACATCCAATAGCCGTATTCCGAGGCGATATACAGCACACCATTTCGCAGCACCATGTTGTTCAGGTGATAGGGTAGGGCCATGAGCTGGACCCACTGGCGTTTCTCGATATCCAGACGCAGCAATACGGACTCGCGGTCACCATTGCGTATTTGGTAGTACAGGTTGCTATCGGGCAGGATGACAGAGGAATTGCTGAAGCGTAGGGTGTCGTTATTGTTAAATGCACTGACATCGAACAGGTGGCTTCCCGTTTTCACATCCAAGGCCGACACCGTGCCATTGGCGAAAAATTCCAATAGCAGGCGGTTGTTGTATATATCGACATCCTGCAGTTCAGAGTTGTGACGGACACTGATTTCCGTCTTATCGTCCAGTCCGTACAGTTTCTTGCCTGAGAGCAGCCAGAGATGGTTGTTGATATCGGCAAAGAGGTCTTCGACAGGTTCCTTCATTCCCAGCTCCTTGAAGATGTCGCCAACGTTGGTCACAAAACGTTCCATCATCAGATCCACACAGGTAACCTGATGCTGGTCTTTCACCCACAAATGATGGTGCTTGTCGAAATAAAGGTGGTAGTGTCCTTTGTATTTGGGCAGTGGGAAGACGTTTTCCTCTTCGGGGTCAATGTGTACAAAGGTGTCACCATCGTAGAAGTTGATGTGTCCGATGGTGCTGATAAGCATACGTCCTGTCTTGGTACATAATATAGACTGTGCGCTGTTGTCAGCCAAACCGTCGGATGCATCGTATGAGTAGAAAACACGTTCAGCATCGCCCAAAGCATGAACTGTTGCCGGCATCAGCAGACAAGTGACGAGCAGCACGCCCAAATGGAGAAAAACGTTCCTTTTCATCGGTTTTTATGTTTTATAAACCACTGATGTGCATAGAAATGATAGAATAGCAGACTGGCTATTGTGAGTGCAAAGGCCACGTAGAATAGCAGGTCGCGCTGACCGTAGAGTAACGCATAGCCAAGGGTTAATCCAAGGGTGATGCCAGTCTCCCATGCGAGGAAGAATGTGCTGTGTGAGGTGCCGCGCTTACAATGGCGGCTCAGTTTGATGAAGAACAGCAGATAACGTGAACCGATGATTCCCACAGCCAGTCCCATGAGCAACGGAGATACCGGTGATGCAGGATAGGCCAGCAGTATGAGCAGTGCTGCCAGCAGGATGAACAGTCCGCTGACTACCTCGCTCTTTAATTCTGCATTGCGGAAAACGAAATGCTGGGCCAGTAGTGCCAGCAGGAAACCGCCCATCAGCAGCACATAGAAATCTGTTGTCAATGGCAGTGACAGCACCAATCCCACGACGGTCATGATGAGCAAAAGATTGAAAAACAGTACAGTGCCGAGAGGTAGGAGGAAACGGTCAAGGGATGCCACATGGACGCCCTCTTCGGGCGCTCTGAAAGGGAATGTCACCTGACGGAGGAGGAGCATGCTCAGTGCCGCACAACCAATGGAGCCCCACAGGGCTTTGTCGAATCCGAAATAATGATAGACGATTAGTCCTGCCAATGGTCCTAATGAAAGGGCAAAACGTGCAAACCATGCTGCACTGTGGTTGGCCTCAGTACGTTGGTGAGATTCGCAGGTGTCGATGATGAGTGTCGATGACAGTACCATCTGTGCCAGTCCGAAGGCAGCACCCAGCAACAGACGATGTAGTAAGATCACCCAGAACTCCACGAATTCCGAGCGTAACCCGTCGATGTACCAGAGTAATGCTACTGACAGTCCAACGAGTATGATGGCCCACATACATACGACATTCCTGCGGAAACGCTGTACAAGCCATGAACATTGTGCCCCAAACAGATAGAGTCCTATGGCATAGGCTCCTACAGAGAGTCCCGTCTCAAGTGACGAAAAATTCTCCGTCCTCATCAGCCAAAGCGGCATGATGGGAATGAGCACATAGACGGACATCGTCAGTAGAAGGTCGGCTATAACCAATAGCCAGAAGTCCTTGTGCCACAGTCTGATATGTACGGGTATGTTCTGTGTATTCAAGACTTAATACGATTCGTTTTCGTTGGGGAAATCACCGCTCTTTACGTCGGACACATAATGACCAACAGCATCAGTAATGATGTTTCCGATGTCAGCATAGCGACGCAGGAAACGAGGAGAAAAGCCCTCGGACATTCCCAGCATGTCTGCCACGACGAGCACCTGACCGTCCGTGCCGTTTCCGGCTCCGATACCTATCGTCGGACATTTCACGGCTTTGGTGACCTCTGTGGCGAGTGCTGCAGGAACCTTTTCGAGCGTGATGCCAAAACAGCCAGCGTCGCTGAGGGCAATGGCATCACTCATCAGTTTCTCGGCTTCAGCTTTTTCCTTTGCGCGTACGGCATAAGTGCCGAATTTATTGATAGACTGCGGGGTCAAGCCTAAATGAGCCATCACGGGAATGCCCGCATCGAGGATGCGCTTTACCGTGTCGAGAATCTCCACACCGCCTTCCATCTTCAGGGCATCGCAACCACTCTCCTTCATGATACGGATAGCATTGGTCACACCCTCTGCAGCATTGACCTGATAGGAACCGAAAGGCATGTCGCAGACCACCAGCGCACGCTGTACGGCACGTACTACGGAACGTGCGTGATAGATCATGTAATCGACGGTCATGGGCAGTGTGGTGGCATTGCCTGCCATCACATTCGATGCAGAGTCGCCTACTAAGATGGCGTCGATGCCAGCCTTGTCGACAATGCCTGCCATGGTATAGTCGTAGGAGGTGAGCATGGAGATCTTCTCACCCTTTTGTTTCATTTCCATAAACCGATGGGTTGTCACCTTACGGTTGTCGCTAACTAAATATCCTGCCATATTCTTTGATTTTTGATTACTTGGTTATAAATGATTGAAATCTTCTATGACTTTGTCGCAAAACGGTGCGATGTCCTCAGCAGCATTTGTCGTAGCCAGGCCTATGACGTACATTCCGGCGGCACGGCCCGACTTCAGTCCGTTGAACGAATCCTCGAAAACCACACAGTTCTTCGGTTCGACACCAAAGCGCTCTGCCGCTTTTAAGTAGCAGTCAGGGTCGGGCTTTGAACGTTCGAAATCCTCTGAAGTCAGTATGGCGTCAAAGAGGCTTTTGAACTCAGGATGCTTGGCATAGACAGCCTTCATCTTCGGCTGGTTGGAACTGGTCACGACAGCTGTCTTGACACCTTGTTGGCGGAGCTCGCGGATGTATTCCTCGAATCCGGGAATATAGTCGTAGTCCATCTGGCTTTCATAGTCGTTCAAGCGCTCGGTGATGAGGGCCTGGCTGTCAGCAAGGGGACCGGAAAACCATGCGTCATAGATCTGAACCAGCGTCTGTCCTTTGATTTTGTGCTCCAAGCCGGGTATCTCGGGATGGAACTCACGACACTGCGCTCCCCAGAATATTGAATACTGAGGTTCTGTGTCGAAAACCACTCCATCGAGGTCGAACAATGCTGCTTTTATGGTCATCTTGTTCATTTACGGCTGCAAAGGTACAACTTTTTTTCCTTTTTTTTGTACTATTTGTGAAAAAAGTGGTCAAATAGTTTTTGTGTTTGAAAAAAAATAGCTATCTTTGCAATCACTATACGAAAATAACAACAATTCTAAAACAATAACTGCTTATGTCACAAATTAATGGACACATTTCGCAGATTATCGGTCCTGTGATCGACGTGTATTTCGATACCAAGGGACTGGATGCGGAAAAAGTGTTGCCTAAGATTCACGAAGCTATGTCGGTTAAACGTCCTAACGGCGAACAAATTATCGTCGAGGTGCAGCAGCACATCGGTGAGGATACTGTTCGCTGTGTGGCTATGGACAATACCGACGGTCTGCAGCGTGGGTTGGAAGCAATACCATTGGGCACACCTATCATGATGCCCTCTGGTGATCAAATTAAGGGTCGTATGCTGAACGTGATCGGTCAGCCTATCGACGGTATGAAACAGCTCGCCATGGAGGGTGCTTATCCCATCCACCGTGAGGCCCCGAAGTTTGAGGAACTCTCTACCACTAAGGAGGTGCTGGCAACCGGTATCAAGGTCATCGACCTGCTGGAGCCTTACCTGAAGGGTGGTAAGATCGGCCTCTTCGGAGGTGCCGGTGTGGGTAAGACGGTACTTATCATGGAGCTCATCAACAACATTGCTAAGGGTCACGACGGTTTCTCCGTATTCGCTGGAGTAGGAGAGCGTACCCGTGAGGGTAATGACCTGATTCGTGAGATGATTGAGTCAGGCGTTATCCGCTATGGTGAGAAATTCAAGGAGGCAATGGCCGAGGGTAAGTGGGATTTGAGTCTCGTTGATCCTGAGGAGTTGAAGAAGTCGCAGGCCACACTGGTCTATGGTCAGATGAACGAGCCCCCCGGAGCACGTGCTTCTGTAGCCTTGTCGGGTCTGACAGTTGCTGAAGGTTTCCGTGATGGCGGTGGTAAGGATGGCGGTTCAGCTGATATCCTGTTCTTCATCGACAACATCTTCCGTTTCACACAGGCCGGTTCTGAGGTTTCTGCCCTGCTGGGCCGTGTACCTTCAGCCGTGGGATATCAGCCTACGCTGGCTTCTGAGATGGGTACCATGCAGGAGCGCATCACATCAACCAAGTCAGGTTCTATCACCTCTGTACAGGCTGTTTATGTGCCTGCAGACGACTTGACCGACCCTGCACCTGCAACAACGTTCACCCACCTGGATGCTACCACGGTGTTGGATCGTAAGATTGCCGAGCTCGGTATCTATCCTGCCGTTGACCCGCTGGGAAGTACCTCACGTATTCTCGACCCACTGGTGGTTGGCAAGGCTCACTACGACTGTGCCCAGCGCGTGAAGGAGATTCTGCAGCGCTACAAGGAGTTGCAGGACATCATTGCCATCCTCGGTATGGACGAGCTCTCTGATGAGGACAAGCTGACCGTGAACCGCGCCCGTCGTGTACAGCGTTTCCTCTCGCAGCCGTTCTCTGTGGCCGAACAGTTCACCGGTCTGCCTGGTGTCATGGTTCCCATCGAAGAGACCATCAAGGGCTTCAATGCCATTCTGGATGGTGAGGTTGACGACCTGCCTGAGCAGGCCTTCCTCAACGTGGGTACTATCGAGGACGCCAAGGAGAAGGCTAAGAAGCTGCTGGAGGCTGCCAAGGGATAAAGCATATACATTATTATATATATAATAGGTATGTTGAAACTCAAGATAGTAACACCAGAAAGAGTCGAGTACGACGGAGAGGTGGAGCAGGTGGTAGTTCCTGGTACGCAAGGCCAGTTTGAGATACTCACCAACCATGCGCCCATCATCTCAACGCTGCAGAAAGGCACGGTGGTGTATGATGGCAATGAACTGCCCATACAGGGTGGATTCGTTGAGGTGCAGAAGAACGAAGTGTCACTCTGCGTCGAAAAGGCAGAATGATTTACGTTGCTGCTGTATGCCTGCTGACGCTGTTGGGTGTGGCTTACGTCAAGCTATACGACGTGGTGAAAGCCCACCAGCCCGAGGCACTACCAAGGTTCTACCTCATCATGACGGTGATTCGCATGATACTGGTGGTCTCGCTGGCAGGCATCTACGCACTACTTGCTGACGACAGGCAAGACGTCATCCGGTTTGTAGCCATCTATATGGTGATGTACGCAGCGATGATGGTCGTTACACTCTCAATGAGACACTAAGGGAGTTAAGAATTAAGAGTTAAGAATTAAGAATTATGATTTATATGAAACGACTGCTATGCATGGCACTCTTGCTGTTGGCAATGACGCCTGCGATGAGGGCAGAAGACTTCTCAGCCAAGGAGGTGGTGCTTGAGCATATCAAGGACTCGCACGAATGGCATGTCACCGATCTGGGTGAGGGGAAGTCGCTGGTCATCCCACTGCCTGTCATCGTCAACAGTTCTACGGGTTGGCACGTGTTCAGCTCTTCTCAGTTCGAACACCATGCTGATGCCAATGGACTGCGTCAGGGCCCTTATGGTCTGGCCATTGCCACAGAGGGAGAGAATGCAGGCAAAATCGTGGAGAATGGTGAGCCCGTTCTCGACCTGTCAATCACGAAGACGGTAGCTGTGATGTTCATCAACGTCGCTATCCTGCTGTGCTGCATATTAGGCAGTGCCCGCTGGTATAAGAAGCGTCAGGCTTCCGACCCGGCACCAGGTGGCTTCGTGGGCTTCGTCGAGATGTTGGTGATGTATGTGGTGGATGATATTATCAAGCCAGGCGTGGGCAAGGGTTACGAGAAATACGTGCCTTACCTGCTGACGTGCTTCTTCTTCATCTTCACCTGTAATGTGATGGGTCTTATTCCGTTCCCACCGGGCTCAGGTAACGTGACAGGCAACATCGCTGTGACGTTCTTCCTGGCACTCTGCACGTTCATCATCGTGCAGTTCTCGGGCAACAAGCACTACTGGAAGGATATCTTCTGGCCAGAGGTGCCCACATGGCTGAAAGCCCCCATCCCCATCATTCCCGTGATTGAGTTTGTGGGTATCTTCACCAAGCCCTTTGCACTGATGATCCGTCTCTTTGCCAACATGATGGCCGGTCACGCCATTGCGGTGGCTATCACGTGTATCATCTTCCTTGTTGCCAGTCAGGCTGTAGCCGTACAGTTGTCAATGTCGGCACTGTCGGTCATCATGAGTGTCTTCATGATGTGTCTGGAGTGCTTGGTATGCTTCATCCAGGCTATGGTATTCACCATGTTGTCGGCTGTGTTTATCGGATTGGCACGTGTGGAACCGGCACACGAATGATGGAAGATGTAAGAAGTCTGATGGAAGATGTAAGAAGTAAGATGTGAGAAATTAAACAATTAAATAAATTAATAACTTAAAAAATTAAAACATTATGATTACAGCATTATTAGCAGCAGAAGGTGTTGCAAAGTTAGGTGCCGCAGTAGGCGCAGGTCTCGCAGCTATTGGCGCAGGTATTGGTATCGGTAAGATTGGCGGTCAGGCTATGGACGCTATGGCTCGTCAGCCGGAGGTGATGAACAAGCTGTTCACAAACATGATCGTTGCAGCCGCTCTGATTGAGGGTGTTGCTCTGTTTGCTGCCGTTATCGCATTCCTCTGCATCTAAGCATTTGTAAAGGTAAATAAGTAAAACGGTAAAAAAATTCAGCTTATGGATTTATTGATTCCGAGTACTGGTCTGTTGTTTTGGATGACTATCACGTTCCTCGTGGTATTCTTCCTCCTTTGGAAGTTTGGCTTCCCCGTCATCACTGGGATGGTGAAGGAGCGTCAGGCTTTCATCGACGAGTCGCTGAAGAAGGCTCATGAGGCTAACGAACGGCTGGCCAACATTCAAAAGGAAGGTGAATCCATCTTGCAGGAGGCACGCGAAAAGCAGGCTCAGATGCTGAAGGAGGCTGCTGCAACGCGTGACGCCATCGTTGAACAGGCTCAGACGAAGGCCCGTAGTGAGGGTGCCCGACTCTTGGAGGAGGCGAAAGCCACCATCGAACAGGAGAAGAAGGCTGCCATTGCCGACATCCGTCAGCAGGTGGCTACGCTGAGTGTTCAGATTGCCGAGAAGGTTCTGAAGCAGAACCTGAAGGACGACAAGGCGCAGATGGATTTAATTGACCGTATGCTGAATGATGTTTCTGCCAACTAATTCTCAATAGAATTAAGCGTATGGATATAGGAGTAATATCGATGAGATATGCGAGGGCGCTCTTGAAGAGTGCTACCGACCAAAAGCAGGAAGATGCCGTCTATCAGGAGATGATGACGGTAGCCAAGAGCTATCTGGACGTACCCGCATTACGCCATACGATAGACAATCCCATGCTTTCGAAGGACAAGAAGGAGGCATTGCTGCTCGTTGCCGCTGGTGAAAAGCCGTGTGAGTTGACGAAGGCATTCATCGCCCTTGTCTTGAAGGAAGACCGTGAGAACGTGATGCAATTCATGGCTAATTCGTATATCACGCTTTACCGCAAGCAGAAGAACGTCATTCGTGGTAAACTCACCACCGCAGCCCGTGTTTCTGTGGAAACAGAACAAAAGATGCGTCAGATGGTGGAGAGCAAGACTAATGGTACTGTGGAGTTTGAGACCGAGGTGGATCCCGATATCATCGGTGGTTTCATCCTCGAATACGACACGTTCCGTATGGATGCCAGTGTCAAGTCGAAACTCAACACGATACTCACTCAGTTAAAGAAATAGTCGTAATAACGTAATTCCCGTTATAACGTAATAACGAAAAAAAGAAAACAAATGTCAGATAAGATTAAACCAAGCGAAGTATCCCAGGTGCTGCTCGAACAGCTGAAAGGCATTCAGAATGCCGAACAGTTTGACGAGGTGGGTACCGTGCTCACCGTCAGCGATGGTGTTGCCCGCATCTATGGTCTGCGCAATGCCGAGTCCAAGGAACTGTTGGAGTTCGAGAATGGTACAATGGCTATCGTGGAGAACCTCGAGGAGGACAACGTCGGTTGTGTGCTGTTGGGTACCACGTCGGATATTAAGGAAGGTATGGTTGTGAAGCGCACGAAGCGCATCGCCTCTATCCGCGTCAACGACAACATGCTCGGCCGTATTGTCAATCCGCTGGGTCAGGCTGTTGACGGTTTGGGTGATATCGACCTCACCGACGCTTTCGAGATGCCGCTGGACCGCAAGGCCCCAGGCGTTATCTATCGTCAGCCCGTGAAGGAGCCGCTGCAGACCGGTCTGAAGGCCATCGACTCGATGATTCCCATTGGCCGTGGTCAGCGTGAGCTCATCATCGGTGACCGCCAGACGGGTAAGACCGCCATTGCTGTGGATACCATCATCAATCAGAAGAGTTTCTATGAGGCAGGCAAGCCTGTCTATTGTATCTATGTGGCCATCGGTCAGAAGGCCTCTACCGTTGCCAACCTCGTGCAGACGCTGAAGGAGCGTGGTGCCATGCCATACACCATTGTGGTGGCTGCTACCGCTGCTGATCCTGCTGCTATGCAGTACTATGCACCGTTTGCCGGTGCTGCCATCGGTGAGTATTTCCGTGACCGTGGTCTGCCCGCCCTCGTGGTCTATGACGACCTTTCGAAGCAGGCTGTTGCCTATCGTGAGGTATCACTGAGTGTTCTATCTGCACTCTCGTTTGTTGGAGCGTGCTGCCAAGATGAACGAGCAGCAGGAGGTTGCTGAGGCTATGAACGACCTGCCCGAGTGCATGAAGGGTCACGTCAGGGGTGGCGGTTCACTGACCGCTCTGCCTATCATCGAGACACAGGCTGGTGACGTTTCCGCGTACATTCCTACCAATGTGATTTCTATTACAGATGGTCAGATATTCTTGGAGTCCAACCTCTTCAACCAAGGTGTCCGTCCTGCCATCAATGTCGGTATCTCCGTGAGCCGTGTGGGTGGTTCGGCACAGATCAAGTCCATGAAGAAGGTGGCTGGTACCCTGAAGATTGACCAGGCACAGTATCGTGAGCTCGAGGCCTTCTCGCAGTTCTCCAGCGATATGGATGCCGTGACGGCTATGACACTGGACCGTGGTCGTAAGAACAGCCAGTTGCTCATTCAGCCCCAGTACAGCCCCATGCCTGTTGGTGAGCAGGTGGCCATCCTGTATTGCGGTGTTCACGGACTCATGCGTGATGTGCCCATCGCCAAGGTTCGCGAGTGTCAGGACCAGTTCCTCGACAAGCTTCGCTCTTCGGCTCCTGAGGTCATCGAGACGCTGGCTGCCGGAAAGATTGACGATGAGACCACGAAGAAGATTGAGACTGTGATGGCCGATATTGCCGGAACCTATAAAGCATGATAGCCTATGGCTTCATTGAAAGAGATTAAAGGACGTATTGCTTCAGTCAACTCGACGCGCAAGATTACCTCTGCCATGAAGATGGTGGCCAATTCCAAGTTGCACCATGCGCAGGTGGCCATCCAGAACATGCTGCCTTACGAGACGATGCTGGAGCACATCCTCAAATCGTTCCTGGCGGCCGATGCAGAGCCCAAGACTATCTTCGATCAGGAGCGTCCCGTGAAGCGTGTCGCCTTGGTGGTGTTCAGCAGCAACTCGTCACTTTGTGGCGGTTTCAACTCGAACATCATCAAGCTCATGCAGCGCACGGTGGATGCGTATACCGAAGAGTTAGGGCAGGGTAGTGTCGAGGTTTATCCCATTGGCCGTAAGGTCGCTGAGAAAGCTCGTAAGCTGGGTTACAACTGCTTTGGCGAGTATGCGTCACTGGTTGACCATCCCCAAGTGCAGCCATGCATTGACATCGCCATGGAGTTGGGTACCAAGTTTTACAATGGCGAGATAGACCGCGTGGAACTCATCTATCACCACTTTAAGAGCGCTGGCTCTCAGGTGCTGACGAAGAAACAGTTTCTGCCTATCGACCTTGAAAGCGAGCTGGGACGTGACCACGAGCGCGACCTAACCTCGAACCTTGCCACGAAGAAGGCTCAGGACTACCTGAAGAAGAATCGTCGCAAGAAGGAGGTGAAGGAAGGCGAGGTGGCTCCACTGAACGATAACTTCATCGTTGAGCCCGACATGGACACTGTGCTCACCGAGCTCTTGCCTAAGATGGCTCACCTCATGCTCTATACCGCATTGCTTGACAGTGTGGCTTCCGAGCATGCTGCCCGTATGGTGGCTATGCAGACGGCAACGGATAATGCCGACGAGATGTTGCGCCAGTTGAACCTGCAGTACAACAAGAGTCGTCAGCAGGCCATTACCACTGAACTGCTTGATATTTTGGGTGGTAGCGTTGACAATTAGGCTACCCCCTCATTCATACAAAAGAAGACTGGCATTCCAACGCGGGATGCCAGTCTTTTTAAAGATACCTGGGCGGGTAATCAGTATGTTACCTTCATGAATACCGGCAGGTGGTCTGATGTCGTCAGATCCTCCTTGTAGTAGGTCAGTCCCTTGAAGAACTTATCGTGGAAGATATAGTCGATGCGGACAGCCTTCTTACCGCGATAGGTGTGCATCCATCCCGAACCGCATTCCTTGAAGCCGTCCACCATGTCACCTAACATCGTATTATAGACAAACGAGTATGGCACGTCGTTGAAGTCACCGCAGATGATACAGGGTTTCTCCGTCTGGCGTTTCTCGTTGGCAATCGTGATGGCCTGTCCCGCACGGAACATCATGCCCAGCATATAGTTGCCGAACAGCGCATTCATCACACGGCTGTTGCTTGGACTGAAGTCTTCATACGGATTTTTTGCCTGCAATTTGCTCGCCTGATGCATGGTGCGGTTGATGCCTGTGGTTTCCAAGTGAACATTGAAGAATCGTATGGCTTGTCCTTTGACATCTACGTCTGCCCACATGGCACTCTGGTTTGAGTCGTCGAAATCTATTGTCTTGCTGTCCTTGATGGGATAACGGCTGAACACCACCATATCCCCACGACCAACGGCCATATAGGGGAAGTACTCCATGTAGTTCTTTGAGTTCTTCTTGTCACCGCTCATCTCGCTATACTCCTGCATACACAGCACGTCCACCTTCTGACGACGCATCTGTGCCAGGATGTCCTGTGCCTGGAATCCCGATGTCTCGCGTCCGAACATCGCTACGTTATACGTTGCAATCTTCAGTCCCTTTTCTGCTTCGGCTTTCTTGTCGAGGGAGCCAAACTGGTAAATCGTGCCAATATAGGGAACACAGCAGGCTATGGTAATCGTGGGAATAAGAGCATATATCCACTTGCGACGTACCAGCCAAAAAATCAGCATGAGAACGTTGGCGGCAATGAGAACAGGCAGAATATATACCAGCATGGCGCGTGCCGAGTGTCCTGCGGGATTGACGTCACCGCCAAAGAGTGCTACAATGGTAAATGCAGTCAAAATGCACTGTATCACTAAAAACATCATCGAGATGTACTTATATACTGCTAATTTGCCCATATCGTATGACTATTGTTATTTCTTGACGTATTTTTCTACTGTATCCAACAAATCCTCTACACGGAAGGGTTTTGCCATGAATTCATCGCAACCTGCGGCCTTTGCCTCACGGATATTCTCGTCGAAGGCATAAGCCGAGAGCGCTATAATCGGTATGTCGTGATTGACTTCTTTGATGATTCGGGTGGCATCCAGTCCGTTCATGCCTGGCATACGGATGTCCATCAGAACGAGGTTTGGCTGTTCGTCTTCACAGAGAGTCACCGCCTCGATGCCATTCACAGCGCGTAACAGACGATAGCGCTTCGAAAGTACGATACGTACCAGTTCGAAGTTGCTGTCCTCGTCTTCTGCCACCAATATCAGCGGGGCATTCTTCAGGTTGGTCATTGTTGTCGAACGGATGGTTCGCGAGTTAGTCGTCGTGCGGCTGTTCTTGCTCATGCCGCCAATGGTACCCTCGAAGGGCAGCACAAAGCGGAATGTAGAACCTTCGCCCAGTTTCGACTGTACGCTGATTGTTCCGTCCATCTTCTCAACGATTGTCTTACACAGAGCCAGTCCCAACCCATAGCCTTTTTGCTCGTCGGCATCGCGCGACACATACGTACCGAAGATGTTCTCAAGGTCGTTGGGGTCAATACCAGAGCCTGTATCGGTAACAAAGAACTCTACATCTGTGCCGTCGTTGATGAGTCGGTATCCATAAGTGATACTGCCTTTCACCGTATGTTTCAACGCATTACCTATCAGGTTCGAGAATACCTGTGTCACTCGGTTGGCATCGGTGTTGAGTGTTACCTTCATGTTCGGCTTGTTCCAAATGAGCTGCAGTGAATCCGGACAGCGGAACTTGAAGATGTTTTGCAGGCTATGGCAGAGATCATTCAGGTCGGTCATTCCTTTCTTGATGCTGATTTCACCGGCCTCTACGCGCGATAGGTCAAGGATGTCGTTGATGAGCGACAACAGACGCCCGTTGTTACTCTCGATGATTTCCATATATTTCATACGGTCTTCCGGAGAGTCCGTTTCCGCCATCACGCGAGAAAAGCCCTCGATGGCATTCAAGGGAGTACGTATCTCGTGACTCATATTAGCGAGGAAAAGCGACTTCATGCGGCTGGCCTGCTCTGCCTTCTTCGCTTTTTCTTCGTATTCGTTCAATTTTTTGTTTGCGGCTTCTAATTGCAGTTCCACCGAGTGAAGTTTCGCATTCGTCTCGGCTAACTTCTGCAATAGCGTCTCGCGTTCGTTTTGCTCCATCCTTTTCAGTATTAATCTATAAATCGCAAATTTGGGTACAAAGTTACGAATAATCGGCTAAAAAGGCGAAGAAAATACGATAAAAAATCTTTAAAAAAGTATAATGAGAGGTAATGTTGGTTATTAAGATAACTATCCGCGTTTGGCTTTTTCCCATGCACCGGATGTTTTGTGGGTGGAGAGATACTTCATACCTCGGAAAACGTTGAGGTTCATGAAGAGAAAGTAGTAAGGCACATAGAGCAGCTTGTTTTTGCGCCCCTGTTTTTCCAACATCCAGGAGGCGAGGGCTGCGAGGTAGAACAGCACCTGAAGAATCCAGATGACGTTGTAGACGGTGCCAGCCTTGAGGAACACTAGCGCGACATTCAGGGGAATGAGGGCGAGTAGGGCAATGGGTGTGATAGTCCAGCGCAGTACGCGGTGACTGACAAACTGGAAGGCCACCACGGGACGACGGAAGGGATTCATCATCTGACGGAGCCACCACACGCTCTGCAGTCCTCCTGCGGCAATGCGGCGTTTGCGCTTCGACTCTTCCGTAAGGTCGGCCGAACCGTATTCCATCGCGTAAGCATCCGACGTGTAGGCAATCTTATATCCTTGGTCCACCATGCGCATCGACATTACGAAATCGTCGAGCAGTGCCGTTTCGGGCATGGGCTCATAGAACCGCGTCCGGATGGCATTCAGTTCGCCTGCGGCACCCATGGCGGAGTACAGCTCGCTGTCCATGCGCTTCAGGGCACTTTCGTATTTCCAATATAAGCCTTCGCCTTCGGCTACGGCTTGACTGACCTTGTTTATTTTGGCGCCTTCGGCTACGGCTTGACTGACCTTGTTTATTTTGGCGCCCTCAGCTGCGGTTTGTCCCTCGTGACGTGCCATCACGCGTTTTTCACCGGCCACACAAGCCACTTGCGGGTCTTGGAAACAACGTACTATCTCGCGTACGGCCTCCCGATTGACAATGGTGTTGGCATCGGTCATCATGGTAATCTCCGAACGCACCATGCTGATGCCGTGATTCAGTGCGGCGGTCTTGCCGCGACGCTCTGGGCTGAACACCACCTCGACGTCCGCATAGCGTGCCAGCCGTTCGTTTGTCTGATCTGTTGAGCCGTCGGTGACCCACATAATATGGAGTTTGTCGTGCGGATAATCCAATTGCAGCGTGTTTTCCATCTTCATGTCCACGACGTTCTGTTCGTTGTAGGCACAGATCATGAAGGTTACCTCTGGCAGTTCCGCTTCGTCAGTGGGCAAAGCCTTCCTCTCGGCCTTGCCCCTCACGATGCGTTTCAGTCTGACCAACAGCCATAGCAGCATGCCATATCCCAGATAGGTATAGAATACGAGGAATGCACATATCCAGAATGCTATTTTCAATGCTGCCATAACGTTCAATATTCAACGTTCAATGTTCAACGTGCAATTTTGTCAGTCATTTGTCTCAATCTCCTCCTGCATGTCAATATACTGACGCTCCTTGTCGTAGAATTCGTACTGCAGGAAAGCTAATTTCTGAGAAGGAACGATATGGACACCCATACCGTATTTCATGATCCACCGGTGTTTCAGCGATACGAGGCCCTGATTGATGTAGGCGGCAACGTAAGGATGAACATGCAGGTAGAACTTGCGGATGCCTATCTTGTTGACCAGGCGGTCAATCTTGCTCTCCAATTGGTCCGTAAACAGGATAGACGACTTGATTTTGCCCTTGCCAAAGCAGGTGGGGCAGGTTTCTTCTACGTTGACATCCATAGCCGGACGGACACGCTGACGCGTAATCTGCATCAGTCCGAACTTCGACAGCGGCAGGATGTTGTGGCGCGCTCTGTCTTTCTGCATGTTCTTACACATGCGTTCATAGAGCATTTGACGGTCTTCGGCAAGATTCATGTCAATGAAGTCGACGACGATGATGCCACCCATATCGCGCAGTCGCAACTGGCGTGCCAGCTCGTCGGCAGCACCGAGGTTCACCTCCAGTGCGTTGGCCTCCTGTCCGTTTTCGGCACGTGTACGGTTGCCGGAGTTCACGTCTACGACGTGCATGGCCTCTGTATGCTGAATGATGAGGTATGCTCCGCGCTTGTAGTTCACCGTCTTTCCGAAACTCGACTTGAGCTGCTTGGTGACATTGAAATTGTCGAAGATAGGTACATTGCCGTTATACTTCTTGACAATGTCCTGTTTCTCTGGGGCGATGAGTGACACGTAGTCCCGAACCTGCTGGAAAATGTCCTCGTCATTCACGTAGATGCCGTCATACGTGGGGTCGAACACGTCACGTAGCAAGGCCACCGCACGACCAGTCTCCTCGTAACACAACTGAGGGGTCTTCGTGGCTTTCTGGGCCTTGGTGATGGTGTCTTCCCATCGTTTGACGAGCGCCTTCATCTCCTTGTCGAGCTCAGCCACACGCTTGCCTTCGGCCGATGTACGTACGATGACACCGAAGTTCTTGGGGCGGATGCTCTGGACGAGTTGCTTCAGTCGGGCGCGCTCTTCGCCTTTCTTGATTTTTGAAGAAACCGAAACCTTATCTCCGAACGGCATGAGTACCATGAATCGTCCTGCGAAGCTCAGTTCGCACGACAGGCGCGGACCCTTGGTATTGATGGGTTCTTTTACCACCTGTACCAATACCTCCTGACCCACTTTCAACGTTGTTGCCACGCTGCCTTCCTTCGGCAGGTCGGGCTGGTGCGTTGCCTTGGCAATGGGATAAAGTTTCTTCTTGTCGCTTTGTACCTGTTTCAGGTACTTTTCGTAAGAGCTGAATTGAGTGCCTAAGTCAAGATAGTGGAGAAAGGCGTCGCGCTCGGAGCCTACGTCAACGAAGCAGGCGTTCAGTCCGGGCATGAGCTTGCGCACACGGCCCAGATAGATGTTGCCGACCGAGTAGCTGGCCTCCTCGCGTTTCTCGTTCTGGTATTCCACCAGATTCTTGTCCTCGAGCAGGGCCATCGAGATCTCTTTCGGCTGAACATCGATGATGAGTTCGCTTGTCATGTCTCTGTTTCTTGTTATTTACTCTATTCTTTTAGTACTTTAAAAGAGCGTACCGTTGAAACTCGTTAGCCTCGCTGGTACACTCCTTTCATTCTTTCTTGCTCGTCAGGGCTTACTTGCTCTTATGACGATTCTTGCGCAGTCTCTTCTTGCGCTTGTGAGTAGCCATCTTGTGGCCCTTCTTTTTCTTTCCGTTTGGCATAATGTGATAAACTTATTAAAATTGTGAATTATTGCATTTTTTCTACAAAACTCTTTGCAGGCTTGAACGAGGGGATATCGTGTGCGTCGATAATCATCGTGACGTTTCTCGAAATGTTACGTGCGGTCTTCTTGGCGCGGTGCTTGATGGTAAACGTACCAAAGCCGCGAAGGAACACCGGCTCCTTGTCTTTTGCTATACAATCGCGTATCTCGCCCATAAATGCTTCAACAGCAATGGCAATATCCTTCTTCGGTAACCCCGTCTTCTCAGCGATATTGTTGATAATGTCTGCTTTTGTCATTTTTGTATAAATATTTTTATTAAATTCATGTTTCGGGCTGCAAAGTTACTAATTTTCAGCGTGATATAAAAATATTCTTGCCTTTTTTTTCTAAAAAAAATTATTTTTCGTATCTTTGCAGTCAAATTTTAGAGATTATTAAGATGAATCCGACCCCGACAGACGGTAATAATAATATGATAAGGTACGCACGAGGGACAATGGTCCGCGTGTGCATCTTCACCGGTGCACGACCGAATTTCGTGAAGGTGGCGCCCATCATCCGCGCCATCAGTCAGACCGAAGGCATCACCTACGAACTGGTCTATGCCGGTCGTCAGGACGACCCCACGCTTGAACCGACGCTGTTCTCCGACCTGCAGATGCCCGAGCCCGATGCGTGGCTGGGTGTCGACTGCGAGAATCTCAACGAACTGACGGGTCGCGTGATGGCCGAATTCGAGCATTATCTGGAGGCTCACGCCTTCGATACCGTCATTGTCGTCGACGATCTCGCCTCCACGATGGCGGCAGCTATCGTCACCAAGAAACGTGGTCTTCGTCTGGCTCATATCGTTGCCGGTACACGCTCGTTCGATGTTAGTATGCCTAAGGAAATCAATAGGTTAGTCATCGATGGTTTAAGTGATTTATTGTTTACGGCAGGCGCAGGATCCAGCAGTATTGCAACGCGCGAAGGAGCTGAGCTGCATCGCATTTATATGGTTGGCAATATCCTCATGGACACCCTCCGTCAGAACCAGTCGCGCTGGCAGCGTCCGGCATGTCTCGACAGCATTCAGGACGGACGCTATCTGGTGTTTACCGTCAACCGCAAGGCACTCATTGCCGACAGCGACAAACTGGAGACGATGATGGATGCCATCGCTCAGGTGGCTGGCGACATACCCGCTCTGGCGCCCCTGCGCGGCAAGGCTGCCGAGCTGGCTTCCCGTCATGCCGCCTTCCGCGTCGTACCTTCCCTGTCTTATCTGGAGTTCGGCTATCTCTCGTCGCATGCCTTGGGTGTCATCACTGATTCCGGCAATGTCGCCGAGGAGGCTACGTTCAACCACGTGCCCTGCATCACGCTGAATTCCTATACCGAACATATCGAGACCGTCAAGGTTGGCACCAACGTGCTGGTCGGCGAGGATGCCGGCCGTCTGCGCGACGAGCTGACGGCGATGGTCCGTGGAGAATGGAAAAATGGCTCGTTGCCCGACCGTTGGGACGGACGTACGGCAGATAGAATAGTACAAACACTGATGGCATGAAGTTATTTTTTGTTTTACTCTTTGGTTGGATAGCCGACCGTCTGTTTGGCGACCCCTCATGGATGCCCCATCCCGTGGTGGCATTTGGCAAAGTCATAGCATTCCTCGAGCGACTCTTCAATCGCGGACCACGCTGGTGGCGCTTCTTCACTGGTGCCGTCGTTGCCGTAGTGCTCATCGTCGCCACCTATTACGTCACCATGCGCATCCTCCACTGGGTCGACTGGCACGACGTCTATGTAGGCATGGCGCTGAAGGCCCTCTGTGTCTTCTTCTGCCTCGCCGGCACGACACTCATCCGCGAGGTTCGCGCCGTATTTCAGGCCCTCGACCGCTCCTTGGACGAAGGCCGTTGCCAGGTCGCCCGCATCGTCGGTCGCGACACGTCGCAGCTCTCCGCTCAGGAGGTTCGCACTGCCGCCCTCGAGACGCTGGCCGAGAATCTCAGCGATGGGGTAGTGGCCCCGCTGTTCTGGTTTGCCGTCCTTGGCGTTCCCGGCATGATGGCCTATAAGATGGTCAACACCCTCGACTCGATGATTGGCTACAAGACCACCCGCTACCGCGCTTTCGGCTGCTGGGCTGCCCATATCGACGATATTGCCAACTACGTCCCCTCGCGTCTCACCGCACTGATGATGCTCATCGTCGCTGGCAAGATGCGCGTGCTGCCCTTCACCACGTGGTTCGGACGCCAGAGCACCAGCCCCAACAGCGGCTATCCCGAGGCAGCACTGGCAGGTATTCTCGACTGCCGTTTCGGAGGTCCCCACACCTATTTCGGCGAGTATTTCGACAAGCCCTACATCGGCACCAATCCCCGCGAACTCACCACTGCCGACATGGAGTATGCCGTTCGCATCAACCGCCGCGTCGAAAACCTCTCCGTCATCCTCATTCTCCTCTTCCGCCTCGTCCGCTTCTTCATCCTCTATTTCTTCATCTGGAATTAAACCGAAATACTTTCGGAGAAATTGAAAATACTTTTGGAGTATTCAAAATTACTTTTGGAGTATTCGCAGAAAGCGGCTGAGGATGTATTCCGTTCGAAAGAACAAAGATTTAGAGCCCCTTCTCCAACCTGAAGGTATGGAGTGTGGCGTTGCAATGATAAGGGGCGGCTATAATGCAGGGATAAAATAAGAGAGAAACTCTTTGGTTCTTTGCTCACTTATTCGTAACTTTTCGCTTCGCGAGAAGGTACTATCGCTCGAAATACCAAAGAAAAACAAGTTTTCCTTTGGTTATTTGCTCACTTATTCGTAACTTTGCGGCCGAAAATGAAACAGACGACGAAAAGACATATTGCATCGTGGATGCTGTTGGCAGTATTCCTGCCAATGCTGATGTTGTCGTCGTTGCACTTTCATGAAGTAACACAAACCATAGAAACGGAGTGTGCCGACTGTGTACACCATAGTTGTCACGGACACATGACGGCGACTGCCAGTTGGTCGCACGACTGCGTACTGTGTCAGTTTGTAACGCTGACGATGCTGACAGCTGCTGTGATGGCTGTCACGATATATGTTCATGTATGTAAGAAGAGTCAGGCCCAGCCTTTGTGCGGCTATCGTGCCGCCAGCTGTGGCACCATCGTTACGCGAGGGCCTCCGACGGTATAATTCCACCGACGGTTACATACATTAATAATATATATACATCTTATTATAATAGAAATCACAGAATGAAAACAAAATACATTCTGCTATTGCTGTGTATAAGCACGGCAGTGGCAGCACAGGATAATAACAATCAACGTGAGACAATAAACAATAACCAGCATCAGCATTATGCGGAGGACTCGACGGACGTATTCTTCCGCCATCTGAACTTGAACGAAGTAACGGTGACGGGCGTGACGGGCGACACGAAGCTGAAGCTGGCGACGGCACCGGTGAGCATCATATCGCCACAGGTGCTCAGGGCGACGGCCTCGACGAACATCATCGACGCCATCAGTCACCAGCCGGGTGTGAGCCAGTTGACGACGGGCGGCAGCATATCGAAACCCATCATCCGCGGATTGGGATACAACCGCGTGGTGGTGATGAGCGAGAGTGTGCGTCAGGAAGGTCAGCAATGGGGCGACGAACACGGCGTAGAGGTCGATGGCAGCAGTGTGGGCAGCATCGAGATACTGAAGGGTCCGGCATCGTTGATGTACGGCTCGGACGCGATGGCTGGTGTGGTCATCATGCATGCGCAACCGACACTGCCCGAGGGCGATATGCGCGCCAATGTCAGCACGGAATATCAGACGAACAACGGACTGTTCGGCTATTCGCTGCAGATGGCCGGCAACCAGAAAGGCTTTGTGTGGGACGCGCGCTGGAGTCAGAAGTTAGCGCACGCGTATAAGAATAAGTATGACGACTACGTGCCAGGTTCGCAGTTTCGCGAACAGGCAGGTCGCCTGATGCTGGGTGTGAACAAAGGGTGGGGACACTCGCGACTGACGGCAACGGCCTACCACCTGACGCCAGGCATCATCGAGGGCGAGCGCGACCCTGAGACGGGCGAACTGGAACATGAAGACGGGTGGACGGGGCATGGTTATGGAAAGACGCTGCCCTTCCAGCAGGTGAAACACTACAAGGTCGTGTGGGACAATGCGCTGAACCTCTCGTCGGGCTATCTGAAAGCCATCATCGGCTATCAGCAGAACCGCCGTCAGGAGTATGAGGAGTCGATGGATGACTACGAGCTGTATTTCAAGTTGCATACGCTGACCTACGACGTGCGTTACATCACCAACGAATGGAACGGTTGGAAGCTGTCGACGGGCATCGGCGGCATGTATCAGACGTCGAAGAACGAGGGCGAGGAATACCTCATTCCCGACTACCGCCTGTTTGACTTCGGACTCTATGCCACCGCCACGAAGACGCTCAGTGACCGCTGGACGCTGAATGGTGGTGTGCGCTATGACCACCGCCGACTGCACGGCGACGAACTCATGGAGGACGGCGAACAGCGTTTCACGGATTTCACGCGCCACTTCAATGGTGTGACGGGTAGCGTCGGTGCCGTGTTCAACGTGAACGACCACCTGAACGTCAAGCTGAACGTGGCCCGCGGTTTCCGTACGCCGAACATGAGCGAACTGGCGTCGAACGGTGTGCACGAGGGCAGCATCCGCTATGAACTGGGTAACCAGCAGCTGAAGGCGGAATACAGTCTGCAGGCCGACCTGGGCGTGGACTTTACGTCGCGCTACGTCTCGGCACAGCTGGCACTCTTTGCCAACCGCATAGACAACTACATCTTCACCCATCGCGTGGCGGAAGAAATGGAGGAAGGCTACCTGACCTACGCCTACACCCAGGGTGACGCGCGCCTGTTGGGCTTCGAGGCTGGTGTGGACGTTCACCCCATCCACTCGGTGCACTTCTCCAACACCTTCTCGTATGTCGATGCGCAGCTGTTGCATGCTGATGACGCCACGAAATATCTGCCTTTCACCCCTGCGCCCAAATGGACGACGGAGCTGAAATGGGAGTTGCAGCACCACTCGCACAGCACGGTCAGTACGCACGCCATGCATGAGTACCGCCATGATCATCCCAAGAACGGTGTGGCACTGAATAATCTATACGTTGCCGCCGGACTTGACTGCTACTTCCGTCAGTCGCACGTCTATGTTGCTGACGACACTGAGACACCGACGCCCGGCTATGCGCTGCTCTCGCTTTCGGCAGGCACCGACATCCAGGTGAAAGGTAAGAAGATTGCCGAGTTGTATGTCACTGCCGACAACCTGCTGAACAAGGCCTACCAGAACCACCTGAGCCGACTGAAATATGCCGACATGAATGTTGTCACGGGTCGCCGAGGCGTCTATAACATGGGGCGCAACATTACGTTCAAGGTGGTAGTGCCGATAGCGTTATAAGCTCGGTTTGCACTAACTTTTCGCTTTGCGAGAAGATACTCCCGCTCGAAAGAACCAAAGAAAAAAAACACTTTTTCTTTGGTTCTTTGCTCTTTTTTTCTATCTTTTCGCTTTGCGAGAAGATAGGCTGCACCTCAGAAAAATCCAAAAAAATTTGGTTTTTCGTTCGGTTTGCACTACCTTTGCAGGCATGATAAGACCAATAGCGTTCAACATCATCCTGCTGTTCGTGTTGTGTATGAGTGGCGTGACGGTGCAGGCTGCCGACGATGGCGACATCGTGGAGTTTCAGGGCGACCGCTATGTGATTCATGTGGACAAGATGGGTGTGGACAGTGAGATGACCTTGCTGGACGTGTTGAACACCTGCCCTGAGTTCTTGTCTATCAACGGCAAGAAGATAGACCAGAATTACAAGTTGCGTGTCGACAACATCGATCTCGTCGTGGATGTCGAAACATTCCTGGCAAACGTGAAGGCTTGCGAGATAGACCGCATCCATGTATGCAGCAACACCTCGGTGGCAAAGGCCGTGGGCGGTACGAAGGGCGTGATAGACGTCTATTATCGTGACGACGTGGAGACGGACGGTAAGGTGGCCGTGACGGGCAGCACCTGCGGCAACGGCATGGTGTATGCCGACGTGGCGAACAAGAGCGAACGTTTCACGATGCGGGGTTATGCGCTGGCGCGCAGTTCGTACGGCAAGGCTTATCCCACGGGGGTGTATAAAATGACCGACCGCGGTTTGGCCGAGAATGTGCATCTTAACCTAGACTGGAAGATGAGTCAGAGCGACAGGCTCTTCATCAAGGTCTATCAGAAGTTCGACAACAGCAAACAGAAGATTTACGACCCCGACTTGCTCGAGGTCCATCCTTACTATAACCGCTATGTAGGCCTCGTGCTGTCGTACTCCCACAGCTTCAAGAATGATGCCATCTTGTTTGCCGAGATAGGCAGCGACTACACCAGGGAAACCAGCGACGGCGACAGGATGGGCGACAGCTATCCCTACGGATTTGTAGAATTCAACACCCCCGTGTTTACCCCCGACCTGTGGCTGATGGTGGGCGCGGAGATGGACTACGAGAACACGTGCTATTTCAACGTAAACCGCGAGCAGCACCTGGTGACCGACTTCTACGCACAGCTGGACTACACCCACGGTCCCTGGGTGCTGACGCTGGGTGACCGCTTTCGCATGATGAACTATTGGAATCGCCGGTACGACTCGGATGACCATAGCCTGTGGACGCACGAGCGCAACAACCATTGCTATCTGACCTGTGTGGGCTATAAGGCAGGACGTCATTTCGTCCAGGGACTGTTCGCCCGCCGATTCTTCATTCCCGAGGTGAGCGACTTCCTGGTGGACGAGACAGCACCGACGACATCCTTGAAATACGACGCAGGCAGTTACAATACTTGCCTGGTACATCAAGGGGTGTTACGCTATTCGTATCAGCAGCAGGGCCTCTGCTATCACGCCAGCGTGGAGAGTAACTGGTATAGCGATCTTCCCACCCCTAACTATCAGGAGCTGAGCTTCAGGAACTCCGTCTATTGGAAGACGGGTCGTTGGGAGCTGACGCTGGGCGCCAACTACTATTATCACCACATAGATGCTGGTTCAGAGATGGATTCCGATCACGACAACTACTATACGCTGAAATTTGCCCCAGTGCTGAATCTGCCCAAGGGGCTCCGTCTGTCGTCGACGCTGCTCTATAGCAGTCGCCGCACGATGGAGGACCAGCATGCCCACCTCTTTGCCACCGTCAAGGCCAACAAGCAGTTGGGCAAGAAGTGTAATGTCTTTGCCGAATTCCACGATATAGCCGGTTATGCGACAGGCTATTGGTTACAGCAAGTCGGGCTGTATCAGAACCGTGCCGTGAGCGTGGGAGCAACTGTTTATCCATTTAGGTAAAAATGTAAACGATGAAAATAGATTCTGTGAAACCGGGAACGCCCAAGCGGGCAACATATCTGTCGCTGATAGCTGTGCTGTTGTTTATGGGCTGTTTGAATTATGCCGTAGTCTTCAACGGCATGCAAGTAAAAGATACGGTGTGGGCTCTGACGCCACCCCTCATAGCCATCTCGCTGGCTCTGATTACCAAGGAGGTGTACAGTTCGCTGTTCATCGGCATACTGTCGGGGGCCTTGCTCATCACAGGATTCGAACCCGTGGGAATGCTTAACCAGCTGTTTCCGAACGGCATGATGACGGTGCTGGCAGACAAGTGGAACGTAGGTATACTCGTATTCATGGTGATACTGGGAACGATGGTGCAACTGATGAACCGTGCGGGTGGTTCAACAGCTTTCGGCGTATGGGCTGCCGAACGCATAAAAACCCGTGCCGGCGCGCAACTGTCAACGATGCTGTTGGGCTGCCTGATTTTCATTGATGACTACTTCAACTGTCTGACGGTGGGTTCCGTCATGCGACCCGTCACCGACAAACACAAGATAAGCCGTGCGAAGCTGGCCTACCTAATTGATTCCACGGCGGCCCCCATCTGCATCATTGCCCCCATCTCGTCGTGGGCGGCAGCAGTGGCAGGATTCGTCAAGGGCGAAAATGGCATCAGCATCTTCGTGCAGTCCATACCTTTTAATTTCTATGCGCTGTTGACTTTGTTGATGATGGTGTTCATCATCCTGATGAAGCTGGACTATGGTCCTATGTTGCAGCACGAGAATAATGCCCGTCAGGGCGACCTTTTCACGACCGGCAAGAGCAAGCAGGCCCAGGAAGAGAGCCGGAAGGAGGGTAGGGTTGGCCGTGTGTCAGACTTGATCGTCCCCGTCGTGCTGCTCGTCTTCGGATGTGTCGTCGGCATGATATATACTGGCGGTTTCTTCGATGGCAAGAGTTTCGTCGACGCCTTTGCTGCCAGCGATGCCTCAGTGGGGCTGGTGATGGGTTCCGCCGTAGCACTCGTCATCACCATTGCCTACTATCTGGTGCGGCAGTCGCTGTCGTTCAGTGAATGTATGGATTGTCTGCCGGAAGGTTTCAAGCAGATGGTGCCTGCCATGCTCATCCTGACGTTTGCATGGACGCTGAAGAGCATGACCGACAATCTGGGAGCGGCAACCTTTGTGGCTGGCTTGGTGGCAAACTCTGCCGACGGACTCATGGGACTCCTGCCTGCCATCATCTTTGTCGTGGCCACGGGGCTGGCTTTTGCCTCTGGAACGTCTTGGGCCACCTTCGGCATCCTCATCCCCATCGTGGTATCTTGTTTCCAGGACGTCGACCCGCAGCTGATGATTATCTCCATCTCAGCGTGCATGGCCGGTGCGGTGGCTGGCGACCATTGCTCGCCCATCTCCGACACGACTATCATGTCGTCGGCAGGTGCACAATGCGAACACATGAACCACGTCACCACCCAGTTGCCATACGTCATGACGACGGCCGCTGTGTCGTTCTTGACATTCCTCGTGGCAGGCTTCACAAAGAGTGCGGTGCTGTCTCTCGCTTTCGGCATCGTGGTGCTGTTCCTGCTTCTGATGTTCATTCGTCGTAAACTATAGAAAAAAAAATTGGTAGTTCGCTCAACTTTTCGTATCTTTTACCCTTGGTGAAGATACTTCGTCTCGGAAAAACTCAAATTAATTTGGTTTTTCACTCAACTTTTCGTATCTTTGCAGCCTGTTAAGATATTTAGAACAAAAATAACGATGACCAGACAGGTATTTCTGAAGACGTTTTACATCTATGTGATTCCGTATTTTGTGTTGCTCACGGTGATATTCAGCCTGATGTATGCATATCCGAAACCCGAGCTTCACATGATGCTGAACTCCCATCATACGGGCATTCAGGATACTTTCTTCAAGTATTACAGCGTGATGGCTGAATGGCCGTTGTATGTTCTGGCACTGCTCCCCCTGCTGTGGAAGAAGGTTCGATGGACGCTCTTCTTCGCCTTATGTGAACTGACGGGCGGTGCCATCCTGCAGATATTGAAACACACCATCAATTACGACCGTCCTGTCAGCGTGTTCGAGAATTACCAAGACATGACTTTGCCCTTGGTAGATGGCGTGACGATGTATCACAGCAACTCCTTCCCCTCAGGACATGCCTCTACGTTCTTTATGTTCTGCACGTGCTGTGTCATTATTCTGGCATGTCATTACAGCGAGAAGGATAAAACATACAATCTACGGTCGCGGTTGCTGTTTTATGCGTCGTTGGTGATACTGCTGGTGCTCGCTGCCTTGGGCGCATACTCACGCGTCTATCTGTCCCAACATTTCCTGTCGGATGTGTGCGTGGGCAGTATCATCGGATTTATAACACCGTTTTTGATGTACTATTTGTTCAAGAACAAGATTCTGAAGGTATAATCAAATAAAAAAGGGGTAAGCAACTCGCTTACCCCTTATTGTTTCTGCGACTATCAGATGTTGAGTACGACGATGGATTTTGCCGGTATCTTCACCGTGAGCACGCCTTTCTTCAGCTTGGCATCCTTGAAGTCTGTGGGAGCAACGACGCTGGGATGCTGGAAGTCGTTGAAGTCAGCCACATTCTTCGAGGTAAGGATGCGACCGCTGACAGTCTTTGCAGCATAGCCTTCCAGGGTGAAATCGATGGTCTGGTCCTTGTCCAGCGAGACGTTGGTGACGGCCAGCACGATGCTGCCGTCGGTGGTCTTCGCAGCCGAGGCTGAAAGCATGGGGCAGGGACGATAGCCGGCATCCTTTGCACCCTCTTTCTCCTTGAAGTAGGCCTTGCTTACAGACATCACCTCCGACTCCAGATCGACGGGCAGATAGGTGGCTTCCTGGAATGGGGTGTACATCTCAAACACGTGGTAGGTAGGCGTGAGCACCATGTGACCCGTGCCTTCCTGATCGGTCAGAATCATCGACTGCAGCACGTTCACGATCTGTGCGATGTTCGCCATCTTCACGCGGTCGGTATATTTATGGAACACGTTCAGCGACAGCGCTGCCACGAAGGCGTCGCGCAGGGCGTTCTGCTGATAGAGGTGGCCGCTGATGGTGCCTGGTTCCTCGTCCCACCATGTTCCCCATTCGTCCACGAGCAGTCCGACTTTGCCTTCGGGGTCTTTCTCGTCCATGATGGCCTTGTGCTTCTTGATGACCTCCTCAATCTCGAGGCATTTTCCCAAAGCCCAGTAGTATTGGTCGTTGTCGAACTTCGTAGCGGAGCCCTTCGGACCGTCCCATCCCGAGCATGTATAATAATGTAGCGACACGCCCTGCATGCGATTGCCGATTTTGTCCATCAGCACCTCCGTCCACTTGTAGTCGTAGTCCGAGGCACCGCTGCCGATGCGATAGAGCTTGTTGCCGGTATAGTCGCGCAGATAAGTGTTGAACTTGCGGAACTCGTCCGAGTAGTATTCCGGCGTCATGTTACCACCGCATCCCCAGGCCTCGTTGCCAATGCCGAAGTACTTCACGTGCCAGGCTTTTTCACGGCCGTTCTGCCGACGCAGACGGGCCATCGGAGTGTCACCGTCAGAGGTCATGTATTCTACCCATTGCGCCATCTCCTTCACCGTGCCTGAGCCCACATTGCCGCTGATGTAGGGTTCGCAGCCGAGCATCTCGCAAAGGTTCAGAAATTCATGGGTACCAAAAGAGTTGTCTTCGATGGTGCCGCCCCAGTTGTTGTTGCGCAGCGAGGGACGCTGGTTCTTCGGACCGATGCCGTCCATCCAGTGATAGTCGTCGGCAAAACAGCCGCCCGGCCAGCGCAACACGGGAACCTTCAGCGCCTTCAGGGCTTCGAACACGTCCTTGCGATAGCCGTTGATGTTGGGAATCTGAGAGCCTTCGCCCACCCAGAGACCGCCGTAGATGCACGTGCCGAGGTGTTCGGAGAACTGTCCGTAGATTTCGCGGTTGATTTTTGCTCCCGCCTTGTCAGCGTGGATTGTAGCCTTCACATTGTCAGCAGCCATTGCCGTAGTAGCGCAGGCCAGTGCAATCATTGCAGAAATAAAATACTTTCTCATAATCGTATAGTTCTTGTGGTTTTATGGGATTTTATTCCAATGGAATATAACTTTGTTGAACCACGTCGCGACTCGGCAAAGCCTATGCGAGCATGGCTTTGCGCTTACTGCTCCGTGATTTCAGGATGTTGCACAGCCAGCGGCATGTCTTTCTGCGAGAGGTAGAACATGTAGAGGATGACGTCCTTTGTGCCGCGGTTCTCGCCGTGGTGAATGGTGCCTACCATCTCTACGACAGCCTCACCCTCATGAACGACCTTCTCCTTGCCGTCCTGTCCGATGATGGTCAGTTCGCCCTGCACCAATATTCCATAGTTCATCACGGGATGGTGGTGCCAGCCCAGTTTCTGTCCGGCGGGGAACACATACTTCACTGCTACCAGTTCGGGGCGGCCCTGCAGATAATCGGGCAGGTCCACGCCGTCCCAGCTCTTGTCGGTGCGAATCAGTTCCGTACTCACTACCTTTTTTGCCGTATCGGCCACTTGCACCTCAGCGGTGTTCTCTTGCGTTTGCTGAACTTGCTTCTCCTTACAGGAGGTCATTACGCTTGTGCCGCAAATGAGGGTGGCGGCAAGCACCCATAGGGTTCTTTTATTCATAATGATATGTCTTAGTGAATTCTGCGTACAAAGATAAGCATTATTTTCCAAATTTGAAAATAATCGGGGAAACATTTGCCGTTCTTGATATTTTTTCGTAACTTTGGCGCTCAGATTAACATGGAACGGAAACTATTTTGCGAAATATCGCCCTTCACCTATCGGCTGTCGATGGAGAAGGAAATCCTGAAACGCCACGTTCAGGACATGCTGCGGAAGACGCTGTTCGCTAAGGAGCGGACAGAGGAGTCGCTACCCGTGGTCATCTATCGCCACAACTCGCTTATCCGTCGTAGGCTAGGCAATGTTAACATGCAACTGCAGGAGAACAAGGCGACGAACCTGGCACTGGCGGTGAAGCACATCGACGGACTGGTGATTCGTCCTGGCGAGACGTTCTCCGTCTGGCGACTCATCGGGCGCACCACCAAGCGCAAGGGTTACAAGGAAGGGCTCACCATCGCCAAGGGCAAGCCCTCGCAGGGCATCGGTGGCGGTATGTGCCAGTTGTCGAACCTCATCCACTGGCTTGTGCTCCATAGCGAACTGACCATCACCGAGCACCATCACCATGACGGACTCGACCTCTTCCCAGATTTCGGTCGCCAGATTCCCTTCGGCACCGGCACCAGCATCTCGTACAACTACATTGATTACCGGTTCCGCAACGACACCCAAAACACCTATCAGCTCCGCCTTTGGACGGACGACGAATACCTGTGTGGCGAACTGCGAGCCACGGAGCAGCAGCCCCATACTTTCCACATCCATGCCGAGAACGAATTTTTCTCACGCGAGGGTGGGGTGGTCTATCGCAACGGCGAGGTCTATCGCGATATCATCGACCGCACCTCTGGCCAGCGTCTCGACAGCCAGCTCATCCGCACCAACCATGCCCGCGTGATGTACGACTGTCCCCCGTCGATGGTTATCAGAGAAGATCTTATTATTTATTGAGGAGGAAGCGGTCGATGAAGGATTCGACGATGGGATACTGACTCTTGGGCAGTTGGCAGTGGCCGTGGCCACCGACGATATCGATGTCGACGCGGTCACCGAGACCGAGGCGCTCCCAGACTTTGCGGGCGGCGGCCATGGAGTAGGCGGCACTCTCATCAGCCAGCCACTTGTAGTCGGGATTGCCGAGCACGAGGAGGGCGCGGGGACAAACCATGGCACAGAGCTCGTGGTGGTCGTAGGGCATGAGATAGACGCTGTCACCGTGGAAGCGTTCGCGCATGGATTCGAGGAACCAGTGGTAGTCGGTGCGGTCGAGGTTTTCGACGCTGTCCAGCTTGTGGCTGTAGCGCCACGATGCTGCTCCGCCGCCACCGGGTTCCTGGGCGATGGTGAGGGCTACTCGGTCGTCGAAGGCTCCGCAGAAGAGGGCCATCTTGCCGGCGTAGGAGCATCCGCTGACGCCGATGCGCTTCACGTCGATTTTCGTTTTCTCAGGGCCGAGCTGCTCCAGTCCGTCAATGAGTCGCTGCAGTCCCCATGCCCATTCGCTGTAGGCTCCGTTGTCCTTGAGGTCGGGATAGAGGCGATCGAAGTTGTGCTCGCCGCGCTCCTTGTGAGGCCGCCACTGGGAGTAGTCGTTCACCTGCGACTCGCGGTAGTTCATGCGGGCAATGGGTCGCGGGTCGAAGATGTCCTTGGGTAGTGCCAACATGCTGGTGCCGATCATCAGGGCGTAGGGCGGCTGGCCAACAGTGGGGTAGGCAATGGCTGACTTCAGGGTGAGCGTCTGTCCGTTGACGGTGACATCGACGATGAGCGTGTCGCCATCCATGCGTGCCTTGACGGCTTCGCGCGGCACGGCGGGGATGCGTCCGATGCCGAAGTTCTGGATCATGTCGGCGATTTCCAGTCGGCGTTCGTTCCAGTCGACGATGGTCTTTACCTGCCTTCCGTCGTTCATGAGGAGCGGGTCGGGGAGTTCGTACATGGGTTCCGCGAGTTGTGCGGAAACCGTTGTGCACAGGAGGAATAGTGCTGATAAGATAGTTAGTTTTTTCATACTTTTCGTTTGATGATTGATGAATAATGCTGCAAAGTTAAGAAATATTTCGGAAAAAACTTGCTTTTACCGAATAATATTCGTATATTTGCAGTCGTTGAGAACCGAAATACATTTTATTATTAACTAAACAAATACAAAACGATTATGAAGAAAAAGTTCATTTGCGCCGTTTGTGGATATATCTACGAAGGCGATGCTGCTCCCGAGAAGTGCCCAATCTGTAAGGCTCCTGCCTCAAAGTTCTCTGAACTGAAGGACGAGGGCGAGACCACGTATGCCACCGTTCATCGCATTGGCGACGGCAAGCCCGAGGGTGTCAGCGAGGAAATGATTAACGACCTGCGTGCACACTTCAACGGCGAGTGCAGCGAGGTAGGCCAGTATCTGGCTATGGCTCGTCAGGCTGATCGTGAGGGCTATCCCGAGATTGCAGAGGCTTTCAAGCGTTATGCTTTCGAGGAGGCCGACCATGCTTCTCGCTTTGCTGAGCTGCTGGGCGAGGTCGTATGGGATACCAAGACCAATCTGGAGAAGCGCGCTGCTGCCGAGGCCGGTGCTTGCGAGGATAAGTTCCGCATTGCCAAGAACGCCAAGGCTGCTGGTTTCGACGCCATCCATGACACCGTTCACGAAATGGCTAAGGACGAGGCCCGTCATGGTGCCGGCTTCGCAGGATTGCTGAAGAGATATTTTGGAAAATAAACTAGAATCTCTAGAATCTCTAGATTATCTTGACCTCTAGACAATAAATCGCGGGAAAAGTCGTTTTATCTATGTATGGTAAGACGACTTTTCTTTTTTATATTTGCCGTTGTGGCGATGATGACGGCCTGCACGGACAACGATTCGTTCAGCAATAGCGCCGGTAACCGACTGACATTCTCGGAGGATACCGTCCGGTTTGACACGCTTTTTTCCATCGTCCCTTCATCTACCCAGACTTTCTGGGTGCATAACGAGTCGAGCGACGGCATCCGCATCGTCACCGCCCGACTGGAACGCAGCAACCAGAGCGGTTACCGCGTGAATGTCGATGGCACGTATCTGGACCCCGTGGGTTCCGACTTCGAGGTGCGCAAGGGCGACAGTCTGCTGGTGTTCGTCGAGGTTACCACCCGCGAGAACCACGCCGACGAGCCGCAATTGGTGGAGGACAATCTTATTTTCACGCTGGAGAGTGGTGTCCAGCAACGCGTCAACCTGCGGACGTACAGCTGGGATGCCATCCGATTGGACAGTCTGGTGGTCCGGCAGGATACGGTGATTGAGACGCCGCGGCCCGTCGTCATCTACGGCAACGGCATCAAGGTCGAAGAGAACGCCACGCTGACCATCCGCAATACGACGCTGTATTTCCACGACGGCGCGGGCATCACGGCCTACGGCAATGTGGTGGCCGAGAATTCGCTGTTTCGTGGCGACCGTCTGGACCGCATGTTCGACTATCTGCCCTACGACCACATCAGCGGCCAGTGGGAAGGCATCGAACTGTATTCGCATAACGGCGACAACCGCTTCTTCAACTGCGAGATTCGCAATGCTGTGGACGCTTTGATGTGTGACAGCACGTCGCTATACATGTATAATACAATTGTGCACAACGCCAGCGGTGATGGCCTGTCGGCGCGCCATTCCGACGTGTATGTCGAGTATTGCCAGTTCAGTAATACTTATGGCGATTGTCTGTCGTTCTACGGCTGCGAAGCCATCGTCGAGCATTCGACGCTGGCGCAGTTCTATCCCTTCTCGGCCAATCGCGGTGCGGCGCTGCGCTTTGCCAATACGAAATTACCGATGCTGCTCGACTGCCGGTGGACGCTGGCGACAGGCTATGCGGACGACGTTGTGATGGGTGAAGTTGTGGAGAATGCCGATTCGTTGTTTGACTACCACTTTGCCGACTGCATGCTGCGTACGCCCGCCGTCGAGGACTCGCTGCGCTTCGAGCGCGTCATCTGGGAGACACCGAAGGATAGCGTGCAGGGCAAGCAGCACTTCGTCCTTGTTGACGAGGATAATCTGATTTATGATTTCGCGTTGGACAGCATTTCACCGGCACTTCAGAACGGCATCGGTCGTATACCCATTCCCGCAGAGCCCGACGTGAATGCCGTCGGTCGCCGCGCGCTTCCCGTCGGATGGGTTCAGCGTCGGCACATCAAGCGGTAGGGACACTTGCTGCACGTCTTCATGTCGTCGGTAGGCACGAACGGCACATCAGGCGAGAACATTTCCTGAATCTTTGAATCCAGCAGCTCGTTGAAACGGGCTGACACTTCGGCGATGTCGCGAACGGGTTCGCGGCCCAGACAGAGCGTGGGGTCATAGTCCTCGCCACCGGCATACTGGATGAACAGCAGGGCGGGGGAGACTTTGGCTTGGGTATTGCGAGCCTTCATCTGGCGGCTGACGATGTCGGCATAGACAAAGGTCTGCAGGTAGTAGTCAGAATGTTCGTGGATGTTTTCGGGCTCGAAGATGGCATCGACGTCGGCCAATGGCTTCAGGCGTTTGCTGCCCGTCTTGTAATCGACCACGCGGATGTACTCGTCGTTGATGAGGTCCAGCCGGTCGATGCGGCCGCCAATGGAACTTGGAACATGAAACTTGAAACTTGAAACTTGAAACTGTGATAGTGGGCGCTTGACGTCGCGCTCGAGGCCGAGGATGGTGAAGGGCGCCAGACGGCGGTCGATGGTGATGAGCTGGCGGAGGTAGTGGATGATGACCTCGCGATTGATGAGGTGCAGTCCGCTCTTTGTTGCAAAGGGCATCACCTTGTGGAAGGCCTCGTCGACGGCACGCTCGATTTCAACCTTTGACTTTAGGAGGTGGTCGAGCAGCGGTTTGTCAATCTCGCGTGGCAGTTGGCGATAGATGATTTCTGCGGCTTCATGGAAGACGTTGCCGAAGATGCGGTTGTCGAGCTCCTGTTCGTCGTCGGGAACGTCGGGTTGTTGGATGTCAGCCACGTAGCTGTAATAGAACTGCAGGGGACAGCGCATGTATTTGGCGATGGCCGTCGGCGAGAGCATCGGGTGCTGCGTGGTAAACTGCGATTGGATGACCTGCATGACGTGTGGCGTTTTGTCGATGGGTGCGGGTTGCCACTTCGGTGTCGATTGTCCGGAGAGCAGCGTGTGGAGCGAGATGGTGTGTGGACTCTCAACCATCAGTTGGAGGATGAATCGGCTCATCTCGCCGCGCTGACCGTCCTCGGTGGAATTGTTGTAGAGGATGGTGATTTCGTCGGCACGTTGCAGTAGGCGGTGGAAATAATAAGCGTAGATGGCCACCTTGTTTTCGACGGTCGTCAGTTCGTAGGCATGGCGCAGACTGTGGGGAATGAACGACGAGTCGTTGACGCCTTTCGGCATGTTGCCCTCGTTGCAGGAGAGCAGCAGCACGTGGTCGAAATCGAGGTTACGCGTCTCCAGCACGCCCATGATCTGAAGGCCTTCAGCGGGTTCTCCGTGGAAGGGAATGCTAGTCTGCTGGATAACCTGCGTGACCAGTCGCTGCAGGGTGGTCGGCGTCACCGTCAGGTCGCCACTGCGCTGCAGGTCGTCGAGACGGTTGACCAGCGTATAGGCTCGGAACAGCGACTCCTGAAACATCGGATCGTTGATGTCGGCGCTGCCCTTGGTAGCCACCTCGCGCAGGAGTTGGGGCAAGGGTTGCTGGTCGTCGCTGACATATTTGGCATAAGGATGGCGCTGGAAAGTGCGAAGGAGGCGGGGCGTACGGCCCTGCAACTGCATGTCGAACCAGAGTTGGATGAGCGAGGCGACGGGCGTCTGCGAGAGGGGATAGCCCGTGGTGACATTCACTTTGTCTACCTCATCGGGCAAGCAGTGGATGACGGTGGGCAGGAGGTCCTCGTTGCAGAGCACGATGGCTGTGCGGCGACCAGCGGCGATGCGGGGGAAGGAACCCGACGGTGACCCGTCGGGAGTGGTGGGGGTATTGTGGAGCCAGGTGCTGACGTAGCGGGCTTGGATATCCTCGGTGGGTGCGGAGACGATGCTGATATGACGCTTGTGGCCGAAGTTGCCATAGACGGCTTCCGACGTGGTGTCGAGTTCGTTGGGGAAGTGTTCGAGATAACGACGGATGTACTGGCCGGCCTCGTGATGTTGCATGTAATAGTGGTCGAAGTCCCAGTAGAAATGCGCCTTGCCCTCCTTTTGCAAGTGGGTGAACAGTTGCTGCTCGACCTTCTGCAGCAGGTTGAAGCCGACGAAGAGGTAGTGGTCGTAAGGGAAAGAGGGGGCTGAACTGGCGACCTGGCGGTAGAGGGCGCCCTCGTAGGTCAGGCCCTGAGCGGCCAGGCGGTGGTTGAAGTCGTGGTAGATGTCGGCAAAGTGGCTCCACAGACGGAGGAAACGCTCCTTCAGTTCAGTGTTGTGATCCTCAGAGAAATTGCTGAAAAAGCGGCGAATCATCTCACGTTGTTCGTTGGTGAGATAAGAAATGTCGTCGAGCTCATGGATGTCGCGCAGGTTGGCAAAGACACGGTCGGCATCTGCCAGATTTTTGTCAATATCGTCGAAGTCAGTAAGCAGCAACTGGCCCCAGCCGTAGAATTTATCGAGGCTCTCGTCAGACCCCGTGCAGCGGCAGAACGACTTATGGAGGTCGCAGATGAGCTTGATGGGGTCGGCAGTCTGGAGTGTCGATTGCTGACGGAAGAGTTCGCTGATAGTGATATAGGCTGGGCTCCAAATAGGCTGTTGGGCTATGCGTGCGAGATGGTCGTTGAGGAACAATGACGCACGCTTGTTGGGAAACACCACGGCAACGCGCGACAGGTTGGTGCCATATTTGCGGAGAATGTCTTCGGCGACGTATGCGAGGAAATCTTTCATATCACTTCTTCTACCTTATTTATATATACATACCAGAGCCAGCCCTTGACATTAGGCATTCCCATAGAACGCAGCAGTTGCATGTATTCGCGGACCTGCTCATGGTATTCAGTCTGTGGGCGTCCGAACTTAAAATCGACGACGTGGGTCTCGTGTCCGTCAGTCATCACGCGGTCGGGACGACGCTCCAGCATGTTGCCCTGAGCGTCGAGTGTGAGAATGCTACACTCGTTGAACAGCTGCCAGCGGTCGGAGAACCAGTCCTTGATACGTGGACTTTCGAGTCGACGGCGTAACATGCTGGTGACTTTCTCGGCGGTCACTTCATCGTCGTAGAGCACGCCGTCGTGTTGCAATTGTGCCAGCGCGCGTTCGATATCAGCGCTGGTGCGAATGGTCGAGAATACATTATGTAACACACTGCCGATTTTGATATAGCTTAGCTCCTGTTGTTCGTCGTCGCCCTCGATAAAATCACGGCTTTTGTTGCTCTGACGGAATTCGGTCTTGACATCAAAACTCTCGATGGTGACGGACTGGGGAGTGACGGGTTGCAGGAAGACGTTGGCAGTCTTTGTATCCTTTGGCTTCTCGGATTCTACGTAGAGTTCACCATAGGTAAACTCGATGGGCGACTCGTTATCTGCCATTCCCTCCAGTGTGCTGTCGTCGAGATTCAGGTTGGACAATACGGATTCGATGAGTGCCGAACGGCTACCTTTGGAATTTCGACGGCCTAGGACAAAGAGGTTTTTGGAAGCTCGTGTGAAAGCCACGTAGAGCAGATTCAGGTTGTCGACGGTATTCTGAAGATGTTCGTCCAAGTAGTTTGGTTCGTAAATGGTACCCATCATCTGCTTGCCGCTATAGTCGACGGGGACGATGGGGAGGGCATCGAACGGCGACTCCTTGGGCTGGCACCAGAGAATGTCGCTGTGTTCGAGGCGCCAGTCGCAGAAGGGAATGAGGACATGGTCGAATTCCAAACCCTTGCTCTTGTGGATGGAGAGAATGCGGATGCCGTCGGTGGCAGTATTTTGGATGGTCTTGCTGCAAATAGTTTCCTCCCATTCATGGACAAAGGCATCAATGTCGGTGCTGTTGTCGAGCGTGAATTTGTTCAGCTGGTCGTAGAAGGCACAGACGTAGGCGCTTTGCTCTTTCTGACGGTCGAGTTGGAAGATATGAAAGAGACGTTCAGTCAGTTCGTAGAGTGGCAAATGGAGTAGGGTGGCGGTCTGTTGGGTGAAGTCGGGAGGCAGCAGGTCGTCGATAGGATGGTCCTTGATGAACAGCTCGCTTTCGGCAACCGAATTGCCGAGTACGGTGCGCTGGTAGAGTTTGGCGATGGTCGCCTTGGCCAGCTGGTCGTCGGGGTGGGTAAGCACATGGAGTGCCTGAACGAGCAGGCAGACGCTGACGGAGGCATCGAGGCGGAAGGCTTCGTCACTAACGATGCGTATTTGAGGCATGTGCTCGCTGAAATAGTCAGCCACCAAAGGAATGGTGCTGTTAGTTCGCACGAGAATGGCGATATCTTGCGGCTTTGCTCCTTTTTCGAGAAGCATGGACACGGTATCGGTCAGTTGTTGTAGGGTTTCTGCTTGGTAGTCCTTTGCCGGTAACAGTCGGATGTTGACAAAGCCATTCGTCTTCCGCTTTTCCGGAACTTTCTGGGCAACATCGTCATAAGCGTGCTTGAGGAGTTCAGCACCCGATGGATAGTTCTCGCGCTGCGAATTATATTCCTGCAGGGCTGCCTCGATGAAGAAAGTGTTGTTGAACTCAATTATCCGCCGTTCAGAACGGTAGTTCGTGTCCAGTGGACGGATTTCCATCATCGAATCTGCTTGAGGAAATTCTTGGTCGATGGCATTCAAGAGTCGCCAGTCGCCTGAACGCCAACGGTAGATGCTTTGCTTGACGTCACCCACAATGAGATTCTCGGTATCGACGTGACTCATGCATTCCTGCAGGAGAATCTTGAAGTTCTGCCACTGAACGGTCGAAGTATCTTGGAACTCATCAATCATTATGTGCTCCAGTTGAGTGCCAATTTTCTCAAAGATGAACGGGGAGTCGCTGTCTTTAATGAGCGAATGGAGCAGTTGCTGGGTATCGCTGAGTAGAAAGCGGTTGGCCTCGCTGTTCATCTCACGAACCTTCTGTTCAATACTACCTAGCAGACGCAATTGGTTCAGATGTTGCAAGGTCAGGTCGGCAGACTTGTAGAGTTTCCACTGACGGGGCTGCTCGGCTATTGCTTTTTGCAAGATGGGGACGAGCGTGGTGTCTGCTAGGGAATAGATGAAGTCAGCACGGTCGTTTTTCTTGCCACACCATTTGGTAGTGTCTTCAATGCAGTCGGTAACGCGTTTGCCTATGATGCCTTCATCGAATTGGCCGTTTTGAAGTTTGATGAAGAACCCCGCTACACCGGATTTGCCATAAGAGAAATCTTCAGCGGAAAGGTTTTCTTGATGGAGAACATCGAAGAAATGGTCGCCAATTTCCTTCATTCGCTGGAGTGCATCGGAACGAATCTGGCGCATCTGACTCATATAGCTGCTTAGGAAATCTTTTTGGTTAATCAGTTGTTTCAGTTCGTCGCTCTTTTCTTTATAAAAATCGTGGAAGATGGTGCGTCCGAACTGCTTTACCTGTCCGATGATGTTCCAGGAGCGGTCGTCGCTGATAGTCTCCATAATATATTTCAGCAACCATTGCAGCATGACGTCAGTATGGGTGAGGGAGTCGATAAGACGGTCGACGGCTTGTTCTTCCACTTGAATATCGTTCAGTCCGATGCGGAGGTTGGCAGTCAAGTCCAATTCACGGGCAAGATTGCGAAGGACACTCTGGAAAAAAGTGTCGATGGTTTCTACACGGAAATAGTTGTAGTTGTGTAGCAACTGGTGAAGAGCTTCGCCTGCACGTTGGCTGACCTGAGACTCGGAAAGACCTGTCGCAGCAACAATGTGTTGCAGGTAATCCGATGAATCGGGCAGCTTTTTCCATATTCCATAAAGCTGGCTGAGGATACGCATCTTCATCTCTTCCGTTGCTTTGTTTGTGAAAGTCACGGCTAAGATGGAACGATAACTCATCGGATTTTTGACGAGTAGCTTGATATATTCTGTTGCCAGCGTAAAAGTCTTTCCGGAACCGGCACTGGCTTTGTAGATAGTTAGTGGTTTTACCATCTTCTGAATATTTCTACGGTGAATTTACAACCAAATTCTTGGATTTTACCTCCGAGCAGATTGGTGAAGACTGCTGTGGAGAAATAGCGATTGGTCAATCCGTAACCCAGTTCGAAATAGGGTCTGGTGTGCTGTATGGAAAGTGCACTAACATAGAGACGTTCTATTTCAATATATCGCCCAATAAGTGGCAGGTAAGAGAGAAGCAACATTGGTGTATCGAATGATGCATGTCCTCGAACATAATAGTTTGACTGGTTGTACCATGAACTGCTGAGCAACTGGAACTGGCCGGCCCAGTCGTCTTCCCAACCTGTAGGAAGGTTGTTGTCGCGGAAATTTTCGTAGTCAACAAAGTAATTGGAATTACGCTGAGTGTAAAAACCAGCACCACCTCGCAAGTTCAGAATGCGCAAACCGCGTAAGCGTTTTAGATAGGAAGCATCAAACTCCCAACGCTGATAGTCGAGATTAGCACCGAACACACCCTGGATACTTTGTTCGAAGTTGGCAGTCAAAGTTGGTCCATTGCGCCATGGGGTTAGCCTGACAGTCAGTAGGGGAGCGAAGCTTCGGAAATCCCAATCCAATCCAGCTTCCTCCATGAGTTCCGAATTTAAGGACTTACGCCGGTGGAATACCAAGCCTGTCATGATTTCCAGCCAATCGTAGGCGACAACATTATTAACAGCTCGAATATGCATATCCTTGAAATCAGGCATACTGATAGTATCACCCATGATACGATGAAAATCATCTGCCAACGTACTATTCGAGGTGTGGTTGCCGTTGGCCCATGTGATTTGTGCGTAACCATTGCGTTTAGGATTATAGGTCATACGCAGAGGAACTTCGTAGAAAAACTGATTCAGTTTGAAGTTATAACCGAACTGCGGGTTTAGCGTCAAATAGCGGTAAGCATTCCAATTGTATTTGAAACCGAGTTTTAATTTGTAGCTGATACCTCGACTCTTGCTATAACCAAGATAAAGTGGGTTTAGCAAAGGTGAAAAGCGCATGGATACGGCACCGACATCAGAACTGTTGCCATTGATGAGGTTATAGCCAATAATATCCCATCCTAGTGTCTTTAGCCATTCACTTTTATGATGGTGCTCCACCTGAGTTGAGTCCACAGCGGTAGTATCTTTTGATGCATTATGGATGCTGTCATATCGGGCATAGATTTCCTGTTCACGTTGGTTCAGCGGGATGGGTCGTAACTCTTCCATCAAAGTACGGTCTTTCTCGTTGTCGAGTGAGTCAGGGAGCGTTTGTGGGCAATCATAAACTGCTGTAAAATTGGCAGTCACCTGATTTCCTAAGAAATTGAACCTTGCATCAGTAGTACACCGCAAAGGTAGTTTTGACTGCGTATTTTTCGCATTCATTTCAGCCGATACTTTGAAGGCGACCATATCGAACTCGCCTTCAAAATCAACTGACTGCAGTCTGCCTGTATTGACGTTGACAGTAGCGAAGCCTTTTACCAACTGGGTGTTTTTCTTAATAGGCGCAAAGCGGATGACGGCCATGTTATCCTCTACTAACCTTATTTTATAATTATATAAGAAACTGTTTCCCTTGTAAAAGGGTGAGAGAATATGGTCTGGATAAAGTGTGTCGTCATAGAAATCAGGGGTGCTGAATTCTAATAGGATGGGCATTGCTGTGCGCTGTCGAGGAATGGTTCCCCACACGACTTGTCTTTTTACGTCGTATTCATCAACATCGCGGAATTTTAGTTTGCAATAGGCCTCACCCACATAATGACGGTCGCCCGATGCAATGACATACATCGTAGGCACCAGAAACAATAAGGCGTTGCGTCGATCCATGCCAAAGCTATAACGCATATATACGTTTTGTTCTATTCCATTAACTGGAATAGTAAAGTTTCGCCGGTAGTTCCAAACTCGATTCAATATCAATGAGTCTGTTGAACTGCGGGCCAAACAAAAGCTGGACATGAGTGTCATCATGCCCAGCATCAATATCATTATGCGTAGCTTCTGATTCACGACCCCAAAATTACGAAAAAAAAATGGAGTCACAAAACTTTTAGCCCAAATATTTCATTAAGATGCGTGCATTGCCCGAATCGCGGAGCTTTGCAATGCTCTTTTCGCGAATTTGACGTACACGTTCACGAGTCAAGCCCAGTTGGTCGCCAATCTCTTCAAGGCCTTTTTCGTGGCAACCAATACCGAAACATTCGCGGATGATGGTAATTTCGCGTTCTTTTAATACTTTTTGTAGTACGTTGTTCAGTTCAAGTGCCATTGACTCATGATCAACTTGACGGTCAGTGCGGGAATCATCACCAGAAGCCATCACGTCCAACATACAATTGTCCTCTCCATCCTGGAAAGGAGCATCAATTGATACATGATGACCGTCAGCCATCATAGATTGCGAGATTTTCTCTTCGTCCAGGCTTGTAGCATCACTCAATTCCGAGATGGACGGATGACGCTGGTTCTCCTGCTCAAACTTGTTAATCTCATGATTAATCTTACTCAATGAACCTACTTGGTTGAGAGGCAGGCGGACGATACGACTTTGCTCTGCGATAGCCTGTAGAATGCTTTGGCGAATCCACCATACAGCATATGAAATAAATTTGAAGCCTCGAGTCTCATCGAACTTCTGTGCAGCCTTAATAAGGCCAATGTTACCCTCGTCGATAAGGTCAGTCAGCGTCAATCCCTGATGCTGATACTGCTTAGCGACGGATACTACGAATCGGAGGTTTGCCGTTACCAGTCTGTCCTTGGCACGCTCGCCCTCAGGACCACCCTTACGGATCTTCTGAGCCAGTTCGATTTCTTCATCGATGCTAATCAATGGTGCACGACCGATTTCAACCAGATATTTATCCAGTGCCTCACTCGAACGGTTCGTAATACTCTTCTGAATCTTTAATTGTCTCATCTTAAAAACTTTCTTAAAACGTCTTAATCGCCTGATAATCAGGAACGTGTGCAAAATATTACTTTTAAAAGCGGTGCAAAGTTACGAAAAAAAACGGCTCGTTGTTCTCCAACGGGTCGTTTTTTTACTTAAAAAATATTAAAGAGCTGATTTCTTATTATTCGTCAATTGCTGTTATTTTCTTCTTCAGTTTGTCAACGTAAGCATCGATCGTGGCAACTGCAACGATGTTCATAACGTCTCGTACAGATGCTCCAAAGTCGACGAAGTGGATTGGTTTATTAAGTCCTACTTGTATTGGACCAATGATTTCGGCATCTGCTCCCAGCATCTGCAACATTTTGTATGATGAACGTGCAGATGTGAGGTTGGGGAATACAAGCGTATTCACTTTTTTGCCCTTCAGACGTGTGAATGGATATTGTTCATCACGCAAATCATCGTCGAGAGCAAAACCTAACTGCAGTTCTCCGTCAATGGGAAGATCGGGATAACGCTCCTGCATGTACATTGTGGCATTTTTTACTTTCAGTGCGCCTTCGCTTTGGCTACTACCGAAATTAGAGTGGCTTATCATGCCTACAACAGGCTTTTCATTAAAGAACCTAACGCTTTTGCTTGCTAGTTTCGCGATATCGATAAGAGTCTCTGTATCAGGGTTCTCGTTGACCAGCGTGTCTGCTATGTAGAGTGTACCGCGGGCAGAATTGATGATGTGCATTGCTGCAAAATGCTTGTATTGCGGACGGATGCCAATGACTTCTTTTACAACCTTAATCGTATTCGAGTACTTTGTATAAAGTCCCGTAAGGAATGCGTCAGCCTCACCGGTTTCAACCATCATCATGCCGAAATAGTTGCGTTCGAACATCTTATCGTTCGCTTCCTGAAATGTATAACCTTCGCGTTGGCGCTTCTCTGCAAGGATACGGGCATAACGTTCGCGACGCTCTTGTTCACTTGGATGACGCAGGTTGACAATCTCAATACCCTCGATATTCAAATCGAGTTTCTTGGCAAGTTTAGCAATGTACTCGTCATTACCCAGTAGAATAGGATGACAAATTCCTTCAGCCTTGGCTTGAACAGCAGCTTTTAGCATGGTAGGATGAACAGCTTCTGCGAATACCACTCTTTGTGGATGGTTGGCTGCTGTGGCATAGAGCTGTTGGGTAAGCTTTGTCTCCTGACCCAGCAAAATGCTAAGCGATTTTTTGTATTCTTCCCAATTGGTAATCTTTTTGCGTGCGACACCGCTGTCTATTGCAGCTTTAGCTACAGCTGCTGATACTTCAGTAATCAGTCGTGGATCAACGGGTTTCGGGATAAAGTAATCACGACCGAAACTAAGGTTATTGACCTTATACACGTCATTTACAACATCGGGCACGGGCTGTTTGGCTAAATCGGCAATGGCATGAACGGCGGCTAACTTCATTTCTTCGTTGATGGCTGTGGCATGAACGTCCAATGCACCGCGGAAGATATATGGGAAACCTATGACATTGTTGATTTGGTTCGGATAGTCCGTACGCCCTGTTGACATCAGCACATCAGGACGTGCATCCATGGCGTCTTCATAGGATATTTCAGGAACAGGATTGGCCAATGCAAAAATGACAGGGTCTTTGGCCATTGACTTCACCATATCTTTTGAAAGCACGTTACCTTTGGATAATCCTACGAAAACATCAGCGTCTTTAATTGCTTCTTCCAGTGTGTGAATGTCCTTACGGCTAGTAGCAAAGAATCTCTTTTGCTCGTTTAAGTCCTGACGTTCAACAGAAATAACGCCCTTTGAGTCGAGCATGACAATGTTTTCCTTTTGGGCACCAATGGCCATATATAATTTAGTACACGAGATAGCTGCAGCACCAGCACCATTGACAACAATACGGACTTTTGCAATGTCTTTTCCTATAACCTCCAATGCATTTTTCAGTCCTGCAGCAGAGATGATGGCGGTGCCATGTTGGTCGTCGTGCATCACTGGAATGTCAAGTGTCTTTTTCAAGCGTTCCTCAATATAGAAACACTCAGGAGCCTTGATGTCCTCGAGGTTGATACCGCCAAAGGTCGGCGCAATCTTCTCTACTGCCTCACAGAATTTCTCTGGGTCTTTTTCGTCAACTTCGATGTCAAAAACGTCTATTCCACCGTAAATCTTAAAAAGCAGTCCCTTACCCTCCATAACGGGCTTTCCGCTCATTGCACCGATATCACCTAAACCGAGAACGGCAGTTCCGTTGGATATCACTGCCACAAGATTTCCTTTGTCGGTATATCTATAGGCATCATCCGGATTTTCCTGTATTTCCAAACAAGGGTAAGCCACTCCAGGGGAATAGGCCAGTGACAGGTCTGTTTGTGTACGATACGCTTTAGTTGGTTTTACTTCAATTTTACCAGGCCGGCCTGACTCATGATATTGCAGGGCGGCCTCTTTCGAGATCTTTACCATTTTATATTATATAAGTTAAGTTGTTTAGAATTCAGTAAACGATAGAGGCATCAGCTGTTTTATACTATCCAGAATATATACACAACGCTGACCATAAAGAAGTATACGAATGGGATGCTGAAAGCGAGTCTCGGTCTCAATAAGTACCTGTCGGCAGGTACCACAGGGACTAACCGGCTCTTCGGTAAACTCTCCTTCTCTGCTGCGGGCTGCAATGGCCAACATAACGACAGGCTGGTCAGGATATTGTGCACCAGCTGCAAAAATAGCTGAACGCTCAGCGCATATGCCAGCCGGAAAAGCCGCATTTTCCTGGGGTTTTACCTCTATTTCCTTCATAATCTTTCAATTTTTGTTGCAAATTTAATTATTTTTCTCTACTTTTGCAAAATAATTCAGATTTTTATTCATGAAACGAACAATATTTTCACTTTTCAGCCTGTTTTTGGTGTTCCAAACGGCTCTTTCGCAGTCAATGTCCTGGAATCAGCGTTATCAGGATTATTTCAATCTATATAAGGACATTGCTATTGAACAAATGCAGAAATATCATATCCCTGCAAGTATCACGTTAGCTCAGGGTGTACTTGAGTCCGGGGCAGGAAGAAGCGAACTGGCCACCAGAGGCAACAATCACTTTGGCATCAAATGTAATGGATGGACGGGGCGTAAAGTTTACCATGACGATGACGAGCGTAACGAATGCTTCCGTGCATACGATAATGTTTATGAGAGTTTCAAAGACCATTCGGTGTTCCTGACTACAAGCAAACGCTATAGCAGTCTTTTCCAACTGAAACTGACTGACTATAAAGGATGGGCAAAAGGGCTGAAGGCCTGTGGTTATGCTACAAGTCCAACTTATGCTACAAAACTGATAGAGATTATTCAGCTCTATAAACTATATCAATATGATACGGCTAAGGAATATGATAAATTCCAAGCCCAGCAGGTTAAGAATGGTGACCTTCGTCAAATCTATTTCTTTAACAAGAACTATTATTTGAAAGCCCGTAAAGGTGATACTTTCCGTAGCATAGCTGAAGAAGTGGACATCTCCTATCGTAAACTTGCTAAATATAACGAACGCAATAAAAATGATAAACTCGAAGAGGGAGAAATTGTTTGGTTGAAGAAGAAACGCAGCAAGGCTCCCAAGGACTACAAGGGGCGCATGCATTATGTTAAGAAAGGCGAGTCAATGTACTCTATCTCACAACTTTACGGAATAAAGTTAAAGAAACTATATAAGTTGAACGACCTTCCTCCGACCTATCAGATTCGGGTAGGTGAAGCATTAAGACTTAGGTAGTCAGTCTTTTAGAAGATTGTTAAGAAAATTATCCAAATCACTGTCGAGGTCTTTCATTAGTTCTTCGTCAATGATGACAATGTCGTCATCAACCAGATAGAGTTCTTCTACGTTCTCATGGTCTTCATCTTCCAATACGAAGGAATAGGGTTTCAGGATTGACATTTCCTCAATCTGTTTCTTTTGCTTGTTTAAGACATTTCGAATCACCGTAGCCACATCCTCATAGAATGTGTCTTCCTTGTTGTCAATCCATTGCTCTACGACGCAACGGGTTATTTCCTTGTCGTCATCATCAAATGCCGTCAATTCACCGGATTCCTGGCTGACTCTCAAATGAATGTCTGTCAGTTGATTGGCCTCTTCCATTGGCGGGAATTTGTCAGCTACTTTTCGTAATGCTCGCTCCACTTGTTGAAACGTTTGTTCGTTTGCTTTCATCTTTTTATGCTTTTATCGTCGCAAAAGTAGGAAAAAAAAGCAGAAAATGCAAACGTTTTCGAGTTTTTTTCAAAAAAACTTAAATATTTACATCTTTAATTCATATTTTTGTCGTACCTTTGCATTGCAAACATGAGATTGCAAAACTAATGAGTACTAAAATAAGTCATTCGGGGGTTATAGAACGTGTTGAAAAGGATAGGGTGCAAGTACGCATTGTCCAGACTTCAGCTTGTGCTGCTTGTAAAGTAGCCGGATACTGTAATGCATCAGAGTCAAAAGAAAAGTTGATTGACGTGTTTTGTACCAATAGTGCTGCTTACGAACTGGGGCAGCATGTGGTGGTAAACGCCTCTGGTAGTGTTGCAGCACGGGCCTTATTATGGGGATTCGGACTTCCCTTTATAGTTCTTATTGTTGTGCTGATATTTGTATTGTTGCTGACGTCTAACGAAGGCCTTGCCGCGTTATGTGCTTTGGCTGCTCTTATTCCATACTATTTCGTGTTGTGGCTGATGCGCGACCAGATGCGCGACCAGCTTAACTTTTGGATAGAATAAACATATTAAAACAAATAATAAAAAACTAGTAACTTTATGAATTTCATTTTGATTGCAGTATTAGTGCTGGGCGCTATCGGACTGATTGCCGCCCTCGTGCTGTATGTCTGCTCCAAGAAGTTCTATGTCTACGAAGACCCTCGCATAGCTCAGGTTACTGAGCAACTGCCGGGTGCCAACTGCGGTGGATGTGGCTTCGCTGGATGTGGCGGCTTGGCTGATGCCCTTGTTAAGGGTGCCGATGCTGGCAGTCTTGAGGGACTGATGTGTCCTGTGGGCGGACAAGAAGTGATGGGTAAGGTGGCTGACCTTTTGGGAATGGCCATTGCCAACGGTGAACCAATGGTCGCCGTAGTACGTTGTAACGGAACCTGTGAGATGCGTCCAAAGATTGCCGAGTACAGTGGTCTGCGCACGTGTGCAGCGATGAATTCTTGTGGTGCTGGTGAGACGGCTTGCGGATTCGGTTGTCTGGGCTGTGGTGACTGTGTCGCAGCTTGTCAGTTTGATGCCATCCACATGAATCCTGAAACCGGACTTCCCGAGGTCGATGAAGAGAAGTGTGTGGCTTGTGGCGCTTGCGTCAAGGCTTGTCCGCGTCACATCATCGAGCTCCGCAAGAAAGGACCAAAGGGACGCAAAGTGTTTGTGTCATGTGTCAACAAGGACAAGGGGCCTGCAGCTATGAAGGCTTGTAAGGCTGCTTGCATCGGTTGTGGTAAGTGTGAGAAGGAGTGTCAGTTTGGTGCCATCACCATTGAGAACAACGTTTCGTACATCGACCACACGAAGTGCCGCCTGTGCCGTAAGTGTGTGGCTGTTTGTCCTACTGGTTCTATCCACGCCGTGAATTTCCCCGCACCTAAACCTAAAGAAGAAAAGGAGGCCGAAGCATGAAGATAAAGACATTTAGTATTGGTGGTATTCACCCCGAAGAAAATAAGCTGACCCACGATGCTGTGACACAAGTGGCAGCACTCCCTAAGCAGGCTATTTTCCCGCTTGGTCAGCACATTGGCGCACCTGCCAAACCCGTTGTCGCCAAGGGTGACAAGGTGAAGGTGGGTACGATGATTGCCGAGGCTGGTGGTTTTGTTTCGGCTCCCATTTATTCATCGGTTAGCGGTACCGTTTTCAAGATTGATACCGCTATCGATGCTACCGGCTATCGCAAGCCCGTTATTATTATTAATGTAGAAGGTGACGAATGGGAAGAAAGCATCGACCGTTCTGACAAGTTGGAATTGGTGAAAGACCATCCCGAGCTGACTCCCGAAGAGATAGTGAATCGTATCAAGACCGCTGGTGTCGTTGGTATGGGTGGTGCTTGTTTCCCAACCTTTATCAAACTTTGTCCTCCGCCAACAGCGAAGGCAGAGTGTGTGATTATCAATGCCGTTGAGTGCGAGCCCTATATCACTGCCGACTTTCGTCTGATGATGGAACATGCCGACGAGATCCTTGTTGGCTTAGAGTTGTTGATGAAGGGTGCGAAGGTTACCAAAGGCTATATCGGCATTGAAACCAACAAGATGCCCGCCATCGAGTTGCTCACCCGTAAGTGTGCTGAGGTGTTTGGCATCTCAGAATACAGTGTGGAGGTCGTCCCCCTGAAGCAACGCTATCCGCAGGGTGGTGAAAAGCAACTCGTTGATGCCGTCATTAATCGTCAGGTGCCTGCACCTCCTGCCATTCCTGTCAATGTTGGTGCTATCGTGCAGAACGTAGGAACGGCCTTTGCCGTTTATGAAGCTTGTATGAAAAACAAACCCCTCTTCGAGCGCTATACCACTGTGACGGGTAAGAAACTGGCAACCCCCGGCAACTTCCTCGTTCGTATGGGTACGCCGATGAAGGATCTGATTGATGCCTGTGGCGGAATGCCTGAGGGCGATAACAAGCTGTTGGCTGGTGGTCCGATGATGGGTAAGGCCCTGACGTCTACCGAAGTGCCTATTTGCAAGGGTACCAACTCTGTGACCATCATCTCTGGCGAAGAGGCTTTCCGCAAGGAGCCTAATCCCTGTATCCGCTGTGCCAAGTGCGTCAGCGCTTGTCCGATGGGACTCGAACCTTACTTGCTGGCTAAACTCGCTGCTGTTCAGAATTGGGAGCGTGCCGAGCATGAGGAAGTGGTAAGCTGTATCGAGTGTGGCTCGTGCCAATTCACGTGTCCCGCCCATCGTCCGCTGCTCGACAACATTCGCCAGGCTAAGGCTACCGTCATGGGGATCATCCGTGCCCGTGCCGCTGCTGCTCAGAAAAAGTAATAATATAAAAAAGGTATAAAAATACAATGGGAAAATTAATTGTATCACTATCGCCTCACGCACACGGAACAGACACCGTTGAGAAAAACATGTACGGGGTCATCATTGCCCTCATACCTGCTTTGCTCGTGTCGTTCTATTTCTTCGGCATTGGCTCGGCCATTGTCTGTGCGACGAGTGTTGCGGCCTGCGTCTTCTTCGAGTGGGCCATCAATAAGTTTATGATGAAGAACGAGCGCACAACCGTTTGCGATGGCTCGGCCATCCTTACTGGTTTGCTGCTCGGTTTCAACCTCCCCAGCAACCTCCCCATCTGGATCATTATCATCGGTGCACTGTTCGCCATCGGTGTGGCCAAGATGACGTTCGGTGGTCTGGGAAATAATCTCTTCAATCCTGCATTGGTGGGTCGTGCTGCCCTGTTGGTGGCCTTCCCCGCTCAGATGACTACTTGGCCGAAAGTTGGTCAGCTGACGAGTTATCTCGATGCTGAAACGGGTGCTACACCTCTTTATATTATGAAGGAAGCCATCAAGCACGGCGACGCATCTATTCTCGACCAGCTGCCTTCATCGCTCGACCTCCTCATCGGCAATCATCCCGATGGTGCTGGTGCTATGGGTGAGATTTGTGCGCTAGCTCTGTTGCTGGGCCTGGCCTACATGCTTTGGAAGAAGATCATCACATGGCACATCCCCGTCTCGATTATCGGTACGGTATTCATCCTTGCTGCCCTGATGCATTTGGCCAATCCCGCCTATGCCGACCCGTTTGCAGTCATCCTCTCTGGTGGTCTGATGCTCGGTGCGATCTTTATGGCTACCGACTACGTGACGAGCCCGATGACCGCCAAAGGTCAGCTTATCTACGGTGTTGCCATCGGTGTGCTGACCGTCGTTATCCGCAACTGGGGTGCCTATCCCGAGGGTATGTCGTTCGCCATTCTCATCATGAACGCCTTTACGCCTCTTATTAACACTTATGTCAAACCAAAACGTTTCGGGGAGGTCGCAAAATGAAGAAACTTGAATCATCTTTAATGAATATGGTGCTGGTACTGACTTTGGTAGCAGTCATCATGGGTGGCATCCTTGCTTACGTGAATCATCTCACCGAGGGCCCCATTGCAGAACAGAAGGAAAAGGCGCTGGCCGACGGCATCAAGGCTGTTATGGCATGCAACGACCTCAAGGTGGCAAAGACCGACGAGGTGAAGCAGAACGATGCCAAAGGCAAGGAAATGACGTTCACCGTCTATCAGATTCAGGACGCTCAGGGCAACGATCTCGGTGCCGCTGTCGAGAGTACCACGATGGGCTTCGGCGGCAATCTGAAAGTCCTTGTCGGTTTCGACCCCGAAGGCAAGATTCTGGGTTATACACTACTCGAACATGCTGAGACGCCGGGCTTGGGTGCCAAGGCCGACAAATGGTTCCAGAAGGACCAGAAGGGCGACATCATCGGTAAAGATCCTAAGGAGCCGCTGACCGTTTCGAAGGATGGTGGTCAGGTGGATGCCATCACGGCCTCTACCATTACCAGCCGTGCCTTCCTCTTGGCTATCAACAATGCATACAACGCCTACAAGGCTACGCCCGCTACGGACGGCGAGACTGGTGCAACGAAACAAAATCAGTAATAAACTATGAATTATATATCAATTATCAAGAATGGCATCGTCAAGGAGAACCCCACGTTCGTCCTGATGCTCGGTATGTGTCCCACGCTGGCCACTACCACCTCTGCCATGAACGGTATGTCGATGGGCTTGGCAACGATGGCCGTGCTCATCTGCACCAACGTTGTGATTTCGTGCCTGAAGAGTGTTACGCCCGACAAGGTGCGCATCCCCGTATTCATCGTGGTTATTGCCGCTTTCGTGACGATGTTGCAACTGGTCATCAAGGCCTATCTGCCTGACATCGACGCCGCGCTAGGACTGTTCATTCCCCTGATTGTCGTAAACTGCATCATCCTCGGACGTGCCGAGGGCTTTGCCAGCAAGAATTCTCCCGTTGCCTCGCTGTTCGACGGCATTGGCATCGGACTGGGCTTCACGTTGGGTCTGACGCTACTGGGCATCTGCCGCGAGGTGCTGGGCTCCGGTTCCGTCTTCGGCTTCACGCTGTTGCCTGAGACCTACAACATCCTGCTCTTCGTGCTCCCTCCGGGTGCTTTCATCATGCTGGGATTCCTCATTGCGATTGTCAACAAGATAAGGTCGTAATAACGAAATAACGTAATAACGAAATAACGACAACTATGGAATATATTTTGATTTTCATTAGCGCGATATTCGTCAACAATATCATCCTGTCGCAGTTCCTCGGCATCTGTCCGTTCCTCGGTGTGTCGAAGAAGGTCGATACCTCACTCGGTATGTCCGCAGCTGTGGCATTCGTGCTGACATTGGCCACCATCGTTACATGGCTGGTGCAGACCTATGTGCTGGAACCCAACGGACTGCAATATCTGCAGACCATCGCCTTCATCCTCGTCATTGCATCGCTGGTACAGATGGTCGAGATTATCCTCAAGAAGGTGTCGCCCGCACTCTATCAGGCACTAGGCATCTTCCTGCCGCTCATCACCACCAACTGTGCTGTGCTGGGTGTGGCCATCCTCGTCATTCAGAAGGACTATAACCTGCTCCAGTCGGTGGTCTATGCCTTCTCGACAGCTATCGGCTTCGGACTGGCACTGACAGTCTTTGCAGGCATGCGCGAACAGCTTGAACTGGTGAAGATTCCCAAGGGCATGCAGGGCATGGCCATCGTCATGCTCTCCGCCGGATTACTGAGCCTTGCCTTCATGGGCTTCTCGGGTGTCGACGGCGGTCTGAAGGTTCTCTTCGGTCTCGACTGATTCCTCTCAGATAATACCATTCTCCGCTTTGGCGGAGTGTGGCGTTCTCTCTTTGAGAGTGTGGCCTTGCAATGCAATCCATTTTACCGGCACTAAACTCAGACTTTACCGCCACTAAAGTCGAGGTTTAGTGCCGGTAAAGTGTTTTTTTTACTTTTTCGCATTGTATTTCGGAAAAAATGCGTATATTTGCACCGTATTATCAAAAGTTATCAACCAAAACGGAATAAAATGAATAAACGAGTGAAGAAATGGATTAAGCGCGTGCTGCTGTGGGGAATCGGACTGCCCGTGGCACTTATTATTGCGTTGTATGTTACTTTTGAATGCTTACCAGATGAGTATGGCGATCGTGCTGCGAACTGGTGTCTATCGTTGTTTATTCCTATTCAAGACTATGAAGCGGCAGATAGGGATGGTGCCCTGATATTTGCTCAGATAAAACAAAAAAACTATGAAGCGGCACTCACTCTCTGCGATAGTCTCGAAGGGCGTTCGAAGTTACCAGCGACAACGCTCAATTGCCTGAGGGCAATCTCATATCAGAACATGAACCAACCCAAGTTGGGGGAATTCTATTTTAGAAAAGTGCTGGAGTCTTTTACTGGCGATGACTATGAGTTGCTTGATTATGCTATGGCGGGATATCATCTCAGCATCCTGCTAAATGCCAAGAACGACTACGAGGGTGCACTGAAAGTGCTCATGCCCGTCATCGCTACGACCAAAGAACATGAGGCCAATATCTTGATGCCTTATGATAAGGTGTCCACTTTATTAGTGGCGATGGGCAAGAACCTGGTTGCCTTGGGCCGCTTCGACGAGGGCGAGCATCAGTTTCAGGAAGCCATAGAGGCCTACAAACGCAATGCGTCGCGTTACGTCAAGTACGACATCACGGCCAGTGTCGATTTCACCAACGATACCACCTATTACGACGTAAGGCAAGGGGTCGCTGCCGCTGCTTCGCAGGCATATCTCAACAAGGGTCTTTACGAACGTGCCGCCACTTGGCTCGAAGTGAGCAAAGAGGCCCTCTCTTATATTCAGGAACATTGCGATTTAGCAAGGTATAATTTTGACACTCGGCTCTTCCGCCAGCAACTCACTGAGGCGCGGCTGTTGGCACATCAAGGTAAACTTGAAGAGGCAGAAAAGGTGTTCCGCCAGTGTTATGACAGCAGTCGTGACATGAGTGAAGTGGTAAAGCGTGAATGTGCACATTATCTGCTTGAGACCCACCAATGGCAAGAGGCTATCGACCTGTATCATAGGAGCGACTCGTCAGACACCGACTCTACGCAGATGACCCTCGACGGCATCACCCAAACGCTCGTTCCGCAATATCAGGCTTGGCGCAGTATGGGTAACAACCAGAAGGCAATGGTGATGGCTGACAGTATTACCAGCGTCCTCGACAGTGCCATTGTGCGCTGGCGCAACAGCGACGCCATGGAGCTCGCCACCATCTACGACACGCAAGGCAAGGAGGCACAGATAGCCCAGAAGCAGGCTGCGCTGACGCGACTCTGGTGGATAGCCACGATGGTTGTGCTCGGACTGGTGATTCTGTCGTTCATCATCTACACCATCTACCGCCGCCGCATCACGAAGATGCAGGCCGTGCAGGAGCGCATAGAATCGGAGCTGCGCATTGCCCGCGACATCCAGATGTCAATGGTGCCGAGTTTGTTCCCTGAACGTGAAGGACTGGATATGTATGCCTCGATGAC
>ONMN01000057.1 GCA_900318885.1 uncultured Prevotellaceae bacterium | reverse complement strand
AGCGCTCCATTGGCGCAATGGGCAATGTAAAGCCCCCGTTCGTTGTCTAACATAATAATCGTGTTTTAGTTATTTTCCTGCAAAGATAGTAATTTTTTCAAAGAAAATGCGTACTTTTGCAGAAAATTTATGAATAAGTTCATCAGTTTTATCAAGAATTGGACACTTCCTGTGGCTATTGTCATAGGTTCTGTGGCTTATCTGACGTTTTATTGGGTGCCTGCACTTGATACGTTAGGCAATCAGTTGAGTCCCATATTCGATGTCATTTTCCCGCTGTTTGTCTTCCTCACCCTGCTCATCACGTTTTGTAAGGTCGACTATCATCAGTTACTTCCCCACCGTTGGCATACTGGTGTTCTAATAGCCCAGCTACTGCTTGTTGCTGCAACTATTGGCATTATTTTCTGGGTGGAGGATAATGCCGAACAGAAACTGCTGTGGGAAGCTATGCTGACATGCATCATCGGACCTGCTGCTTCAGCATCCCCTGTTGTCGTTGGCAAACTGGGTGGCAATATCAGTACTATGACGACATATGTCATCCTGTCGTCACTGGCGTCAACCATCCTCATTCCATTGGTATTCCCCATCCTTGAACCTTCTGCAGGTGTCGCTTTCCTCGAAGCCTTTCTGGTCATTCTCCATAAGGTTGCCATCGTGCTGATGCTGCCCTTGGTACTCGGATGGTTCATCAAACATTACCTGCCCCGTCTGCAGCAGAAGATTGCCGCTATGCCCAACCTCAGTTTCTACACGTGGGCTATCTCGCTGAGCATTACCACAGGTATTACGGTCAAAAATATCGTTCACAGCAATGCCACTGTCATGCTGCTCTGTTGGATAGCCGTGACGACACTGATTTTGTGCTTTGTACAGTTCCTGATAGGACGAGGTGTAGGTCGTTGGTTAGGTGAAGAGGTGAATGCCGGACAGGGACTGTTTCAGAAAAATACGGCCCTCAGTATTTGGGTGGCATATATGTACCTGAACCCCGTTGCCTCCGTTGGAGCTGGATGCTACGTTTTGTGGCAGAATATTATCAATAGTTTCGAAATCTGGCAAGACCGCAAGCAAAAAATGCGACAATAGCAGACTCATGATACACCAAAAAAAGTCCGCGAAACATTTCAAAAGGTTTGTTTCGCGGATTCTTCGTATCTTTGCAAACACAAAAAACTAATTATCTCTTTATATGATGAAGAAACGTAAAACAATACTTGTTGCTGCCCTTGCAATGGCGTTGGGCAGCACTGCGCAAAATCCCTTTGTGCAGACATGGTGCACCAGTGACCCGGCTCCGATGGTGCACGACGGGACGATGTACGTCTATACGGGTCATGACGAAGATAATGCCGACTTCTTCTGGATGCAGGAGTGGCGTGTGTATTCCACGAAGGATATGGTAAACTGGCAGGACCACGGGTCGCCTTTGGCTTTAGAGAGTTTCTCATGGGCTGATGACCGTGCATGGGCCTCGCAGTGTGTGGAACGCGACGGAAAATTCTTCTGGTACATCTGCGCCCATTCAAAGATTTCGAACGGTATGGCCATTGGCGTAGCCGTTGGCGACAGCCCTACTGGTCCGTTCCGCGATGCAATAGGTAAGCCGCTGTTTGAGAATGGCTCTTGGGACCATATTGATCCCACCGTACTGATTGATGACGACGGACAGGCGTGGCTCATGTGGGGTAATCCGCAATGTTACTACCTGAAGTTGAATCGTGACATGATATCCTATAGTGGCGAACTGGGTCGTCTTGATATGACCGAAGAGGCCTTTGGCGGTCCTATCATGAGCAAGCGCGAGAAAGGCAAGCAGTACAAGGACTCTTATGTCGAGGGCCCTTGGCTCACTAAGCGTAATGGCACCTATCAGTTACTGTATGCAGCCGGTGGAGTGCCTGAGCATATCTCTTACAGTACAGCTCCATCGCCCACTGGTCCTTGGAAGTATGCTGGCGAGATTATGCCGTTGTGTGACACGAAGTCGTTTACCAACCATTGCGGTGTGGCAGACTATAAGGGTCACAGCTATTTCTTCTACCATACGGGCAAGTTACCCAATGGTGGCGGTTTCGGCCGTAGTGTTGCCGTCGAGGAGTTCAAATACAATGCCGACGGCAGTTTCCCCACCATCATGCCTACCGACGAGGGCGTAAAGCCCATTGCCAAGTTCGACCCCTATCGCAAGGTGGAGGCTGAGACCATGGCGTTCTCGAAGGGAGTGAAAACCGAGCAAAACGATGAGGTGGGTGTTTACGTCACGGATATCCATAATGGTGATTATATCAAACTGCAGGCTGTGCATCTCTGCTACAAGACACCACGAACGTTTACAGCCCGTGTAGCCAGTGGATTGCGTGGTGGACAAATAGAGATCCGTTTGGATAGTGTCGGCGGTCAACTGCTTGGCACACTGGATGTCCCTGGCACTGGCGGCTGGGAGAAGTGGCAGACCATCACTACCGACTTAGCTGCGCTCGACAGCTATCCCTCTCGTTTGCACACCCGTGACCTCTACCTCGTCTTCAAAGGTCGTAAGGGTCCGAAACTGTTCAATTTCGACTGGTGGGAGATGCGCGGACTGGAGCAAGTGAACATGCCGCTGTTCCAGACGAAATATACTGCCGACCCCTCACCGCTTGTAGTGGGCGACACGCTGTTCCTCTATACCTCACACGATGCCTCTCCTGAGGACATCCCCGACGAAAACGAAAAGGGCTCTGCTGGATTCTTTATGTACGACTGGCTGCTGTGGTCAACTACCGATATGGTGAACTGGACAGAGCATGGTGCTGTGGCTTCGCTGAAAGACTTCCCTTGGCGCAGTCGTGAGAATGGCGCTTGGGCTATCCAGACAGTAGAACGTAATGGCAAGTACTATGGGACGACATCGATCCCACCGTCTTTACCGATGACGATGGTCAGGCCTATATGTACTGGGGCAACCCCCATGTCTACTATACCAAGTTGAATACAGACATGATCTCTACCAAGGGTGACATCTTCGTGCTGAATCCCAAGGATGGCATCATGCGTCCTGTCAAGCAGGAAGGTGCTAAGGCAAACCTCCGCGCACCTTGGAGCGAGAAGGCTACATGGGCTGTGAAGAACTATCAGGAAGGTCCGTGGCTTTATAAGCGCAATGGCAAGTACTATCTCAGCTATGCTACGACCTGCTGTCCAGAGGCGCTGGGCTATGCCATGAGCGACAGCCCTACTGGCCCTTGGGAGTGGAAGAACTACATCATGAAGCCCACTCAGCGCGACCGTGGCAACCATCCTGGCATCTGTGATTTCAAAGGCCACTCTTATGTCTTTGGTCAGAACTACGATCTGATGCACCTCGATACCTATGAGCACCATGAGCGTCGTACCGTCTCTGCTACAGAGATTACCTATAACGCAGATGGTACCATTCAGGAGGTTCCCTACTGGCTCGACCAGGAACCCATGAAGCAGCTGCACTGGTTGAACCCCTATCGTCGTGTGGAGGCCGAGACCATGAACTGGGGCTATGGTCTGAAATCTTCGAAGATGGGCATCCAGAATACTGGTGTCGTCAAGGATATGCCGGAATCTACAGGTAAGCGTAACATGTACATTTACGACATCAACGACGGAGAGTATATCCGTCTGCGTGGTGTCGACTTCGGTAGCAAGGGTGCCAAGCAATTCAGCATCATCGCTGCTGCAGCCGCTCAGGCAGGCTGTACCGTTACCCTGCACATAGACAGCGTAAAGGGCGACGTCATTGGTACTGCAATACGAAGGTCACTGGTGCAACGGGTGTTCATGACCTTTACATCTGCTTTGACAAGGCACAGGGTGACGTTCGTCTCGATTATTGGCAATTCAAGTAATTTAAAAATATGAACAAAACTTTATTATCAACTTTGGGATTGTGCCTGGCAGCAGTTGCTGCTATGGCACAAAACCCTATTATCCGAGATCAGTACACTGCCGATCCTACGGTGCGTGTATTCAACGGTAAGGTGTATCTGTATCCGTCGCACGACATCTTCCCTCCCGAGGGACAGCGACAGGATTGGTTTTGCATGGAAGACTACCACGTGTTCTCTTCCGAGAATCTCACCGACTGGACAGATCATGGTGTGATTGTCACCCAGAACAAAGTACCCTGGGTGCGTCCTGACTCTTATTCGATGTGGGCACCTGACTGTGTCGAGCGCAATGGGAAATACTATTTCTATTTCCCCTCTGCACCTAAGGACGGCCGTGGTTTTGGTGTCGGTGTCGCCATTGCCGATAGCCCCGAGGGACCATTTGTCTGTGAACCAGAACCTATCAAGGGCATCAATGGTATTGACCCCTGCGTGCTCCAGGCTTCCGACGGCAACGCCTACATCTTCTGGGGCAATGGCCGTTGTGCCAAACTCAAACCCAATATGAAGGAACTGGCTGACGACACACCCAAGGAAAAGGTAAAGTGGGGCGACCGCGAGTTTGAGATGTATGGCGTCAATTGCCTCAAAGACCTGCCCAGCCGTCAGGCTGAAGGTCCCTTTGCCTTCGAGTATAACGGCAACTATTACCTGACCTATCCGTATGTGCGTGAGAATACCGAGGTATTGGGCTATGCCATGAGTAAGAATCCGATGGGTCCTTACGAATACAAAGGTATCATTATGCCCGAGCACGAGAACGGCTGCTGGACCAACCATCATAGCATTATCAACTACAAGGGTCAGTGGTATCTGTTCTATCACCAGAACGCCTTCTCGCCTCGCGACGACAAGCGCCGTTCTGTTCAGATTGACAAACTCTATTTCAATCCCGACGGTACTATTCAGGAGGTGAAGAAGACCATGCGTGGCGTGGGCATCAACAAGGCTACCGAGAAGATTGAGATTGACCGCTACAGCACGGCCAGCGAGGGTGTCACCACCGAACTCATCGATACCGTCAATACCTTCCGCAGCTACATGGCCACCCTGCCGAAGAAGGGCAGTTGGCTGAAATATGACGATGTGGATTTCAGCTGCATCAAGGACGGCTACATGATTATCAACGTAAAGGCTGCTGACAATACCGAGCTGTGCGTCCGCGAGGGCAGTGCTAAGGGCAAGGTCATCGCTCGTGTCAAACTGACAGTAAGGCCCGAGGAACCTGCTAATCCCATGATGGCTCGCTTCCGTCGTGACCTGCGCAACCAGTGGCTCACACAGTCTGTTAACTTGGAGTACACACCGAAGGGCGTCACCAACCTCGTCGTGACTAACGAGGGCGATGGTGAACTCAGCGTCAACTGGGTACAGTTCAAGAACCGTCCCGACTACTTTACATATGTAGATGCCAAGGCTCCGGCTGCTAAGCCTGACGACGATGGCTTCATCCGTCGCTGGATGCTCTTGGAACCTATCGACAAGCCTAACTCTGGCAACACCGTCTTCACTGACAGCTATCTCCGCGAACACTTCAACCGCCAATATTTCAAAGGTCAGCAGACCATTCTGCCGAAGGATGGTCAGAAGGTGACCGCTGTGTTCCAGCAGGAACAGGCTCCCGCAGGCTTTGGCCGTGGTGCTCAGCAGCAGCCCGAAGGTCCTCAGGTGAAGACCGTCAAACAGACGCTGACGTGGCACGCACTGGAAAGCAACATGTTCAACGTCAAATTGTTCCGCTTCGCTGAGAAGTGGGGTACGAAAGTCTATGGCGTGCTCTTCTGGGCAGTGACCATCATCGACTGCGACGAGGACATCCCGAACGTCCGTCTGGCTGTCGGTTCTAATTCTGCTTCTATGTGGTGGCTCAATGGCGAGGAAGCCTTGCTGCTCTCTGGCGACCGCCGTATGGTGAAGGACGACGCCATGTCGCCACGTCTCACCCTGAAGAAAGGCCGTAACATCCTGCGTGGTGCCATCATCAACGGCCCGGGCATGAGCGACTTCTGTGTCCGTTTCCTCGACGAGAAAGGTAACCCGGTAAAGAATTATAAGGTAACAACATCCTCGAAATAATATAATAACGACATAACGACTATGAAAAAAATATATAGCATCCTGGCAGCACTCGCTATTACTGCTGCTGCCAATGCGCAAATCGGCGCACCATACATTCACGACCCCTCGACCCTTGCCGAGTGTGACGGTAAATGGTATACCTTCGGCACAGGTGGCGGAGGTATCATCTCAGACGATGGCTGGAGCTGGCATAGTGGTGCCGATCGTCCCGGTGGCGGTGCGGCTCCCGACATTTTGAAAATCGGTGACCGTTACCTCTGCATCTACGGAGCCACAGGTGGTGGTCTTGGCGGTGGTCATGCTGGCCGCATCCTCACCATGTGGAACAAGACCCTCGACCCCAAGTCGCCCGACTTCAAATGGACGGAGGCGGTAGAGGTTTGTGCCTCTGACGGTATGGAGGATCAGGACGCCATCGACCCAGGCATGCTTCTAGACCCCACGACAGGTCGTCTGTGGGTCAGCTATGGCACTTATTTCGGAACCATCCGTCTCATCGAGCTCGACCCGAAGACGGGATTCCGCGTCAGCGGCAACAAGGAGAAGGACATCGCCATCGACTGCGAGGCCTCTGACCTCATCTATCGCGACGGTTGGTATTACCTGCTCGGCACCCACGGCACTTGCTGCGACGGTGTCAACTCTACCTATAATATCGTGGTAGGCCGTTCACGTAGCGTCGAAGGCCCCTATCTTGACAATGTTGGCCGCGACATGTTCCATGGTGGTGGCAAGATGGTCATTGCTGCCGAGAAGCGCGCATGCGGTGCCGGACACTTCGGACGTTATATTCTTGACGAGGGTGTCGAAGTGATGTCATTCCACTGGGAGGCAGACTTCGAGCTCAGCGGACGTTCTACACTGGCTGTTCGTCCGATAGTATGGAAGAACGGCTGGCCTGTCGTTGGCGACAATTTCAAGGGTGGCAACCTGACAATCCTCAGCGAGCGTCGTGGCTATGCCCTCGAACTCACCGTCGATTTCGTCCGTATGCAGCAGCAGCGTCAGGGCTGGTTCAACCGCGAACAGATGCAACAACCCGTCAAGCCCATCGCCAACCAGACACTCGATGAGGTGAAGGCCACATGGCCCGAGGGTGACATTCCCGCCCGCATAGGCGATTATATGTACCGTCCTCACCAGCGTTGGACCATCACTCCCGTCGATGAGGCTGGCGGTTATCTCAGCAATCCCTACTTCAAGATTACCATCGAGGGTACCGACCGTGCACTCGCCGCTACTGCCGACAAGGAGGTGACCACCGTGCCTGCCTATACTGGCGCCGACGAGCAGCTCTGGCGTATCGAGCAGCTCACTGATGGCACCTATCGCATCATGCCGAAGGCCATCCCTGGCATCGAGGGCACCAATACCACGTATTGCCTCTATTCCGCTGGTGACTCCACGCCGACGCTCGCCGTCTACGATTTCAACAGTGACAATAGCAAGTGGAACTTTAAGTAGTGATTGTTTTTAACGGAACAACGAGAAGTTCACGCTGCCGTACTGGCGATGTTCCACGAAATGTGGATGTTCCGAGAAGTCATAGTCCTTTCCGTGCTCCAGCACGAAAAGGGCTTCTTTTTTCAGTAGCTGACGTTCAAACACAAGGTCGGGTAGGGTAGCCAGTTCTTTCAGCGCGTAAGGAGGGTCGGCAAAGATGAAGTCAAACTGTTGCTTGCACGACTTCAGAAAGCGAAACACGTCGCCACGGATGGGGATGCACGTCTGGTCGTTCAGCTTCTTCATGCAGTCTTGGATGAAGCGATGGTGGTCGCGGTCCAGTTCCACACTGACCACACGACTGCAGCCTCTTGACACCAATTCGAGCGAGATGCTGCCCGTTCCGGAAAACAAGTCAAGAGCCTCGGCACTGTCGAAGTCGACATACTGCACGAGTACATTGAAAATGTTCTCCTTGGCAAAGTCCGTCGTCGGACGAGCTTTGAACGTTCGCGGTATGTCAAAATGCCGGCCTTTATATTTTCCTGTGATGATTCGCATCCCTTCCTTAACTTCTCTAACTCCTTATCAGATACATAAGCATCATGTCGTACGGCATGCCCTCCACCAGTGTGGCGGGAGCCCGATTGAACTCCCCTGTTGGGTTGCTCACAAACACACGCTTCAAAAACTTCTGCAACAGAGTTTTCAGTTCTTCCTTGTCTGCCATCTGTCCTGCCAGATGCAGCTCGTCGATCTGAGCATCCAGTCCTAACTGCTTCCAAGCGGACAAGAGGAAATAGACGGTATCCTCCGTTGTGCCGACGTTATAGACATTCTGAAACTTCAACCTGTTCTGTCCAAAGGCAAACACCTCTATCTTCTTGTCGTGGAAATAACCGTACAACTTCTGGTTCTGACCCGTAAAACTCTTCTGATACATGTGATGCCATACGGCCGACATCAGTGGCTGAAAGTTGACCTGCTGGAAACGGTCGCGAAGTACCTGATACAGGTCTTTCTGCACGGAGAACACAGCCACAGCATTCAGGTCGGGCAATATGGCATGCATCACCAACTGCTGTTCCCGCTGGGTAAAGGCATGCTGATACAGCTTCACCTGCTCCTCTTCGTTGAACAGACTGACAGGAATAGTCAGTACGGGCGTATCCGTCAGTACCACTACCTTGTTATATTCGTCCTTCAGCATCGCCACCGTCTGCAGAGCCTCGCGCATATTGGCTGCCAGCGCAATACCACTGTTCAGCGGGTAGCGCTCGAATTTGACGGTTTTCTCTTCAGTGCACGACAACATGATGCCGTCACGACTGATTCGTATGATGAGTCGTTGTTTGTTCATAGTCTATTTCTCCATGATGCTCAGCACACACAACACGGCCAATACCGCACATATCAGTGCCAAGAGGATGTTTGTCTTCTGTATTTTCGTCATTCAGCTGGCAAAGTTACGAATAAGTGAGCAAAGAACCAAAGGATTTTTCTCTTTTTTTAATCCCTGCATTATAGCCGCCCCTTACAAGGGGCTCTAAATCTTTGTTCTTTCGAACGTAAGTAACTTCTCGACCCCTCGGCTTTTCACCCCTCTTTCATTTTTCGATGAGGATGCGGGCGTCGACGGCGATGACGTCGTCACCATCGGCCAAGAGGGGATTGATGTCAATCTCCTTAATTTCGGTGGCGAAGCGGAGTAGGGTAGAGAGGCGGACGATGATGTCGGCATACTTCTGTTCGTTGATGCCCTGTTGTCCGCGCGTACCTTGTAATATTTTATAGCCCCGCAGACCGTGGATCATGGAATATGCCTCGCCGTAGGTGAGCGGTGCGAGACCGGAGCGTACGTCCTTGAGAACTTCGACGAAGATGCCGCCGAGTCCGCAGAGCACGACATGGCCGAAGCGTTCCTCGTATTTGGCGCCGATGAAGAGTTCTGTGCCGCGGAGCATTTTTTGTACCATGACACCCGTAGCGCCTGGAATCTGCATCATGCGGTCGAACTCGAGTGCGAGGTGTTCGGGGGTGCGGATGTTGAGCGCGACACCGCCGACGTCGCTCTTGTGGACGGGTCCAACGACTTTGGCAACGACGGGATAGCCGACGCGTTGGGCGAAGGCGGTGAGTTCGTCCTTGGAGGTGGCGACGAGTTCGGGAACGAGGGGGATGCCGGCACAGGAGAGTATGTCGCGGACGGTCTGAGGCGATACGTAGCCATTCTCCTCGATGCCGAAGATGATTTTGTTGAGTCGCGAGATGTCGATGCCGTAGAGCTGTACCTCGGGTGGTGCCGGTGCGGGGGTGTTCATGACCTGCGACAAGGCGGTGGCCAGTGTCACCTCGTCGGAGAAATTGACGTGGCCTTTCTGCAGGAATTCCGCCACCTCAGGGCCTGCGGTATGGAGGCTGGGGAGGATGGGGAAAATGGGTTTCTTGCATTCGAGAATTTTCTGGTGCAGCGTCTCGTAGGCCTCGTAGAGTGTGGAGAGTCCCGGTGTGCCGTAGATGACGGCAATGGCGTCGATGTTGTCGAACTTGTGTTCGCAGTAGTCGATGGCCAGTCCGAGTTGGGCGGCAGTACCCGTGGCGAGGATGTCGATGGGGTTGGCAACGGCAGAGCCAGGGAAGAGTTGTTCCTTCAGTTCGTCGGCCATGGGACCCTCAATTTTCGGGACGTTGAGTCCGCCCTTCGAGAGGGCGTCGGTGAGCATGACGCCAGGGCCGCCGGCATGTGTGACGATGGCGAAATTACGGCCTTTGAGCGGTGGCAGGGTGAAGATACTGCCCACGGTGGTGAGTTCCTCACGGCTGAAGCAGCGTACGATGCCCGCCTTGCGGAACAATGCCTCGACGGCAGCGTCGCTGGAGGCGATGGCTCCCGTATGGCTGGATGCCGCACGGCTGCCGCTCTCCGACGAACCTGCCTTGATGGCAGCTATGCGGCAGCCCTTGCGGATGAGTGAGCTGGCATGGAACAGCAGTTTGTCGGGGTTGGAGATATTTTCGATATAGAGCAGCTTGACCAATGAGTCCGTTTCGGCATTGAAATGTTCGTCCATGTATTGCAGCACGTCCTCGATACCAATCTGCTTGCCGTTACCGATGGACCAGACGCTGTTGAACTGCAGACCCTTAATGACGGCACTCTCGAGGATGAATACCGCCGTGGCGCCGGAGCCCGAGACGAAATCGACACCCTTGGGATTGAGCGCGGGGATGGGTTTGGTGAATACCGAATGGTGGTCGCGGGTAAGCAGTCCGATGCAGTTGGGGCCGATGAGCGCGGCACCATATTGTTCGCAGGTGTCGAGGATGCGTTGTTCCATGACAGCACCCGCCTTGGTCTCTTCGCCGAAACCCGCAGAGATGATGATGAACGCCCGTGTGCCCTTGTCGCGTGCCAGCAGTTCGACAGTATCTGGACATAATTTGGCGGGAACGACGAGGATAGCCAGTTCGGTGGGTGGCAGTTCGTTGGCATCGTGGAACACCTTGATGCCCTGTACCTCGTCCTCTTTTGGATTCACCACGCGCAGGGTGCCTTTGAATCCTCCCTGCAGAATATTTCTTACGACGGCGCCACCGGGTTTGTGGACGTTGTTAGACCCTCGATTTGTGCAAAGATAGTAATTATTTTTAATAATTGATAATTAATCATTGAAAATTGATAGATTTTTCGTACTTTTGTCCCTTAGTATTAAACATACGTGTTATGAAACGGAATTTTTTGATGTTATTGGCAGTCATGCTGCTGGTACCTATGGGAATATTTAGTCAGACATATCAGGAGATGTGGAAGCAGGTGGAAAAGGCTTTGGACAAGGACCTGCCCAAGACCGCAATGGAGCACCTGCAGAAGATAGAGGCGAAGGCGCAGAAAGAGCGCGCGTACGGACAATTGTTGCGGGCCACGCTGTCGTATGCCCGTCAGCAGTCGCGGATAGCCACCGACTCGTTGCCGCCTGCCGTCGTGCGACTGGAAAAGAAAGCCGAGGCGACGCAGGACGTGGCGCTGAAGGCCGTGTATCATACCGTGTTGTCGAAGATTTACGAGGACAACGGCCGCACGTTAGGTGAGGAGTCAGCCGAAAAGGCGGCGAAATACCGTGAGCAGGCCATGTTGCACCCCGAGGCGTTGGCGAAGGTGAAGGCCGAAGGCTATGAACCTTTCGTCATCAAGGGCAAGGACAGCAAGACGTACTATGGCGACGACCTGCTGAACGTGGTAGGACGGTCGTTGGAAGCTTGGCAGTGGTTGCACGAATATTATTCGAAGACGGGTAACCGCCGGGCAGCATGTCTGACGGGCGTCGAAGCCTTCAATGACAAGGCGTCGCTGGACTCGCTGGCGGCGGTGTATGGTGACCTGCCCGAAGCCTGCGAGATAGCCATCAAACGATTGGGAATGATGGACGAGAAAGACGCTGTTGCCGTCAAGGAGCGCATCACCTATCTGCGTGAGTCGCTTGGGAAGTGGGGCTCGTGGCAGCGTGCTAACAGGTTGCGTAACTTGGAAAACGATATGACGCGTCCGACGTTTACGGCTGCCATGCCTCATCGGGTGGCGATGCCCCAAGAGCAGCAGACTGTGAAGCTGACGTCGTTGCGGAACATCGAGACGCTGACGATGCAGGTGTATGGCACGAACCTAAAGGGCGATACGGAGCTGAATCCCGACATCGAGAAAGATTATAAGAAGATGAAGTCGCACCTGACGCTGCGGGCAGACCTGACGCGGACGCTGTATTTCAGCGGACATCAGGACTACGAGAGTTTTGAGGACTCCGTGGAACTGCCCGGACTGGAGCCCGGTGTGTATATGATAGAATGGTCGTCGCCCCAGACGGAGACGTCGCGGAAACTGTATTTCGTGTCGGGTGTGAGGCTGATGGCACAGGCGATGCCGGAACAGCAGATGCGCTATGTCGTCGTCGATGCACGAACAGGACAACCCATCCCAAAGGCTACGGTACGACTGACGTACCGCGGAGGGTGGAAGCAGACGGCGAAGACCGATGCGCTGACGTGTAATGACGAGGGCGAGCTGATGTGTGACTTCACCGAGCGTACGCCGTCGGTGGTTATGGTATATACGAAGAGCGACGAGTATAACCCGTCGATGAGTGTCGGCGGCCGTTATACCTATTATTCACGGGAATATACGGCGGAGCATACCAACGTGTTTACGGACCGTTCGATATACCGTCCGGGCCAGACGGTACATATGGCGGCTATCGTGTGGAAGGAACAGTCGGCACTGGACAATGTCGCCGTGGAGAACAAAAAGGTGCATGTGGAACTGCGTGACGCCAACTACAAGGTGGTGGCAGAGCAGTGGGTGACCACCGACCGCTATGGTAAGTGTGCCACGGAACTGACATTGCCGAAAGGCTTGCTGAACGGACGGTTTACGGTGAAGGCCAACAACGCGTCGACGACCATCAGCGTAGAGGAATACAAGCGTCCGACGTTCCAGGTGGAGTTTGACGAATACAAGGCGTCGTACCAGCAGGGCGATACCGTGCGTGCCAAGGGTAAGGCCATGAGCTATGCCGGTGTGCCCGTGCAGGGTGCGAAAGTGAAGTATACCGTCAGTCGTCAGGTGGCATTCTGGTGGCTGTCCTACTCGTGGTACTGGGAAGGCGGTTATTTTGGTAATGGCCGTACGAAGGAAGTGGTGAAGGAAGGCGAGGCCGTGACAGGTGACGACGGCACGTTCGAGGTGGAGATGCCCATGACACTGCCTGAGGATGACGGCAAGTATCCGATGTACTATAGCTTTGTGGCAGAGACGGAAGTGACGGATGTGGCAGGTGAGACACATCATGGTTCGATGAGTCTGCCCCTTGGCACGAAGGCCACCGCCCTGACATGCAGCATGCCGCAGAAGGTTCGCAGCGACCAGATGCCGCAGGTGACCTTCTCGCGCAGAAATGCTGCCGGAAGGGAGATAGAAGGAGTGGTGAAATATCGTGTTGACGGTGGTAAGTGGAAGGAGTGCCCCGCCAATGAGGCACAGCCGACGGCACCGTGGAAATTGAAGAGCGGCGAGCACCGTCTGGAAGCGACGTGTGGCGACGACAGCGTGGATATGACTTTTGTGGTCTTCGGACTCGACGACAGCAAACCCGCCACGACGACGCACGACTGGTTCTATGTATCTGAAAGCCAATTCCCCAACGACGGCACACCAGTGACGTTGCAGATTGGTGCCAGCGACCCCGACCTCCATATCGTCTATGGCATTTATGCCGGCGACAAGATCATTGAGCGTGGGGTAGTGAAGAAGAGCGGTGAACTGTTGAACAGGAAACTGAAATATAAGGAGGAATACGGCAACGGTCTGTTGCTGAGCTATGCGTGGGTGAAGGATGGCGTGTGCTATAGCCACCAGCAAACCATCAAACGCCCGATGCCCGATAAGAAGCTGCGCCTGACGTGGGAGACGTTCCGCGACCGTCTGACACCCGGACAGCAGGAGGAATGGCGCCTGAAGGTGGTGAATCCGGACGGCACACCTGCTGATGCGTCGCTGATGGCGGTGCTCTATGACAAGAGTCTTGACCAAATCAAGACGCACAATTGGTCGTTCGCACCCACCAACTATCTGCCGCAACCCTCGACCATTTGGCAGTTCCGTACTACGGGCAAACTGTCGTGGGCCGCATCGCAGGCCTACAAGACGCCGTTGGACTATAAGAACCTTGACTTCAGCCGGTTCGACGAAAGTATCCTGCCCAGTGCCTATATCGCTTACGGACGGGTTTATGCTTCTGGACGCATGATGAGGTCGAAGGCCGTAGAGGATACTGGTATGATGGTGGTGGAAGAGGCTCCGGCGATGGCTATGGCCTCGAACGACGCCGTGGAGCAGTCTGCTGTTGCCGAGAAGAAGGAAGCGAAGCTCTTCGATGCTGTCGAAATTGGGCACGAAACTGTAGAAGAGCAGCATGAAGATAATGTACAGGTGCGTGAGAACCTGGACGAGACAGCATTCTGCTATCCCACGCTGACGACTGACGAAAATGGTCAGGTGGTGATGACGTTTACCCTCCCCGAGAGTCTGACGACATGGCGCTTTATGGGTATTGCCAATACGCAGCAGATGCTGTATGGCCGTATCGAGGGTGAGGCTGTGGCCCAGAAGGATGTGATGGTGCAGCCCAATGTGCCCCGCTTCGTCCGTATGGGTGATGAGGCGCAGATTTCGACCCGTATCTTCAATACCGGAGAGAAGGCTGTTGCAGGCCATGCCAAGCTGCAACTGATTGACCCAGAGAGCAATGCTGTCATCTTCGAACAGCAACAGCCGTTCAGTATTGAGGCTGGCAAGACGGGCTTTGCAACGTTCAATGTTCAATGTTCAAAGTTTAACGTTTCTCTGCTGATTTGCAAGATTAGTGCGGTGGGTGACGGTTTCTCGGATGGTGAACAACACTATCTGCCCGTGTTGCCCGACAGGGAATATGTTACCAAGACCGTTCCCTATACCCAGCATGAGCCCGGTGTGAAGACCATCGACCTGACGACGCTCTTCCCGCAAGGAACGACGCAACAGAAACTGACCATAGAATATACGAACAATCCTGCGTGGCTGATGGTGCAGTCGCTGCCCACCTTAGGACAACCTTGGGAACATAGTGCTATCGACCAGGCAGCGAGCTACTATAGCAATCTGTTGGCAAAGACGCTGCTGAACCAGAGTCCGCATGTGAAGACGACCTTCAAACTGTGGCAGCAGGAGGAGACGCAGGCTTCGCTGACCTCACAACTGGAGAAAAACCAGGAACTGAAGGACCTCGTGCTCAGCGAGACACCGTGGGTTTGGGCTGCTGACCGCGAGAGTGAGCAGAAACAGCGACTCTCCGACTTCTTCGACGAGAACGGAATTTCTAACCGCCTGACGACGGCCCTCGAGAAGCTGCAGAAGTTGCAGAACGGCGACGGTTCGTTCTCGTGGTATCCGGGCATGCAGGGCAGCACGTATATCACGGTGGCTGTTGAAGAGATGCTGGTACGTCTGAACCGGATGACGGGAACGCAGGATGCCACGAAGCAGATGGAAGACAAGTCCTTCAAATTCATCGGCAATGAAATCGTTGATTTGGTGAAGGAGATGAAGAAACAGGAGAAGAAAGGCCGCAAGCCGTCGTTCCCGTCGTTTACGGCCCTGCGCTGGCTCTATCTCTGTGCCCTCGACGGACGGAAATTGCCGAGTGACGTGCAGGCTGCCAACGACTACCTGTTGCCTTTGCTGAAGAAGGACATCCAGCGTCAGACTATTTATGAGAAGGCCCTCTCGGCTATCATCCTCTCTAAGAATGGCGAAACGCGCAAGGCTGCCGAATATGTGCAGAGTCTGAAAGAATATACCGTATTCACTGAGGAGATGGGCCGTTACTATGATACTCCGCGTGCAGGCTATTCGTGGTACGACTACAAGATTCCTACGGAGGTGGCTGCTATCGAAGCTATCCAGATGGTAACGCCAAACGATGTGCAGATCGTCAATGAGATGCGTCGCTGGCTGTTGCAGGAGAAGCGTACGCAGATGTGGGATACTCCCATCAATAGCGTCAATGCCATCTGGGCATTCCTTAACGGCATTGCAACGCCACACTCTCAAAGAGAGAATGCTACCACGCTGACCACCACACAGCCGGCCACAGTGCTCGCGGTCGACGGTTCCCCCATCGACACCCCGCAAGCCACCGCAGGCATTGGTTATGTGAAGACCGCCATGACGGATCCTATCGGTAAGACCTTCACGGCTACGAAGACCTCCGAAGGTACGTCGTGGGGTGCTGTCTATGCACAGTTCTTCCAAAAAACTAGTGAGGTGGAACAGAGTAATGGCGGTATTACGGTGAAGCGCGAGGTGCTTGCGGCAAAACCGCAAGCTGCGCTGAAGGTTGGCGACCGCATCAAAGTCCGCATCACCATCGAATGTTCGCGCGACCTTGACTTCGTACAGGTGTCCGACCGTCGCGCTGCTTGTATGGAACCCGTCCGTCAACTCTCGGGTTATCAGCAGGGTGCCTATGTGTCACCTAAGGATTGTGCTACGAATTATTTCTATTATGGTCTGTCGAAGGGCAAACACCAAATAGAGACCGAATATTATATCGACCGTGCCGGCAAGTATGAGAGCGGTACATGCACCGTGCAGTGTGCCTATGCTCCGGAATATCGTGCCACGGCGCCGTCGATGACTTTTAACGTAAAAGAATGATGAAAAGAAAACTGATCATACCCTCGTTGCTCCTGTTGGCGACGTTGCCGGTGGCTGCACAGAAACTGGTTGTTGAGCAGACCACCGTCGATGTCGGTCGAACGGGCTATGAGCATCCTATTACGGCAGTCTTCAAATGCCGTAACAAAAGTAGCAAGAAACTGCGCATCAGTCAGGTGAAGCCCGACTGCTACTGTGTGGCTGTAGAATATCCGAAAGGTGATATCGCCGGTGGTGAACATTTCCAGATTCAACTGACATATAATGCCCGGCAATTGGGACATTTCACCCAGCAGGCCGCCATCGTCAGCAATGCGTCGTCGAAGCCCGTATACGTGACGATGAAGGGACATGTGTTGGAACATTATGTCGACCTCTCTGGCAATTATCCTGTGGCGATGGGTGAACTGCGCCTTGACAAGAACGACCTGGAGTTTGATGACGTGAATCGTGGTGACCAGCCGGTGCAGGAGTTGCACCTGTATAATTACGGTTCCCAGGACATGCAACCCAACCTGCTTCATCTGCCTTCTTATCTGACGGCGGTGATGCAGCCCGAAAAGCTGGCTCCCGGCGAAGAGGGCGTGATGACGGTGCGTCTGAATTCTGCCAAATTGCACGACTATGGACTTACGCAGACTGCCGTGTATATGGCAAGTAACATTGGTGATAAGGTACGAGCCGACCATGAAATCGGTGTGTCGGCAGTATTGCTGCCATCGTTCCCGGAACATGTGAGCAATCCCCCCCATATCCAGTTGTCGAAGGAAACTGTCGACATCCTGTTTGAGGACAAATCAAAGAAAACGGAGGTTATTGACATTGTCAATACCGGACAGTCGGAACTGCAGATTTCTTCGTTGCAGATGTTTACCAACGGGCTGAAGATATCGTTGAACAAGAGTCGACTGCAACCTGGCGAGAGTGCTAAACTGAAGATTACGGCCTTCCGCAGCGACTTGCTGAAGGTGCGCACGCGACCTCGAATCCTGATGATTACCAACGACCCCCAGAAGCCGAAGGTGACCATCGCTATCAATGCAAAATAACTCTTACATCACCCATCTTATATCTCACATCAATTATGGATCATCCCGAGAATAGTTCAGAATATGCCGGCCTGCAGGTGAATAGCGGCGTCGAGCAACCGTCCATCATCAATCCCTATCTGAAGCATCGTCGTGTGCAGCGTCGTGAACTCTCTGCTGCCGATATGGTTGAGGGTATCGTCAAAGGCGACGTCACCATCCTCTCGCAGGCTGTGACGCTGGTGGAGAGTGTCAATCCCGACCATCAGGCAAAGGCCCAGGAGGTCATCAACAAGTGTTTGCCCTATAGCGGCAACAGCATCCGTGTGGGCATCAGTGGTGTTCCAGGTGCAGGAAAATCGACCTCCATCGATGAGTTTGGCATCCATGTGTTGAAAGAGAAAGGCGGTAAGTTGGCGGTGTTGGCTATTGACCCCTCATCGGAGCGCTCAAAGGGTAGTATCCTGGGTGATAAGACACGTATGGAAAAGCTCTCCACGCATCCGGACTCGTTCATCCGCCCTAGTCCGACGGCAGGTTCTCTGGGTGGTGTGGCTCGTAAGACGCGTGAGACCATTATCCTCTGCGAGGCTGCTGGCTTCGACAAGATTTTCGTTGAAACAGTGGGTGTCGGACAGAGCGAGACGGCCTGCCATTCGATGGTCGACTTCTTCCTGCTCATCCAGTTGGCAGGTACGGGTGACGACCTGCAGGGCATCAAACGTGGTATCATGGAAATCTGCGATGCCATCGTTATCAACAAGTGTGACGGCGATAACGTCGACAAATGCCACATGGCGGCGACGAATTTCCGTAATGCCCTCCATTTCTTCCCCATGCCCGAGAGCGGATGGTTGCCGAAGGTGCTGTGCTACAGCGGTTTCTACGGCTATGGCATCAAGGAGGTCTGGGACATGATTTACGAATATATGGATTTTGTCAAGGACAACGGCTATTTTGCCTATCGTCGTAACGAACAGTCGAAATACTGGATGTATGAAAGCATCAATGAACACCTGCGCCTGAACTTCTATAATAATGACGTCATCAAGCGCCAGTTACAGGCTGCAGAACGTTCCGTATTGGCTGGTGAACAGACGTCGTTTGCTGCCGCCCAGCAGTTGCTTGACAACTATTTTGAACAGATCAAACATGTTACAGATCGAGATTGACAACGGTAGCGGATTCTGCTTCGGAGTGACCACCGCCATTCAGAAGGCCGAAGAAGAGCTGGAGAAGGGTACACAGCTCTATTGTCTGGGCGATATCGTTCACAACGGCATGGAGTGTGAACGGCTACGTGCAATGGGACTGGTGACCATCGACCATGAGGAGATGGCTCGCTTGCACGACGTAACGGTGCTGTTGCGAGCTCATGGCGAACCCCCTGAGACTTACGAGATGGCTCGTCGTAACAATATCGAAATCATTGATGCTACCTGTCCTGTGGTGTTGCAGTTGCAGAAACGCATCAAGAAACAGTATGAGGCTGGGGCGGGGCAGATTGTCATCTTCGGCAAAAAAGGTCATGCTGAAGTGTTGGGACTGGTCGGACAGACCCATTCGGATGCCATTATCATCGAGAGTCTCGAGGAGGTGACGAAGCTCGATTTCTCACACGACATCTACCTCTATTCACAGACCACGAAGTCGCTTGATGAGTTTCATCGCATCATTGAGTATATCCAGCAGCACATCTCACCGTCTGCCACGTTCCGGAGTTTCGATACCATCTGCCGTTCGGTAGCCAACCGGATGCCGAACATCTCGCAGTTTGCCACCAAGCACGACCTCATCCTTTTCGTCTGTGGAAGGAAGAGCTCGAATGGCAAGGTGCTCTATAACGAATGTCTGCGTGTCAATCCCAATACGCACCTCATCGAAGGACCTGAAGAAATAGACCCTTCGTGGTTGGCGGACGTCAGAACAGTAGGCATCTGCGGTGCCACCAGCACACCGAAGTGGCTGATGGAACAGTGTCGCGATGTGATTGTCGCAATGGAGTGAGTATTATGCTTTGACGGCTTCGTTGAAGCGGTCCATGAGCCATTGTTTCTGTTCGGCAATGGTCATATTCGAATTGTCCAGCTCTATGGCATCGTCGGCCTTGCGCAGGGGTGATACCTCGCGGTGGCTGTCAATGTAGTCGCGCTCCTCGACATTCTTCAGGATTTCGTCGAAGTCGGCCTCCATGCCTTTTCCCTTCAACTCGTCATAGCGGCGCTGGGCACGGACCTTTGCTGAGGCAGTGACAAACACCTTCAGTTCGGCATCGGGGAATACGACGGTACCGATGTCGCGACCATCCATCACGACGCCCTTGTCCTTGCCCATCTGTTGCTGCTGGGCAACCATGGCCTCGCGAACAAAGCCCAGTGTGGCAATGGGACTGACGTGGTTCGACACTTCCATCGTGCGGATGTCGTGCTCGACGAGTTCACCGTTCAGGTAAGTATCAGGGCGTCCCGTCTCGGCATTGAACTTAAACGAAATCTGGATGTTTGCCATCTGCTGGCGCAGGGCTTCTTCATTGATGCCGCCTTCGGTAAACAGTCCGTTACGCAGGGCATAGAGTGTCACACTGCGATACATGGCTCCTGTGTCAACATATACGTAACCCACTTCGCGGGCCAGATCTTTGGCCATCGTGCTTTTTCCGCATGAGCTGTGGCCGTCAATAGCTATAGTAATCTTCTTCATAGTGCATAACTTACATTGATTAATAATGACGAAGCCGATACGTGATATTTCGCGTAGGCCACGTGTAGTTTGAAACGCTCTAGCTGGAGTCCGCCACCTAACGAGAATCCTGCTCCGTGGTTGCTGTCTCCTTCGTCGTCGGTAATCTTCATCTCACTGGCACGTCGGAAATTATAGCCTGCCGCCACGTAGATATTTTCGCCTAACAGCAGGTCGGCACCCACGGCCACATGCTTGATGAATCCCTGGTCCCAGTTGTTCAGTCGCGACAGGGTTGCCGACAGGCGTAGCGGTGAACCGATGAGGCGTTTCGTCACACCCAGCTGCAGGTCCAGCGGGATACGTTCGAAATCGTCCTCGTAAGCCTTGATTTGTCCGCCCAGATTCTTGGCAACAGCCGATAACGACCATCCACGGTCCTCGTCCCAATAGTTCAGTCCCAGGTCAATGCCTACGGCTGCCGAATTGTAGCTGGCGATGTGCGAGGTAATGAAGCGGGCGGTAATACCACCGCTCAGACGGTTCGCCAAGAGGTAGGCAAATGACCCTGCCAGTGCGATGTCACGGGCAGAAAAATCACCCAAGTCTTCGTTGTTCACGCTGGTCTCCTTCATCTTGCCGTAATCCATATATTGTGCTGCGACACCCCATGTGGCACGTTCCTGATAGGCTTTGACAAATGATGCCGAAGCCGTCTTCGCCCCTTCCATATAGGTCATGAAGTTCAGGTTCAGCGTCTTGTCGCTCACACTGCTGATGAGTGCCGGGTTATGGAAAATCAATGTTGCATCGTCCTCAGTCAACGTGATGTTGTCACCACCCAATGCAGCAACATGGGCACTGACGGGAAGGCGCAAAAAACTGTACACTTCCTGGCTCTCCTGTGCTGCTGTCATAAGCACTGACAACGCCATAATGACTATTAATAGACCTTTTTTCATCTAATAATCTCTAAAACCGATGCAAAGATAACAATTAATTCTTAATTTATTTGTACCTTTGCGGAAAATTTCAGCGTTACCGCATAAATAATAACGTAGTAATTCGCATTTTATTGCCAGAAACATGGAACAAAAAAAGACTCCACAGGCTGATATCGACCAGCGTCGCACCACAGGATTCCTCCTGGGACTGACGTTTGTCCTGGCATTGTTCTATGTCACGCTGGAGTGGAACAGCATTCCCGCCAACGATGATTTCGACCCCGTGGACCTCGGCGAAATGGTTCACGAGAGCGAACTCGTGCCGATGTCGAATCTGGAAACCCTCACGCAATTGCAGGAAGAACACCAGGTGGAGAAGGCCGAACAGCTGCGTATCGTTGATGACAATGTGGAGATCAGCGAACCTGACGAGGAAATGGAGAATGACAAGCAGGGTGACGACGACACGCTGCTCAAGGAACTTGAAGAGTCGCTCGACGACGACAAAGCACTCGCCTCGATGGGCGTCGACCCCAATAACCCGCTCAATTTCCATATTGCCGAGGAACTGCCGCAGTTTCCCGGTGGTGCCGTCGAGTTCATGAAGTGGCTCACCAAGCACCTGCGCTACCCTTACAAAGCCCGTCAGGACAAGACGGAGGGTAGGGTGATTGCCGTATTCTATGTCGAGAAAGACGGTAATATCAGTGGCATCAGTGTCACCAAGAAACTCTCTCCGGAGTGCGACCGTGAAGTCCTTCGCGTGCTGGGCATGATGCCCCAGTGGAAGCCTGGCATCCAAAACGACGAGCCCTGCCGCACCAAAGTCTGCATCCCGATCGTCTTTAAACTATAACGTCGCAATCCCGCAATCCCACAATCCCGAAATAACGTAATAACGAAATAACGAAAAAAAAATGAAACAACTCTCATCCGACGAAATCCTGAAAAAAGTCAACGACTTTCTCGACCACCTGCCCTACGATCGCAAACCGGCCTCACTCTATGAGCCAGTGCAATACGTGCTTGCCATTGGCGGCAAACGCATCCGTCCTGTTCTTGCCCTGCTGGGTTACAACCTCTGGCGCGAACAGCCCGAGGATATCCTGATGCCGGCTGTTGGCTTGGAGACCTATCATAACTACACCCTGTTGCACGACGACCTCATGGACAATGCCGACCTGCGTCGCGGTCAACAGACGGTACATAAGAAGTGGAATGCCAACAAGGCTATCCTCTCGGGCGACTCCATGCTCGTATTGGCCTATCAACGTGTTGCTCAGGTACCGGCTGATAAGTTGCAACCCGTGCTCGACCTCTTCACCACCACCGCTCTTGAGATTGGCGAGGGTCAGGAGTACGACATGTCGTTCGAGACGCGCAACGACGTCACTGAGGACGAGTATATCGAGATGATACGCCTGAAGACCTCCGTCCTGCTGGCTTGTGCGCTGAAGATGGGTGCCATCCTTGCCGATGCTCCGAAGGAGGATGCCGAACTTCTCTATCGTCTGGGCGAACAGGTGGGCCTCGCCTTCCAGTTGCAGGACGACCTGCTCGACGTCTATGGCGACCCGAAGGTCTTCGGCAAAGCCGTTGGTGGCGACATCGCATCGAACAAGAAAACCTATATGCTCATCAATGCCTTCAACCGTGCCAACGGTAAGCAGCGTGCCGAATTGGAACGATGGATTAACGCTAAGACGTTCAATCGCGAGGTGAAGGTGGCCGAGGTCACGCGTCTCTACGACGAGATTGGCATCCGTCAGCTCTGCGAGGAGAAAATCAATTATTACTTCGACCTGGCGCGTCAGACCCTTCGCGAAGTCAACGTCCCCGACGAGCGCAAGCAGGCCCTCAGCGCCTACATGGACGAACTCCTCCACCGCAACAAATAACCACTGTGCCCGACGGTTCTCTCGTCGGGATGGAAATATGAATTACATCGACACCCACTGCCACCTCGATGGCGAAGAATTCGCAGCAGATCGCGACGCCGTCGTCCAGCGAGCCCGTGAGGCTGGCTGTACGGCCGTCTTCCTGCCTGCCATTGATGTCGCGTCGTGCCACACCGTTCTCGACGTCTGCCGTCAGTATCCTGGCTTTTGTCGTCCCATGCTCGGTCTCCATCCCGAAGAAGTCCGTGCCGACTGGCGCGACCAGCTATTAGCTATTCGCAACACTCTCAAGGAGAGAATGTTCAACGTTCAACGTTCAATGTTCAATGTTCCCATCGCCATCGGCGAAGTCGGCCTCGACTATTATTGGAGCCGTGAGTTCGAGCATGAACAGCAGGAAGCCTTCGAGGAGCAGGTTCGCTGGGCTGTCGAGTTGCAGCTGCCCTTGATGATTCACTGTCGCAAGGCACAAAACGAGATGGTTGCCATTATAAAGCGGTACGCGCACGACCTGCCCGGAGGCGTGTTCCATTGTTTTACGGGTAATGTCCAGGAGGCTCAGCAACTGCTGGAGTTCGACCGCTTTGTGTTGGGCATCGGTGGCGTACTGACGTTTAAGAAGAGTCACCTGCCCGAGACGCTGGCTGACGTCGTCCCCCTCGATCGTATCGTCCTTGAGACCGATGCCCCCTATATGGCTCCCGTTCCCCTTCGCGGACAGCGCAACGAACCCGCCTTCATCCGTCATGTTATCACGCGTCTGGCCGAGGCTTACGGTGTCACCGAAGAGGAAATCTGCCGCCAAACCAATGCCAACGTCGCCCGCGTCTTTAACGTTAATGGTTAAAATTCCCTAAACTATCAACTTTCAACTCTCAACTTTCAACTTTATTGACTATCTTTGCACCCGCAAATCGCAGGGAGAGGTGCTCGAGTGGTTGAAGAGGCACGCCTGGAAAGCGTGTAACCGGCAAAACTGGTTCGCAGGTTCGAATCCTGTTCTCTCCGCAGGATGAACAGGTTCAAAGCTCCGAGGAAAAACCT
>ONMN01000051.1 GCA_900318885.1 uncultured Prevotellaceae bacterium | reverse complement strand
GTCGTTGATTGCTACTACTTCATAACCTTCAGCCTCGAACATCTGACGGAAAGCGAGGCGACCGATACGGCCAAAACCGTTAATTGCAACTTTTGTCATTTTACTTAATTATTTAAATGGGTTATACTAAAAATTCTCATTTTTTTGCGTCTTTTCGACACTTTTTTCTGATTTCGAGTGCAAAGTTATAAAAAAATTCTTATATTTGCACGTGATTTCAGTCTTAATTAAAGTGAAAAGTAATGACTGATTGTAAAAAATGAGATATATCAAGGTCAAATGACCGAGATTGTAAAATGCAGATTGCAAAATGGAGTTAGAAAAGTAATACATTATATGTTAAACTTTTAAATTTTAGTGTTATGGGATTTATTAAAGAGTTTAAAGAGTTTGCCATGAAGGGCAACGTAATGGACATGGCTGTCGGTGTAATCATCGGTGGTGCGTTTGGTAAAATTGTCAGTTCACTCGTTGACGACATCCTGATGCCGTTGGTAGGAGCCATTACCGGCAACGTAGACTTCACGAAGTTGGAATTTGCCTTTGGCGAAGGCGACATGGCCGCCACGCTGAAGTACGGAAACTTCATTCAGAACACGGTTGACTTCCTCATCGTCGCTTTCTGTATCTTCCTGATGCTGAAGGGCATCAACAAGCTGAACAAGAAGAAGGAAGAGCCCGCAGAGCCCGAGGCTCCCGCTGGACCTACTCAGGAAGAGCTGCTGGCTGAGATTCGCGACCTGCTGAAGGCGAAGTAAATCAAGAAAATGCCATATATTATAATACAAGGTGGTAATTTATTTTGCCACCTTATATTTTTTGCATAACTTTGCCAAAAAATTGGCGAAGATTACTAAATCTCGGCAAAAAAATGAATTTCATTTTGTTTTGCTCTCGATAAATCGTAACTTTGCCAGCGAAAATCGAATTTTTAGGATAATGAAGACTTTAGATTTCAAGCCGAAAATGGTTTCGGCCGTTAAGAATTACAACAAGAAGACGTTCGTTGCCGATCTCATGGCAGGCATCATCGTCGGTATCGTAGCGCTGCCGTTGGCCATTGCCTTCGGTATTGCCAGCGGTGTGTCGCCTGAGAAGGGTATCATCACCGCCATCGTCGCAGGATTGACCATCTCGCTCTTCGGAGGTTCGAAGGTTCAGATTGGTGGTCCTACGGGTGCTTTTATCATCATCGTTTACGGCATCATCCAGCAGTACGGCATGCAGGGACTGACCATTGCAACGCTGATGGCAGGTGTATTCCTCATTCTGTTGGGTGTGTTACGTCTGGGAACCATCATCAAGTACATTCCCTACCCCATCGTGGTGGGATTTACAAGCGGTATTGCCGTCACCATCTTCACGACGCAGGTGAAAGATTTGCTGGGACTGACGATGGACAAAGTACCAAGTGATTTCATCGAGAAGTGGATTGCCTATATATATAATATAGGTACGATAGACTGGTGGAGCGCATTGGTCGGAATCGTCTCCGTCGCACTCATTGCCTCGTGGCCCATGTTGGCGCGTAAATTCCACCTGTCGCCACTGCGTGCATTACCTGGTTCGCTGGTGGCTATCATTCTGATGACTGTTGCGGCCTTGCTGCTGAAGCAATATGCCGGCATCACCAGTATTGAGACTATCGGCGACCGTTTCAGCATCTCGTCGCAACTGCCTGGAGCTGTTGTGCCGGAACTGTCGTGGGAGACTATCAAAGGACTCGTAGGGCCTGCGGTTACCATTGCCGTCTTGGGTGCTATCGAGTCGTTGCTCTCAGCCACCGTTGCAGATGGTGTCATTGGTGATCATCACAACTCGAATACCGAACTCATCGGACAGGGCATTGCCAATATCGCATCGCCCATTTTTGGCGGTATTCCCGCTACAGGCGCTATTGCACGTACGATGACCAACATCAATAACGGTGGTCGCACGCCTGTTGCAGGCATCGTTCACGCTGTTGTGCTGCTGATTATCTTCCTGTTCCTCATGCCGCTCGCACAGTATATTCCGATGGCATGTCTGGCAGGAGTGCTGGTAGTTGTGGCTTACGGCATGAGCGGCTGGCGTTCGTTCCTGGCAATGGCTCGTCGTAATCCGAAGAGCGATGTCACCGTGCTGCTGATAACGTTCTTCCTCACCATCATCTTCGACCTTACAGTGGCCATCGAGTTCGGACTCATCTGTGCTTGTCTGCTCTTTATGCGACGTATGGCTGAAACCACTGAGGTTCACGCCATTCTCAACGAGATCGACCTCAACGAGGATGCAGAGATGAAGGCTGGCAATCTGGAACATTTGACCATTCCCGAGGGTGTCGAAGTGTATGAAATCAACGGTCCATACTTCTTTGGAGCCGGCACGCGCTTCGAGGATTTCATGGCTCGATGGGGCCATCATCCGAAAGTGCGCATCATCCGTATGCGTAAAGTGCCGTTCATTGACTCGACAGGTCTGCACAACCTCGAAAACATGTGTCGCATGTGTCAGAAGGATGGAACGACCATCGTTCTGTCAGGTGTCACGCCAAAAGTCGATGCTGTGCTTCGCCGCAACAACTTCGACAAGCTGTTGGGCGCTGAGAATATCACGAGCCACATCGATCTCGCACTGGCTCGTGCCCGTGAGATTATCGCCTAAACGCTACTATCGCCTGAGAGCGATATTGTAGTTATAATACTGTGGATTTCCCGTTACGTCCTCAATCACACGGAGGAATGGCGGGAAATTCACACTTTCTTGCTGTGCCACACCCTTCGTTTCCAAAAGGACGAGATTATTGACTGGTTCGTGGAACGTGTCGACTTGGAAGAACTGTCCTCGCCAGATAAAGCTACGACGTGTCTTACGAATGGTGCCACGATAGGGGTCAGCCTGTTGCAGCAACGACTCATAGAGGGCATTGCTCACCTGACGCTCCGTCTCCAACACTTCCGTCGCCGAAATGCGCTTCTTGGTTTTGTGGACATTGACCACCTCGCCACCCCAGTCACGACGACGCAGACGTATCTCACAATCAGGATCTGCCACGAGATAGGTCTGTGTTATCTCGCTCTCAATGCTTTCAGGCAACTGGCCCGTCAACTCTACGATATACGTACGCTCGTCCTCGATGGGCTGTGGAATCTCGAGTACGTTCGAAATCTCCTTCAGCACACGGTTGATCTTCATGTCGAAATTATCGTGGTTGTTGATGACGCGCAGATGCGGATGTCCCGTCCACGCCTTGTTCACCTTCTTGTCCAAGTCGCGCGCGATACGCAGACCTTCTTCGTTAGCTTGCTCGTAACGCGTCGAATTGGTGGCTGTAGTATAGTACTGCTCGGCACCATCAGCCGCACTCACCAGGTGCAACACGGCATCGTAGCGCTTGCGTAACTCATTGGAATTAGTGCCGCATTTCTCACATAGCTCCTCCCACATTGCTTTGTCGATATAGGCTGAGATATCCATCGTGCCGCGATCGCACACCACAAAAGTAGGTTTGGTGCAGGTCTCGGCCAAACGCATAAATGAGTTCTCCAACGCCAACTGTGTGCGCAGGATGGCCAACTCGCCCTCGTAGTAGAGGTCATGATTCGGTGTCAGATAACTCCAACCTCCCTGGCTGTACATTGTGGGAACTTCGGGCACGGTAAACACCTTAAAGCCCAAGTTAGAGAAATGCTCAATAATGCGCACCAGCGCCGTTGTTTTGCCAGCACAGGGACCACCCGTCAATACGATTCGCTTGATATCTTTCATCTTGTTTTAAGTTTTCTGGCGACAAAGGTACAAAAAAATTTAGAGTTTAGCGTTTAAAGTTTAGAGAAATTTGTATCTTTGCAGCAAAATAATTTTAGAAACAATGAAAAGGACATTATTGATGAGCATGGCAATGATAGCCACGAACTTACTGCAAGCACAGGATTTGCAGTATCCGAAAGCCGCTAAGGACGGCACAGTAGATGAATATTTTGGCGTGAAGGTCGCCGACCCCTACCGCTGGTTGGAGAACGACACTTCGGCACAAACAGCAGCATGGGTAGAGGCGGAAAACAAGGTGACGAACGCCTACCTGCAGAAGATTCCTTTCCGCGGGAAGTTGCTGAAACGACTGACCGAGCTCGCCAACTATGAGAAAATCGGTGCTCCGCGCAAACGCCACGGCAAGTGGTATTTCTACAAAAACGACGGACTGCAGAACCAGTATGTCATGTACGTAATGGACGAACTGGGCGGCACGCCACGCGTATTTCTCGACCCCAACACACTATCGACGGACGGTACAGTAGCGCTGAAAGGCACTTACTTCTCGCACAACGGACGATGGATGGCTTACGCCATTTCGCGCTCAGGCTCCGACTGGCAGGAGTTCTATGTCATCGATCTGAAGACGGGCCAGCTGACTCAGGATCATATTGAGTGGGCCAAATTCTCAGGTGCTGCATGGCAAGGTGACGGATTCTATTATTCCAGCTACGACCGTCCGACAGAGGGCAAGGAATTTTCGAACGTCAACGAAGGCATGAAGATCTATTATCACAAGATGGGAACGCCGCAGTCGGACGATGTGCTGTTCTATCAAAACCCCATGAAACCCAAGGTCTTCTTCGAGGTATCCACAAACGAAGAAGAGACGCTGATGTACATGTACGAGGCTGGCGCTGGTGCAGGCAACAACTTGTTTGTAAGAGACTTACGCCAGCAGGGCTCACAGTTCATCCAGATGACTGATAACATGGATTTCCAGTATGGTCCCATCTACGACGATGGCAACAAGATTTATATCTATACCAACTACAATGCGCCGAAGGGTCGTATCATGGTGGCCGACATCCGCAAACCAGGCGTCAACGACTGGCAAGTGCTCGTTCCTGAACAGCAGAACGTGCTGGGAGGCGTCGATATCATTAATCGCCAGTTCATCCTCACTTATGCGCAGGACGCCTGCGACCACGCCTACGTCTATGGTCTTGACGGAAAGATGCGTCACGAAGTCAAACTTCCAATGGTGGGCAGCGTAGGTTTTACAGGTGATAAGAAAGAGCCTGAGTGTTTCTACACCTTCACGTCGTTCACGATGCCCGGCACCATCTATCGCTACGATATGGCGAAGAACGAGAGCACGCTCTACGCACAGCCAAACGTGAAGTTCAAGCAGCAGGAATACGAGAGCAAGCAGATTTTCTTTAATAGCAAAGACGGTACGCGCGTACCTATGTTTATTACATATAAGAAAGGACTGAAGCGTAACGGCAAGAATCCCGTCTATCTCTACGGCTATGGTGGTTTCAACATTCCCCTCGGCCCTGGTTTCTCGGCCACGCGTATTCCTTTCCTCGAACAGGGCGGCATCTACGCACAGGTTAACCTACGCGGTGGTAGCGAGTATGGCGAGGAGTGGCACTTGGCAGGTACGAAGATGCAGAAGCAGAACGTGTTCGACGACTTCATCGCTGCTGCAGAATACCTGATTAAAGAGGGTTACACCTCCAAGGAGAAGCTGGCCATCGTGGGCGGTTCGAACGGTGGACTACTCGTCGGTGCCTGCATGACGCAGCGGCCCGACCTCTTCCGTGTGGCCATTCCAGAGGTGGGCGTGATGGACATGCTGCGCTATCATAAGTTCACCATCGGCTGGAACTGGGCTAGCGACTACGGCACTAGCGAGGATTCGAAGGAGATGTTTGAATACCTTCGCGGTTATTCCCCGCTGCACAATTTGAAGCCGGGTACGGCCTATCCTGCCACCCTCATCACCACTGCCGACCATGACGACCGCGTCGTGCCTGCCCATTCATTTAAGTTTGCAGCTACGCTACAGGAGTGTCACAAAGGTCCGAATCCCGTCCTTATCCGTATTGATACCAAGGCCGGTCATGGTGGCGGAAAGCCCCTCGCAAAAGTCCTCGAGGAACAAGCCGACATCTACTCGTTCATCCTCTATAATATGGGATTGAAATTCAAATAAAAATTAAGCCCCGTCGTTTGGCGGGGCTTAACTTATTTAACTCTTACTCTTTGTCGAGCAGAATCTTCATCATTTCAACGGCGGCTTTAGCCACAGAGGTTCCTGGACCGAAGATGGCAGCGACGCCAGCCTTGTAGAGGAAGTCGTAGTCCTGAGCGGGAATCACACCACCGGCAATGACCATGATGTCCTCACGACCAAGCTTCTTCAGCTCCTCAATCAACTGAGGGATCAGCGTCTTGTGACCAGCAGCCAGCGATGAAGCGCCAACCACATGCACGTCGTTCTCGACGGCCTCACGGGCGGCCTCAGCGGGCGTCTGGAACAGCGGTCCCATATCCACATCAAAGCCACAGTCTGCGTAGCCCGTTGCTACAACCTTTGCACCACGGTCGTGACCATCCTGACCCATCTTTGCGATGAAGATACGCGGACGACGACCTTCACGCCTGAAATTGTTCTGATTACTGCTTTATAACGGCCTACGATCTCTTCGCAGGCATCTGAAATCTCACCCAGCGTACAACGCAACTGGGCAGCCTTGACAGCGAGGTCGAGCAGGTTGTTCTCGCTCTTGCGGCCCTCGTTGAAGTCGCGGACGCAATCCGTGATAGCCTTCAGGGCTGCCTGACAAGCAGCTTCATCGCGCTTGCTGCGAACCTCCTTCAGGCTCTCCTCCTGCTGCTTACGCACAGCGGTGTTGTCCACCTCGAGGATATCGATAGGATCCTCGTGCTCCAAGCGATACTTGTTGGTACCAACGATGGTCTGGACACCAGAGTCGATACGAGCCTGCGTACGGGCTGCTGCTTCCTCGATACGCATCTTGGGCAGACCAGTCTCGATAGCCTTGGCCATACCGCCCAGCTTCTCGATTTCCTGAATGTGTTCCCAAGCTTTGTGAACCAGCTCGTTGGTCAGGGTCTCCACATAGTAAGAACCTGCCCATGGGTCAATCTGCTTGCAGACCTTGGTCTCATTCTGGATATAAATCTGGGTGTTACGAGCGATACGAGCTGAGAAATCCGTCGGCAGAGCGATGGCCTCGTCGAGGGCGTTGGTGTGGAGTGACTGAGTGTGACCCAGCACGGCTGCCATAGCCTCGATACAGGTACGACCTACATTGTTGAAGGGGTCTTGCTCGGTCAATGACCAACCTGAAGTCTGAGAGTGAGTACGCAGTGCGAGCGACTTAGGATTCTTGGCTCCGAAACTCTTCACAATCTTAGCCCACAACAGACGGCCAGCACGCATCTTGGCAATCTCCATGAAATGGTTCATACCGATAGCCCAGAAGAACGACAGACGAGGAGCGAAAGCATCGACATCGATACCAGCGTTCACACCCGTACGCAGGTAGTCCATACCATCGGCCAAGGTGTAAGCCAGCTCAATATCGGCTGTAGCACCAGCCTCCTGCATGTGATAGCCCGAAATAGAGATACTATTGAACTTCGGCATCTTCTGCGAGGTGTACTCGAAGATATCGGCGATAATCTTCATGGAGAATGCAGGTGGGTAGATATAGGTGTTACGCACCATGAACTCCTTCAGAATATCGTTCTGAATGGTTCCGGCCATCTCCTCCAACTGTGCGCCCTGCTCCAGACCAGCTACGATGTAGAATGCCAGGATAGGCAATACAGCACCGTTCATAGTCATAGAAACAGACATCTTATTCAAGGGGATACCGCTGAAGAGCACCTTCATGTTCTCCTCATTGCAGATAGACACACCAGCCTTACCTACATCGCCTACCACACGGGGGTTGTCAGGATCGTAGCCACGGTGGGTAGGCAGGTCGAAGGCCACAGAGAGGCCCTTCTGACCAGCGGCGAGGTTACGGCGATAGAAAGCATTTGACTCCTCAGCAGTAGAGAATCCGGCATACTGGCGGATAGTCCACGGACGGAAGGGGTACATCATAGAGTACGGACCACGGAGATAAGGAGGAATACCTGCTGTAAAGTCGAGATGTTCCATACCTTCTACGATTCCATTGTCTTTAATCCACTTGGCACCATCTTGAGCCTTGATGCCTGCATAGATATCAATATCTTTAAATTGTTTACGCATAATTCAAGTCTCCTATCATTAAATACCAAGTTTCTGATTATATTCTTTCAAAGTCTCAAGCACATTGCACTTCACATGAACGTAGTTCTCAATGCCAGCAGCTTTCAAGTCCTCCATGCAAGCAGGAGCACCAGCTACGACGAACATCGCACGACCATTCAAGTACTTGAAGGCAGGGATAGCGTACTCTGCATACTCATCATCAGAAGAGCAGATGACCACGATATCAGCTCCTGCCTCGAGCGCAGCATCAACACCTTCCTCAACGGTCTTGAATCCGAGGTTGTCAATCACCTTATAACCAGCGCAAGCCAGGAAGTTGCACGAGAACTGTGCACGAGCCTGACGCATAGCCAGATTACCGATAGTCAACATGAATGCCACAGGCACCTTCTTAGCCTTCTCCGTTGTCAGGCGCAGGGTCTCGAAGTCAGAAGCCATACGGCTGATCTTCAGGGCAGGCACGTCAGCATCGCCAGCGTGGGTTGCGACACAGTCAGCAGGAGCCAATGGTTCTTTGCCTTCGCTCTTCTCGGTGAAGTTCGGGAACTGGTTGGTACCCAGCAGGAACTCCTTTCTCTTGGCAGCATCACCGTGACGCTTGACGTTCGTGGCGTTGATATCCTCCTGAATAGTACCCTTCTTGACGGCCTCCAGGAAACCACCCTCGTCCTCCACTTTCAGGAACAGCTTCCAAGCCTCCTGTGCCAGTGCGTCTGTCAGGTGTTCGATATAATACGAACCTGCTGACGGGTCGACGATACGGTCGAAGTGAGCCTCCTCCTTAATCAGCAACTGCTGGTTGCGGGCGATACGCTCACTGAACTCGTTGGGTTTCTCATAAGGCGCATTGAACGGCGTGACCACCATCGAGTGAACACCACCGATGGCAGCACTCATGGCCTCCGTCTGCGAACGCAGCAGGTTGACGTAGCTGTCAAACACAGTCTGGTTGTACGTCGATGTCGAGGCGTTGATAATCATCTTGCATGCGCAGTCGCACTTGGGCTCGTATTGTTTCACAATCTGTGCCCACAGCATGCGGCAGGCACGGAACTTGGCAATCTCCATGAAGTAGTTCTCCGAGATACCCATGTAGAACTTGATTTTCTTTGCAGCCAAATCAACGTCCACGCCAGCATCCACCATCTGCTGCAGATACTCGTTACCCCAAGCTAAGGCGTAACCCATTTCCTGCACGATATACGCACCGGCATTGTTCAGCAGGTCGCTGTGTACCATCACGCAACGCAGGTTGGGATAGTCCTTCAGCTTCTCCACCAGCTTCGGCATGTCAGGCAGCAGGAACGACGAGTCCTTGCCCTTCATCAGCATGCGCTCGATGGGGTCGAAACCGACGCCACCCACAATCTTCTCCTTGTCGTAGCCCATCTTCTCGAAATAGGCCACCAGCAGGTCAGCCAGTTCGAGGGCGTGACGCAGGCAGGCACGATAGCTCACCTCCACGATGTCCAAGCGGATGTCCTTCAACAGCGCGTCGATATACTCGGCACTCACCTCATCGTGACCAAGTTTGAAACCGATACTGTCCACACCCTTCATCAGGATGTCCAGCGCTTTCTTGTTAGCTGCCACGGGGTCGCCGCCTACAACGATGTTCTGGCGGACATACCATTCGTTGGTGTCTTTCTTGTTGCCGCGAACGAACGGGAATTCGCCGGGCAGCGCATCAGGAGTCTTGAGGTCCTTCAGGTCCTCACGACGGTAGAAGGGCTGTACGTTGAAGCCCTCATTCGTTCTCCACACGAGTCGCTTCTGGAAGTCGGCACCTTTCAGGTCCACTTCAATTTTGTCCAACCATTCCTGTTTGGTCGGAGCCTGAAACTCGCTGAAGAGTTTTTCTTTGTTTGCCATAAATAGTGTTTATTATATAAGTTGTTTTAGAATTTCCTGCAAAGGTACACATTATTTCTGAAATAACGAAGAATAATGAGGAATTTAATAAATATTTTGTTTTTATGAAAAATAGTAGCACATTTTTGCACGTTTTGAGCAAAAAAATAGTAATTTTGCAGCCAATTTCAAAAAAAGTACTTTATGGAATCATTTCACTGGTTAAAAGAACTGTTTATTTCGACGGACTCCGTAGCCCACATCGTGTTGCTCTACGCCGTTGTCATAGCCGTGGGTGTCTATCTGGGTAAAATCAAAATTGCGGGCGTCTCGCTGGGCGTCACATTCGTACTTTTTGCCGGCATCGTCGCAGGACACATCGGATTCACGGCTCCCACACCCATCCTCACTTTCGCACAGGATTTCGGACTCATCCTCTTCGTCTTTATGATCGGTATGCAGGTCGGTCCCGGTTTCTTCGAAAGCTTTGGCACTCAGGGCATTAAGCTCAACGGGCTAGCGGCGACAGCCATCCTGCTCAACATCCTCGTCATGTTCGCCTGCTACTATATCTTCTTCGATACCGGCAACAAGATGAACCTGCCCATGATGGTCGGTACACTCTATGGTGCCGTCACCAACACCCCCGGTCTTGGTGCAGCCAACGAGGCGCTGGGCACCGTCTTCGGCTCCAACGCCCCGCAGATTGCTTCGGCCTACGCCTGTGCCTATCCCCTCGGTGTGCTCGGCATCATCGGTGCTATTATTTTAATAAGGTATATCTGCGGCGTCAAGCTGGAGCAGGAGGAGGCACAACTGCAACAACAGGAGGGCACGAAGACCAACAAGAAGCCTTACAAAATGCACGTGGAGGTCACCAACCAATATCTGGAGGGCAGAACCATCCTTCAGGTTCACGAATTCCTGAACCGCGATTTCGTCTGTTCGCGCATCGAGCATAACGGTGACATCACCATTGCCAACCGCAACACACAGCTCCATTTGGGCGACAAGATGCTCATCGTCTGTGCCGAGGCCGACTACGAGGCTATCATCGCCTTCATCGGTCCTGTTGTCGACATCGACCTCGAACAGCAGCAACAGGAAGAACCCATGATTTCCAAGGGCGTGCTCATCACCAATCCTAAAATCAACGGTAAGACGCTGGCCTCGATGCATTTCTCCAGCGTTCACGGTGTCAATGTCACGCGCGTCACCCGTCACGGCATCGACCTCTTCGCCTCTGCCAGCCTGCCCTTGCAGGTGGGCGACAAGATTCGCGTCGTAGGTCCCGAGGAAGCCGTTAACCGCGTAGCTATCCGCATGGGCAATTCCAGCAACAAGCTCAACGCCCCCAACATCGCCACCATCTTCGTCGGCATCTTCCTCGGACTCATCTTCGGTTCGTTCCCGCTGATGATTCCCGGCATGCCTGTACCCGTCAAACTCGGTCTCGCCGGTGGTCCGCTCATCATCGCCATCCTCATTGGCCGCTACGGCTATAAGATACACCTCGTGACCTACACCACCACTTCGGCAAACATGATGCTGCGCGAGATTGGTCTCGTGCTCTTCCTTGCCTCAGTGGGTATCAAGGCCGGCGCAGGATTCCTTGCTACGGTAGTCGACGGCGACGGACTACTCTACGTCCTCACGGGCTTCCTCATCACGATTATCCCGATTCTCATCGTAGGCCCCATTGCCCGCATACGCTACAAGTTCAACTACTTCACCCTGGCGGGTATGATAGCCGGTACCTACACCGACCCTCCTGCCCTCGCCTACTCTAACAGCATCTGCTCCAAAGAGGCTCCCGCTCTGGGCTACTCGACGGTCTATCCGCTGGCCATGTTCCTGCGCATCTTCACCGCCCAGATTGTCGTCCTCTTCTTCTGCGGATAAAACTTTCTGGCAAACACCCAGAAAAAAAATCGAGCTCATCGTTTGGTGAGCTCGGTTTTTTGTTTTCTACTTACGGTGCTGGTCGAGCTTGTGGAGGAAGTAGTTGAAGGCTTCGAGACCTACGAGCACCATCAAGGTAGCGGCAGTGGCCAAGACGTACATGCCACCGCCACAGGCAAGGCCGATGGCTGCAACGACCCAGAGTCCCCGAAGCCATAGGCCGAGACAATCATAAACAATGCCGAGCCCAATGCGACGAGGAAATGGGTGCGGAAACCAGCCTCCTTAGCACGGTATTCGCGTTCGAGCCCGATAAGTCCTCCGAGCAGGGCGGCAATGAAAATTCGTAGAATTAATTCGTACTCCATAGTTAAATGTTGTTTATTTTGGCTGCAAATGTACGAAAAAAAACGTATCTTTGCAAGAGTTATAACCAAAAACTGTGAAATTATGATGAATTTACTTCTATTTGGCTTAGGCTTGCAAGAGATTGTAGTCATCGCCTTGATTGTGTTGCTGCTGTTCGGAGGCAAGAAGATTCCCGAGCTCATGAAGGGTCTGGGCAAGGGTGTAAAGAGCTTCAAGGACGGCATGAAGGAAATTGACATGGACGACAAGGAAGTTAAAAGTGAAGAGTGAAAAGTGATAAATTTGCTACCGCGCAGATGAACACTCAAGAGCCGATGACGTTCTGGGACCATCTGGACGTGTTGCGCTCGTCGATCATCAAGATGGGTGTGGCGGTGGTGGTATTCGCCGTCGCGGCTTTTCTGATGAAGGAAACGTTGTTCAGCGTGGTGTTGGCTCCGCGAAGTAGCGACTTCGTGACGTATCGCCTGCTGGGTGTCGACGCGTTCTCGCTGCACCTGATGAACACTGGCCTGACGGAGCAGTTTATGATTCACATGCGGACGGCGTTGTATGCGGGTCTGCTGTTGGCTTCACCTTATATACTATATGAGTTGTTCCGCTTTGTGTCGCCAGGGCTCTACCAAAACGAACGTCGCTATGCGGTATGGATCGTGGGGGCGGCCTACGTGATGTTCCTCGTGGGCACATTGGTAAACTACTTCATGGTATTCCCGCTGACGGTGCGTTTTCTGGGCACCTATCAGGTGTCGCCCGATGTGGCAAACATGCTGACGCTGCAGTCGTACGTCGACACGCTGCTGGGCATGAGCCTGGTGATGGGCGTGGTGTTCGAACTGCCTGTGGTCTGCGCCATGTTAGGACGCATGGGACTGATTAACGCCCAGTTGATGACCGGTTATCGTCGTCACGCCATCGTCGCCATCCTCGTCGTAGCAGCTATCATCACGCCAACGACCGATGTGTTTACACTCTTCGTCGTGTCGCTGCCCATCTACCTGCTTTACGAAGTGAGTATCCAAATAGTAAAAATCACTAAACACTAAACAAATACAGTCTTTATGCTAAGAACGATTCGAATTACGCTAGCCACCGTGATGTTTATCGGCATTACATGGCTGTTTGTGGACTTCACAGGAACGGCGCTCCACTGGTTTTCGTGGATGCCGAAGCTGCAGGCAATGGAGGCTATACTGGCCTTGAACTTTGCCGTCGTGGCTTTCCTGTTGGTATTGACGCTCGTCTGCGGACGCATCTATTGCTCCATCATCTGTCCGCTGGGCATCATGCAGGACATCTTCGGATGGCTGGGCAAGAAGCAGAAAAAAAACCGCTACACGTATTCCAAGGAGCTGCGGTGGTTGCGCTATCCCGTGCTTGTGGTGTTCGTCGTCCTGCTGTTGGCGGGCATCGGCACGCTGTTCCAGCTGCTGGCCCCCTACTCTACCTTCGGACTCATTGCCACCAACGTGCTACAACCCATATGGATAGCAGGCAACAACGTGCTGGCAAGTATAGCCGAATACTACGACAGCTATGCTTTCTATCACAAAGACGTTTGGTTGCGCGCCCTGCCGTCGCTTATCATCAGCATCGTGGCGGTGATCATTCTTGCGGTGCTCGCCTGGCGCAACGGCCGTACGTACTGCAACACCATTTGTCCCGTGGGAACCTTCCTGAGTTTCTTCTCGCGTTTCTCATGGCTGAAGATTCATTTCGACACCGAGAAATGCCGCAATTGTTCGCTGTGCTCGAAGAACTGCAAGTCGGCATGTATCGACTACAAGACGCACACGGTCGATTATAGCCGTTGCGTGGTGTGCGGCAACTGCATCGAGAGTTGTAAGTTCGGAGCGCTGAGTTATTCTAGAAAGTCTAGAGATTCTAGATTATCTAGAGACACTAGAGATACTAGAGATTCTAGTCCTGAGAGCGACGGGCGGCGGGCGTTTATGATATCGTCGGGTTTGTTAGCTACGGCAGCGTTGGCCCAGCAGAAGGACAAGATTATGGATGGCGGTCTGGCAGGGATTGAGGACAAGGTAGCCCCTGAGCGTCAGACACCCCTCACGCCTCCAGGGTCGCAATCGATGAAGAACTTTGCCCAACATTGCACAGGCTGTCAACTGTGCATATCGAATTGTCCCAACGACGTGCTGCGGCCTTCTGACGACCTGCTGCACCTGATGATGCCAGCGATGTCGTACGAGCGCGGCTATTGCCGTCCGGAGTGTAACACTTGTTCGGAGGTTTGCCCCGCTGGCGCCATCAAGCCTCTGGCACATGAGCTGAAAGCATCCACCCAGATTGGTCATGCCGTATTCATCAAAAAGAACTGTGTGGCTATCAACGATGGTGTGGAGTGCGGCAACTGTGCGCGCCACTGTCCTGCGGGTGCCATCGATATGGTTCCTAGCAACCCCGACGACGAAGAGTCGCCCTACATCCCTGCCGTCAACGAGAGTCGTTGCATAGGCTGTGGAGCCTGCGAGTATCTGTGTCCCGCGCGTCCCTTCAGCGCCATCTACGTCGAAGGGCACGAAGTGCATAAGGAGATTTAATTTTTCGGAATAACGGAATTACGGAATTACGGAATAACGACATAACGACATAACGAAGACGACAATGAAAAAAGATATATCAAGACGCAGTTTTCTAAGGCTGTTAGGTGGTGGTGCCGTGGGCGCTGCTGCCGTGATGGCGGGCTGCAAATCGAAGACGGAAAGCGAAGCCGTCGAGGAATATAAGAAACAGGTGGAGCCCCCTGTGGGCAAGATGACCTATCGTAAAAATCCCTTCAATGACGACAAAGTGTCGCTCTTGGGCTATGGCATGATGCGTCTGCCGTCGAAGACGGAGAATCAAGACGACTACGACCAGGACATGATCAATCGTCAGGTCGATTATGCCATCGAGCACGGCGTCAACTATTTCGACACCAGCCCCGTCTATTGTCAGGGTAAGTCGGAAGCCTGCACGGGTATTGCCCTGAGTCGCCACAAGCGCTCGGAATATTTCATCGCCACCAAACTGTCGAACTTCAACCCCGCCCTGCAGAGCCACGAGGCCAGCGTACAAATGTACAAGAACTCGATGAAGGAATTGCAGGTGGACTACATCGATTACTACCTGTTACATGCAGTCGGTGGCGGCATGAATGAGTTTAACAGCCGATATGTGGACAATGGCATGATGGATTTCCTGCTGAAAGAGCGCGAGGCAGGACGCATCCGCAACCTCGGATTCTCGTTCCACGGCCATCAGAGCGTGTTCGACGAAATCCTGGCCATGCACGACAAATATCACTGGGACTTCGTGCAGATTGAGCTGAACTATCTGGACTGGGACTACGCCAACGAAATCAGCAACAACAATGTCGATGCACATTATCTCTACGACGAGCTTCAAAAGATGGGCATCCCTGCCGTCATCATGGAACCGTTGTTGGGTGGTCGTCTGGCAAACTTGCCACAATATCTTGCCAAGGAATTGAAGCAACGCGACCCAGAGCGCAGCGTCGCTTCGTGGGCCTTCCGCTATGCAGGAACTCCTAAGGGTGTGCTCACCGTGCTCAGCGGAATGACGTATATGGAGCATTTGAAGGACAACCTGCTCAGCTATTGTCCGCTGGTTCCCCTGACGCAGGCCGAACAGCAATTCCTGGACGAACAAGTTGCCCAGCGTATCGTCGGACTGGAAAACATTCCCTGCAACGACTGTAAGTATTGTATGCCCTGTCCTTACGGCATCGACATTCCCGCCATCTTCGTACATTATAATAAATGTAAGAACGACGGCACGCTGCCTCGCTTGCAGATGGACGACGAGTATTACAAGCTGCGTCGCAACTACCTCATCGGTCTCGACCGTGCCGTTCCCCGCATGCGTCAGGCAGACCATTGTATAGGCTGTGGGCAATGCGAACCGCACTGCCCACAGAGTATCAAGATTCCGCGCGAACTACAGAAAATCAGTCAGTTCGTAGAGGACCTCAAGCAAAACAAATTTGCTGACGAAAAGGAACAAGGCGAGAAGGCTTAGAAGCCGCCACCAAAACCGCCGCCTCCTCCGAAGCCGCCGCCGAAGCCACCACCGCCGAAGTCAGGGAACGAGGGGGCGGGTTCTTTACCTATCTTAAAGAGCAGCTTCACGAGGGCACGACGACGTTGCGACCACGTGGGATAGTCGTCGGCACGAATCACACGAGGGCTCATGCCAGGCATCTGCATGCCACCCTGTTGCATGAAGTCCATCGAACTGGTAGTAATGACGCAGCTCTTGGTCTTGCCGTCAGCCAGCATCCTGTCCGCAATGGCATCAGCACCACCCTCCTTAAACCAACTCTCCATCGTATCGTTTTCGCCTGGCACAAGCTGGATGAATACAGGCATCGTGAACTGACCGTTATTCATGGGCGACATATACCACGCCTCCTGACGTTCTACGTCGTAGCCTGTACGTCCGTGGGGAATATCACCCATCGCAGCAAAGCTGAACGGTCCGAAGGGACTGTCGGCAACACTGTATTTGAAGCCTTGGCCTGAAGAGAGATACATGTTGTTGGGGTCAGCCACACGGGTGCCATCCACAATGAAACAGTACTTAAAGGTCTCTGTGGCGAAATCGTTCATCTGCACGCTCCACACGCCAGCGGTATCTTTCTCCATGGGCAGCACCTCAGGCAGGATCTCACATTCCAATTCCACTTTCTGGGCATCAGGAGCCTTGAAGCGGAACGTGATGCTTTCCTCAGTATATTCAGGCGAAACGATGGGTTTGGGGAACAAGCGAGCCATCACACCGGGAGTGAACTGCTGTTCCTTACCCGTTGCAGCAGGAGCAGACTTTCCATCCTTCATAGCAGCCTCAGCAGCTTTTTTGTTGAAAAGCAGGGGCAGGGTCTTTGCCAAAAAATACTTGGCATTCATCCATGTGTGTCCAAACTTGTCGTTGGTAAACTCCTTGACACTGTGGATACCCTTCTTGTCGAGGAATTCCATGTAGTCGCGGGCATTGCCATAAAGGAAATCGTCAGTACCGACACCCAGCCAGAACAGGCGGATCTTCTTGTTTGTATCGTCGGCATTGTCGTAGACGTTGGGGATGTCCGTCGACGTAAACGAGCTGTAGGAGCAGAGATAGGCAAACTTATCGAGATTTGTCAGGCCATTGTACAGCGCCTGATTGCCACCACGCGAGAAACCGCCGATGGCACGATGATCGGCATTGTTCACCGTGCGGTAGTTCTGCTCGATATAAGGCATGAGGTCGTTGATGAGGTCCTTGCTGAACACGTCACCGCCAAAGCGCGTTTGGGGCTGACCGCTTGCGGCTTGCGCTTTTCCGGCCAGCAACTTCGACGGGTTGCCATAAGGCAGCACGACAATCATCTCCTTGGCCTTCTTGTCAGCCAGCAGATTGTCGAGAATGTAATTCACACGGCCCACCTTGTAATATACCTCCTCGGTATCTGTCGTACCACTGATGAGATAGAACACGGGATACTTCTTCTGGAAGTCCTGCATATACGTCGGTGGCAGATAGACCACAGCCTGATTGGTGGCACCAAGACTCTTGGAATAATAGTGGATATACTCCAGACGTCCGTGAGGCACATCCTTGATGTCGTGAGGCAATGTGCCGTTGCCAGGAATCTCCAGCAGGCTGTTCTTGAAACCTTCGTTGGGGAAGTACTGGTCGTTCTCAGGGTCCATCACGCTCACTCCATCGACGATGAAGCAATAGGGATACATGTCAGGGGCAGCAGGTCCCAGCGTCGCAGTCCACATGCCCGTCGCAGCGTCGCGGGTCATGGGGTTACGGCCTGCAAACTGCACATCGACCTGCACATTCTTGGCCTGATCGTTCTTGTAGAAGAATGTCACTGTTCCATCCTGATTGCAACGGATGGATTTCGGAGTCTGCTGCTGAGCCCAGCAACAAACGCTCGTCAACACAGCAAGAGCTGTCAATAATAAGTTACGTTTCATGATGCGTTAATGTTTATGTTATTAGTTAAAGATGAACAAATAGAGCAGGCTACGACATAGGCGGTAGTCCATGCAGCCTGGAAGTTAAAACCTCCCGTGACGCCGTCGATGTCGAGCACCTCGCCAGCAAAATACAGATGAGGCACATGACGGCTCTCGAGAGTAGTAGGATTCACAGCCTTCAGCGAAACACCTCCACAGGTGACAAACTCGTCCTTGAAGGCAGCGCGTCCGGCAATATGGTAATGATCGTTCGTCAGGACATTGACCAAGCGGTTGACGTCTTTCTTGTTCAGTTCCTGACAACGGATGGTAGCACGCGTGGTCAGCGCCTTGTCCACCAGATAGTTCCAAAGACGCTGTTGCAAACCGAAGGGATTGTAGGTTGCCAACAACTTCTGGGGCTGTCGGACTGCCAGTTCGTAGAGAGCAGCCTGCGCGTCCTCTTCGTTCTTTTGTATCCAATTAATGCTCAGCGGAGCCTGATAGTTGTTGTCTGCCAGATAGCGAGCGGCATAACTGGAGAGGCGCAGAATGGCTGGTCCACTCATGCCCCAATGGGTAATGAGCAACGGACCGTCAGCGCGTAGTTTAGTTCCAGGAATGTGAGTTGTGACATCGTTCACCACCAAGCCTTGCATATCATGCAGGCGAGCATCGACAATGGAAAACGTAAACAACGACGGCACGGGTTGTTCTATCTCATGACCTAAATCTGCCAGCCATTTCAACCCCTCACCTTTAGGCGAACCACCAGTGGTAACTACCATGAAATCAAAACTATACACAGCATCTAGCGACTGTATTTTCTCGCCCGTTCGTATAGTAATATGGTTGCGATGGGCAAACGTTAGGAAGCAATCGATGATGGCATGAGAATCCTGCGCCTGCGGAAACACACATTCGTCGTCCTGCGTCACCAGCGCTACACCATGGCGCTCGAACCATTGATAGGCATCCTCATAATCAAACACATTAAAAAGCCGTTTCATCAACCGATGACCACGGGGATAGACCTGCGAAAGGTCGCTGACACGTGCAAACGAGTTGGTGCAGTTGCAACGTCCGCCACCACTGACCTCCACCTTTGCCAGCACGCGACTGCTGCGCTCGAAGATGGTTATTTCCATCTCGGGCATCATCTCCTTCAGGTTGACAGCCAAGAAGAATCCTGCCGCACCACCGCCTATAATTGCAGTCCGCATAGCCATTGATAGTGTCAATTTCTTGGCAAAGTTACAAAATTTTTCCTTTTCTGCATCAAAATTCATATTTTATTTGTACTTTTGCCGTCTCAAAAGACAAAAAAAGATGAAAAAGTTGAATTCTAAGCTCCATTTATATGTCGCAGCAGCCGGTCTGGTCATCATCTTGGGACTGGTGGGCTATTACCTACTGGCACCTGTATCGAAAGCGGAAGAGGTGGTGTATATCTACATTGACGACAACGACACACAAGATTCTGTGCTTGTCAAACTGCAATCCATGAATCCGTCTGCAGGAATGGACGGACTTTCGGCAATGCTTCGCCACAGCGATTATGGTGAGCACATCCGCACAGGTAAATACGCTATAAATCCTGGCGACAGAGCGTTCACCGTGTTCCGTCGACTGAAGAACGGACAGCAGACGTCGTTCAACCTTGTCATTCCTGAGGCTCGCACCATGGAGCGCCTTGCGGCCATTCTTGGACAAAAGCTGATGATTGACTCGGCAACCATTGCCGACGCACTGCTCAGCGAAGAGACATGCCAACACTACGGTTACGACACGACAACCATTGCGGCTATGTTTGTGCCTAACACCTACGACGTCTATTGGAATATGAGTGTCGACAAGTTCTTGGAGCGCATGCAGAAGGAGAACGAACATTTCTGGCAGGGCGAGCGCGAGGCCAAGGCTGCCCAGATGCAACTGACACCCATTGAGGTTTGCACGCTGGCAAGCATCATCGACGAAGAGACGTCGAACAATGCGGAGAAGCCCATGATTGCAGGCATGTACCTGAATCGTCTGAAAGCCAACATGCCCCTGCAGGCCGACCCCACCATCAAATTCGCGCTGAAACAATTTGAACTGAAGCGTATCTGGCAGAATTTGCTCCACGTTGACTCGCCATATAACACTTATATGAACGAAGGTCTGCCCCCTGGTCCTATTAAGATTGCCAGCATCAAGGGCATCGACGCCGTACTGAATGCTGCAAAACACGATTACCTGTATATGTGCGCCAAAGAGGACTTCTCGGGCACCCATAATTTCGCCACGACCTATCAGGAACACCTGCAGAATGCAGCCCGCTATACCAGAGCCCTAAACGAAAGGGGTATCAAATAACACAATGGAATTCAAAAGACAGTTTAACCAGCGCAAGGCTCTCCGATTTCGTCAGTTTACAAGGAAAGGATATGCCCTGTTTGCCTGTTTGGGACGTGTCGTCACCATCGGCGTACTGAGCGTAGCAACCCTGCGTTCTGCCGCCGTCACCACCACCGATACACTCAGTGTGGTTGGTGGTTCACCCACCAACATCGCTGACGACGATTCCCCCGACAAGGAGGCAACCCTCGACGACGTGGAAATCACAGGCTCACGCGCTCCGCTTGCACTTGGGCAAGCGGCGAGAATGGTCACTGTACTGAGTCGCGAAGAAATTCAGGCGGCGCCAGTACAAAGTATTAACGATTTACTGAAGATGGTTGCTGGCGTCGATGTACGCCAACGCGGTCCGATGGGTGCCCAGACGGATATCGGCATCCGTGGCAGCACGCAGGAACAAATTACCATTCTATTGAATGGCATCAACATCTGCGACCCTCAGACTGCCCATAACGCCTTCGACCTGCCCTGCGACCTCTCAGACATCATCCGCATCGAAGTGTTGGAAGGTCCTGCCTCGCGGGTCTATGGCACCTCATCGCTTGTGGGCGCCATCAACATCGTGACGAACGACGGAAAAGGCAAACGCTCAGAGGTAAGAGTAGAGGGAGGCTCCTTTGGTTACCTTTCATCGGCAGGACGCTTGGCCGTTTCCAATCATGCGCTTTCTGCCAACTTTTCGCGAAGCGATGGTTATCAGCGTTCGAAAGCAGGTGCACTGAATAGCGACTACAGCGGTGTAAAAGCCTTCTATCAGGGCGCTTACGCCAAAGAGCAGATTCGCCTGAACTGGCACGCTGGCGTAAGCACAAAAGGCTGGGGTTCGAACACCTTCTATAGTGCCAAATACGACGAACAATACGAACACACCACCAAACTCTTTACTGCTCTAAAGACCAATGTTCAATGTTCAATGTTCAATGTTCAATGTGCTACATACTGGAATCGTTCGTACGACCGCTTTGAACTGATTCGCGGCGACGAGTCGAAGGTGCCGTTCAACCATCATCGGACGGATGTCTTCGGCATCAATCTGAACAGCTATTTCGACTGGCAATGGGGACGAACGGCCTTGGGCGCGGAATTTCGTAACGAGGACATCGTCAGCGGCAATCTTGGCGAACCGCTAAGCAATCCGTATGGCGAATATAAAAACGGTCTGAACCGCTCGAACCTGTCCTTCCACGCAGAGCATAACATCCTGCTCAAAAGATTCACGCTCTCGGCAGGCTTTATCGCGGTGAAGAATACATGGAACGAAATGCCCTTCACCCTTTATCCTGGCATCGACGCAAGTCTGCGTCTGGGCGACCATTGGAAGCTGTATGCCTCGTATAATGCTTCGTTGCGCATGCCCTCGTTTACGGAACTGTACTATAGCGTGGGGGGGCATAAAGCCGACAAATACCTGAAGGCGGAGGAGATGCAAGCTGTGGAAGGCGGCGTGAAATACAGTTCTCGCTGGCTAACCGTTCAGACCAGCATCTTCCATCACCATGCGCGCAACATGATTGACTGGGTAATGGATACGCGCGATGCCGACCCCGTCTGGCAGAGTGTCAACCACACCAAAATCAATACCCTTGGCGAGGAAATCACCCTCACCTCTAACCTCTCAACCCTCAACTCTCACCTTTCACCTTTCAACTTTCAACTCTCCTACTGTCATCTACATCAAAGCAAGGACGAACAGCCATTCCTACAGTCGCAATATTCGCTGGAATATCTGCGCCACAAGGTGACGACCCAGTTGACTATTCCCCTCGGTAGTATTCTCTCACCTCTCACCACTCACCTCTCACCACTCACCTTAACGATAGGCTATCGTTGGCAGGACCGCATGGGCTCATACACCACCGTCGACGGTGAGGTGCGCGCCTATCACCCCTACTCCGTCGTCGATGCCCGTCTGGCATGGAACAACGAGCCCTATTCCATCTACGTGGAAGGCAACAATCTTACCGCTCACCACTATGTGGATTATGGCAACGTCGTACAGCCCGGATGCTGGGTAACGGCAGGAATAAAACTGACGTTAGGGGCATTTTCAAGTGATGGAATAAACAAATGACGGGAATTATTTGGCTTTTTGCGAAGGTTTTATTACCTTTGCAGCCAAAATTACACATTATTTATTTATGGAAGAGAAAAATATGACTGATTGCAACGCCACACTCTCGCAGAGAGAAGGCGAGGAGAAGAAAAGCCTCAGCTTTGTAGAACAGTTTGTAAAGGAAGACCTGGAAGCAGGCAAGAACGGTGGACGTATTCAGACGCGTTTTCCACCAGAGCCCAACGGCTATATACACATCGGACACGCTAAGGCCATCTGCATGGACTTTGGTGTGGCTGAGGAGTTTGGAGGCATCTGCAACCTGCGTTTCGACGATACCAACCCCACGAAGGAGAATACGGAATACGTGGAAAACATCATGAGCGACATCAAGTGGCTCGGTTTCCACTGGGAGAACGTCTATTACGCCTCCGACTATTTCGAGAAGCTCTGGGACTTTGCCGTATGGCTCATCAAGAAGGGCCTGGCATATGTCGACGAGCAGACCTCTGAGCAGATTGCCGAGCAAAAGGGCACACCCACACAGCCCGGACGTCCTAGTCCTTTCCGCGACCGTCCAATTGAGGAGAACCTGCGCCTCTTCGAACAGATGAACACCGCTGAAGCCGTCGAGGGCAGCATGGTGCTTCGTGCGAAGCTGGATATGGCTAACCCCAATATGCACTTCCGCGATCCTATCATCTATCGTATCATCCAGATTCCCCACCACCGCACAGGCACGAAGTGGCATGCTTATCCCATGTACGACTTTGCCCACGGACAGAGCGACTACTTCGAGGGTGTCACCCACTCCATCTGTACGCTGGAGTTCGTGCCTCACCGCCCGCTCTACGACAAGTTCGTCGACCTGTTGCGCGAGTATATCAAGGAGCAGACAGATACCACAGGTTTCAATCCCGATATCCTGAACAAATACGACGGCACGCGTCAGATTGAGTTCAACCGTCTGAACCTCACCTATACCGTCATGTCGAAGCGTAAACTGAAGGCACTCGTGGACGAGAATCTGGTGAATGGTTGGGACGATCCCCGTATGCCGACTGTTTGCGGTATGCGTCGTCGTGGCTATTCGTCACAGAGCGTCCGCAACTTCATCGACTCGATTGGTTACACCAAGTTCGACGCCCTCAACGACTACGCCCTCTTGGAGGCCAGCGTTCGCGACGACCTGAACAAGAAAGCTACACGCGTCTCGGCAGTCCTCGACCCCGTGAAACTCGTGCTCACCAACTATCCTGAGGGCAAGACCGAGGAGATGGAAGCCGTGAACAATCCTGAGAACGAGGCTGATGGCACCCACAAGATTACCTTCAGCCGCGAACTGTGGATTGAGCGCGACGACTTCATGGAGGTTGCTGAGAAGAAGTTCCAGCGTCTGGCTCCTGGCAAGGAGGTGCGTCTGAAGAATGCCTATATCATCAAGTGCGACGAGGAACACCCCTGCGACAAGGATGCCAATGGCAACGTGACCACCATCTATGCCACCTACGATCCTGAGACACGTAGCGGACAGCCCGGTGCCGACCGTAAGATCAAGGGCAAGACGCTCCATTGGGTGAACTGTCAGGATGCCGTCAAGGCCGAGGTTCGCCTCTACGACCGCCTGTTTGCCATCGAGAATCCTGGTGCCGACGAGCGCGACTTCCGCGAACTGCTGAACCCGCAGTCCCTCACAGTGCTCAACAATTCGGTTGTTGAGCCCTACCTCAAGGAAAAGAAGCCCGGCGATTTCCTCCAGTTCCAGCGCATCGGTTACTTCACACTCGACCTCGACTCTACTCCCGACCATCTGGTCTTCAACAAGACCGTCGGTCTCAAAGACACTTGGAAACGATAAAAGAGCAAAGTTGAAAATCGACGAAGAGTATTTCAATAGCGAGGAATTCCAGGAAATACTGGAAAACTACGAAGCATCCATAAATGTGGGTAGCAACCCGTTTATGGATGCTGACGACTTAGTGGACCTCGCCGACTACTACTCTTGGCAAGGCGACGACGACAAAGCCGAGCAAGCCATCGACTACGCCCTCGAGCTCTATCCAGGCTCCACATTGCCCAACGTCTTCAAAGCCCGCAAGGCTTTGGCTGAGGAAGACTACGCCGAAGCGGAATTCTATGCCGACGAGATTGAGAATCGCGACGACCCCGACTACCACTATCTGCTGGCAGAAATCATGATTGCCGAGGGCGACGTCGAGAAAGCCGACGAATATCTGCGCGAATATGGCAAACACGTAGAACCCGATGAATACGAGGACTACGTGCGCGACTGTGCCAATCTCTACATCGATTATGGCGAGAGCGAGAAATCCTACGAATGGATGATGCGCTCGCGAGGTGACGAAAGCGACGACTTCAAGGAACTCATGGCGCGTACACTCTTCGGACTGGGCAAGTACAAAGACTCCGAGCGCATCTTCAACGAACTCATCGACCACCACCCCTACTCCAAGCAATACTGGAATGCGCTGGCCTCCGCACAGCTGATGAACGAGGATTACTCCAACGCCATCACCAGTTCGGAATTTGCCATTGCCATCGACCCTGAAGACTCCGATGCGCTTAGTCAGAAAGCCAGCGGACTGCTCCGTCTGGGCAATTACGAGGAAGCGCTGAAATATTATCGGAAATACTGCGAGTTGGAGCCCGACGACGAATTCGGCTTCTTGCATCAGGGTGTCTGTCTGGTCAATCTCGGACGTAACGACGAGGCGCTGCCCACCCTGCGCACGGCGCTGGCCCTTGCCCCTGACGACTCTCCGTTCCTCGTACAGATCTATCAGGAACTGGCCTTCTGCTATGGTGCACTCCATCAGGTCGCTCAGGCCATGCAGATGCTCGACAAGACGGAGACATTGAGTTGCGACCACGTCGACATGCTCGTGGTGCGTGGTCATATCCTCCTCCAGAACCAGCAGGTCCACAAAGCCGAGGAAGCCTTCAAGATGGCCATCATGAAGTCCGACCACGCTCCCAGCGTCCTATTGCGCATCATCGTGTCACTCTACGACAACCGCTACATCCAGGCCTGCTACGAGATGCTGCTCCGATTCTTCGAGATGGTTCACGAATACTATCCCGACTACCACAGCGGCAATGCCTATATGGCTCTGTGCTGCTACGACCTGGGGCGCGTCGACGAATTCATGAAATACCTGCGTCTGGCTGTTGCCAACGACCCTCAAGAGGCGCAAGGCGTCCTCGCTTGCCTCTTTCCCGAAGGCACACCCGTCAGCGACTACATCCCCTACATGGAGCAGCGTCTCCAAAACATTTCGTAAAAACGAAACAACGATATAACGGAATCACGATATAACGTAATAACGAAAAAAAATGAATTTCATAACATCATTGCTTAGCAATCTCAACTACGGCACCATCCTGTTCTTGATGCTCCTCGAGAGTACCGTAGTGCCCGTGCCCTCCGAATTCGTCGTCACCCCTGCGGCTTATCATGCCGCCAGCGGACAACTCGACGTGTGGCTCGTCATCCTCTTTGCCACCATCGGAGCCGACCTCGGGGCCTCCATCAACTATTTCGTGGCGCTCTACGTCGGCCGTCCCGTCATCTATAAGTTCGCCAACAGCAAGTGGGGCAAGATGTGTCTGCTGAATCAGGAGAAGGTCGAGAAGTCGGAGCGTTACTTCGACGAACACGGCATCGTCGCCACACTCACGGGCCGTCTCATCCCTGGCATTCGCCACCTCATCAGCATTCCTGCCGGACTGGCTCGCATGCACTACGGCAAATTCCTGCTCTACACCACCATCGGTGCCGGTTGCTGGCACGCCATCCTTGCCGGACTGGGCTGGTATCTCCACACCATCGTCCCCGAGGACCAGCTCAACGACAAAATCAGCGAGTATGCCGAATACATCAAACTCATCATCATCGCCCTCGTCATTGCCGCCGTCGTCTATTTCGTTGTAAAATCCTATCTCAAGAAAAAAAAATAACAAACAGGATTAAACCTTTTTCATCGTAATACGTCAAAGGACCGTTACAACTATTTATTCACATCATAATCAAAAACAAAAGAACAATGAAAAAATTAATGATGATGGTGGCTATGCTGGCAGTTTCGTTCGCCATGCAGGCACAAACCAAGTTCCACGACGTCGAGCTCAACGAGGCCAAGGGTGCCGTGAAGTGTATTAAGACTAACCAGATGGGACGTGACATCGTAATCAATTTCTCTGAGGACGGCAAGATGTCGCAGGAGGGTATGAGCGATGCCAAGTACGATGCTAACGGTTATCTGCTATCTATCAAAGCGGAGATGATGGGCAATACCAGTGAAGTTACCTACAAGTGGGAGAACGGTCGTGTTGTTGGCCAGAAGATGAACATGATGGGCAATGACATCGAGGTGAAGCGTACATATAACGATGACGGCACCGTGAAGGCCAACATCATGGACATGGGCGGAAACACGATGGAAATGCCTTGGAAGGACTACAAGTTCGACGATCATGGCAACTGGATTAGCCGCTCGGGCGAGATGATGGGCCGCACCATGGAGCAGACCCGCACCATTGAGTACTACAAGTAAAAAACAAACAAACACTATAACAAAAGGGAGCACTTCATCTGACGTGCCCCTTTTTTTTATTACGCTTTCAGTTTTTAAGAGCTTCCACCACTTTCACATCTGCCGGCAACCAATGCCCACGAAATGGCCTAGTGTTGCCGACCTCACGGTTATTGGAAGCAACGGGCCAGCAGGCCTATTACCACCATGTGGGCGGGATAGTAATAGTAGAAGAACTTGCCGAGCCACTTCAGCCGACCTCGCTGGCCGTTGTACATCGCCAGCAGCGGCACCGCCAGCCAGCAGGCCAGATGGACCATGCCGTAGGTGGGACTGTGGAATATGAAGAAGGCGACGGTGTAGAGCGAGATGATGGCCATCATCCAGAGCATCTGCTTGTGGAAGCAGCCCCGGTTCCGGCCTATCATGAGTATGGCCAGCGGGGCGGCACAACTCCA
>ONMN01000040.1 GCA_900318885.1 uncultured Prevotellaceae bacterium | reverse complement strand
AAGCATGATTCAACGGCAATGTCTTCAATTTCCTGTGAGCCAAATGCTTACTACGTATTCGATAGGGCTTACGACTCATTCAGGGAACTCTACAGAATACACCTTACAGAGTCTTTCTTTGTTGTCAGAGCCAAAACAAACCTGAAATACAAGATAGTCAAATGGAAGCGAAGAATGCCTAAGAACGTGCTGACAGATGCAGAAGTAAAACTGACTGGTTATCTCTCCGAGAAGAGTTCACTTTCCTGACGAATGCAAAGCATCTTTCCGCATTGGATGTCGCAAATCTCTATAAGAAAAGATGGCTGGTAGAACTATTCTTCAAATGGCTCAAACAGCATCTAAAAATAAAGAGATTTTGGGGTACGACGGAGAATGCTGTCCGCATACAAATCAGTGTGGCCATTATCACTTACTGTCTCGTGGCTATTGTCCAACATGATATGCGATTGGAACGCTCGACCTATGAGGTCTTGCAGATTCTTAGCATCTCATTGACAGACAAGACTCACTTACGAGACCTGTTCGATAAGACTAATTTCAACGATGTCAAAGATCAATTTGGTCCCCTCATTCCGGGGCTATTTGATTAATATTTAAACTTGTCCCATTTTAACGGGACACTAATGTAATGTATTCTTTCATAAAAGCCTCATCAACTACATATTTCGTGTATATCATATCAGAATGATCTTTAAAAATGTAAGTATTAAAATAATCACCTACAGCGACAACTTCTTTTACAACTACATCTGGGGAAAATTTATCTGGGCCAGATTTTATAAACTGAAAGAATACTAGACATCCAGTACTCGATGCGTCCTGGAGATATTTAAGAGCGAGAGGGGTAACGAATACATCCTTATGTACTTCTTTCTCTATCTTGTAAGTTTTTGGGTTGTAAGTGTCCAAAACAATGTCCGTTAGACCTGCATCGCCATATTTTTTATTGTTTAGTTTTTCTTTCAGTAATACAGAAGATTTATCAAGTAAGCTGTAACGAAATTCTTTTATGAAGTTTATTACTAACGACATCATAAAGTCATCTTTCACGTTACTTAAGATACGATAATTCTCTCCGTAATTAAAAAACATCAGATTAAAAACCACTTTCAAACCATTACTTTTGCTGACCATTTTAGGCTCAAAATAGAAATCACCTTCATGCCTTTCTCTTATAAGTAGTCCGCTTTCTTTGTCATATGTGCCTTGGCCAAAACCATAGTTTCGATAATCATTTATATGATATGATTTATCACTATAATCCCTATCATAGAACTCTTCTACAGGAACATCTCCAGTCCATTTTTTTAATTCTATGCTCTTAATGGTAAGTAAAATGCCAAGTGTAATTGACAAAACACCCAAAGAAATAACAATCCAATATATTTTTTTCATTCTGCAAAATATTGTCTTAATTATAGAAAACTATCCTCCTTCAACCAGTCCTCAGGCCAAGGATATTGGTATTTATCCCACAACTTATCAATATATTTTTTTAAATCTTGTTTTGAAACATAGTTGCAATTTAAGATTAGCACTGATGAATCTTCTTTTTTTAAAGCGTCAATTCTTCTACCTACTACAGTGCTTGCGAACTTAATATAGTGAGATCTTACGTAAAGATTTGGGCTAGGCGTATCATAATCGTGTTCATACTTAAAGCCACTACATGCAAAATCTAGTATATTGTCAAGATTATATAAAAAATCCATTTCATTTTTTCCGACCACATTATACCCACTAACAGCCTCTTTCATTGCTTTTACACAATATTTGGCAAATTCATTTTCTTTCTTATTTTCATAGTTCTTTTCACTTAGATCAAGGCCTACTTGATTAAGCACATATTTTTTTGAATCTGCCTTTCCGAATAGCAAAACACAAACTACTATTACGAAAATTATTAAAAGAAATTCTACCATATTAATCCTATTCAAATAATTGTTTAAAAATTGCTTGTTTTATGCTCTTGGCAGAGTCTAAGTGAACTACACTCTGCACTCGCTCATTCGCAGCCTTTAGCCTGTTATAGCGTTGTATATTCATATTGCTTTTAGTTATTCTCGCCCAACATGGGGCATATCGTGCACAAAGATATGAAGAATAATTGAAAGTAAAACATTTTTATACGAAAATCTTCACAAAACTGCACAAAACCGGCTAATTGTGTCATTCGACTGGCACAAATTTTTGAGCAGCGAATGTAATGCACGCTTAATTCTCAATAAGGCTGCCTTATTTGTGCTAAAACATTCCCTCCGTGGGAATAAGTCAGTTGCCCTATCATTTATTTTGGTTTTCCTTTGTTTCTTCGTGTTTTTGTTGTATCTTTGCAGAGCGTATGGACGACAAGGGGTATCTTCTGAGGCTTATTCGGGAGGGGGAGCACCAGCAGCAGGACTTTAAATACCGTGTGGCTGATGCTTGTAAGTTGGCTAAGTCGGTATCGGCTTTTGCCAATACTGACGGCGGGCGGCTGCTCATTGGCGTTCGCGACGACGGTCATCTCTCAGGTGTGCGTAGCGAAGAGGAGATATACATGATGCATCAGGCAGCCTACAAATTCTGTAAGCCCGAAGCGAGCATCAAGTTCGACACTTACCATGTGGACAAGCGTACCATAGTCATCGCTACCGTCTCGCCTTCTGGCAGACGCCCTGTTTGTGCGCTGGACGAAGACGGCCGCAAGCGCGCCTATATCCGCATAAATGACGAGAACATCGTGGCTTCGCCCGTTCATCTTGCTCTCTGGCGTGAGGCGCAGAAACCGCAAGGTGTTATGATTACCTACGACGACGACATCCGCCTGTTGCTGGATGCCATTGAAGGCCAGTTGCCCCTGAACCGTATTGTCCGCCTCTCACGTCTTCCCCGCCATAAGGTCATCAACCTGCTGGCGCGCCTCATCCGCTTCGGCAATGTCCGCTGTGAATACGTCAACCAGCAGTTCCTGTTTTCTATGGCCTAAAGACCGAGGTGCTAAAACAAGCCTCTTGCATGCAAAGAAAAAGCGGACAAACCAAATTGTCCGCTTTTATGTTGTTGCAATAATCTTGTGCTTAGTTGAACTTCAGAATCTGACCGGCCTTCAGCTTGGCATTCTTCTTCAGGTGGTTCAGCTTCATGATGGTGTCCACCGTCGTGCCACGCTTCTTGGCAATCGAGAAGAGGGTCTCACCCTTCTTGACCTTGTGGAAACGAGACTCCTGAGCATAGCTGGCGGCAGGGGCTGCTGTGGCCAATTCTACATCTTCGCCAGAACCAACGTTGGCACCACGCAGACGAGTGGCAATCTGCGACTCGCGCTGATAGGAGGACTTGTGGAAGGTGAAGTAGTCATCGACAACGTCCTGATTGCGGAAGTCGAACATCAGAGCAGGATTCAGAGCCATGCCGCAGAGACGAGTTTCGAAATGCAGGTGTGAACCCGTGCTACGACCAGTGTTACCACCCAGTCCGATAGGATCGCCGGCACGAACGTCCTGATCCTCAGAAACCAGTTGCTTTGACAAGTGGGCGTAGTAGGTCTCCAGTCCGTTGTCGTGACGGATGACGACGTACTTACCATAGCCGCGACCCTCGTAGCGAACGACACGTACACGGCCGTCGAAGGCTGCACGGATGGTGTCGCCAATATATGAACCGAAGTTCGAGGTGAGCACGCGGCTGTCGGTGGGCATGCAGAAATTCTTCAGGGAAATGCGGAACGTATCGGGCAGTTCTGTTGCATGGCTGTGAGCATGTGTGTTGTCCCAATCGTCGTATAAGTCGGCGGCAGGAGCTTCATAGTAGCTTTCCGTCTCTATCAGTCGATGCAGTGCGACGCTGTCCACTGCCTTCATTTTCGTGTCAATAGGAGCCTGGCGTGCCAATAGATCTTGTCCCATTGTGGGGAGTGAACTCATTGTTGCTAAAGCCAGAAATGCAAGTGTTTTTAATATCTTCATTATCCTAATTTTATTCTTTTGAGGTAAAAATTCGATGCAAAGGTAATAAAAAATGTTCGAAATCAAGCACTTATTACGAAACGTTTAAGGTTTATTTGTGTGTTTTAACACTTAAAGGTCTATGAAATGGCCGCCCAATTGATGTTTGTTTTGCGCAATTCACGCAGTCTGCGCCACAAAATCGCATAGCGTTCTGAGGTGCAGGTGGGGTCGTCGTCGATGATGATTTGTGCTTCGTCGCGAGCCATCTGAACGAGCTGTCCGTCGCGTGCGATGTCAGCAATTTTCAAGTCGAAAGCCATGCCGCTTTGCTGGGTTCCTTCGAGGTCACCAGGCCCGCGCAGCTTCAGGTCGGCCTCGGCAATACGGAAGCCGTCATTGGTTTCGCACATAATATCGATACGCTTACGCGTATCGGCAGACAGTTCGAAACAGGTGACAAGGATGCAGTACGACTGATCGGCACCACGTCCGACGCGTCCGCGGAGCTGATGAAGTTGGGCGAGTCCGAATCGCTGGGCTTCGAGAATAACCATCACGGAAGCGTTGGGCACATTGACGCCAACCTCGATGACTGTGGTGGCCACGAGGATCTGTGTTTCGCCCTTGACAAAGCGTTGCATCTCGGCCTCCTTTTCAGCAGGTTTCATCTTGCCGTGAACCTTGCTTAAGCGAAATTCCGGAAAAACTTGTTTTAACACTTCGAAACCATCTTCGAGGTTTTTGAGGTCGATTTTCTCGCTTTCCTCGATGAGTGGGAAGACGATATACACCTGGCGACCCTGGTGAACTTGCTGGCGGATGCCGTCGTAGAGCGAGGGCAGGGAACGGTCGTACACATGTTGCGTGACGATGGGCTTGCGGCCAGGCGGCAGTTCGTCGATAACAGAGACGTCGAGGTCGCCATAGAGCGTCATTGCGAGCGTGCGGGGAATGGGTGTTGCCGTCATGACGAGCACGTGGGGCGGGTTTGTGCTTTTGTTCCATAGCTTGGCACGCTGGGCAACGCCAAAGCGGTGCTGTTCGTCGACAACCACAAAACCTAACCGTGCGAATTGCACAGTATCCTCGATGACGGCATGGGTACCTACCAGAATTTGCACAGTGCCATCCAACAATCCGTCGAGAATTTCCTGACGGCGCTTGCCTTTCACGATGCCTGTCAACAAGGCCACACGGATGTCCATGCCCTGCAGGAAGTCCATGATGGTCTTGAGGTGTTGCTCGGCCAGAATTTCCGTAGGAGCCATGATGCAGGCCTGGTAGCCGTTGTCCAGTGCGATGAGCATCGACATCAGCGCGACGAGGGTTTTTCCGCTACCTACGTCGCCTTGCAACAGACGGTTCATCTGACGTCCACTGCCCATATCCTTGCGGATTTCACGGATGACACGTTTCTGTGCCTCAGTCAATGAGAAGGGCAGATGGTTGTGGAAGAAATCGTTGAAGCAGTTGCCTACTTGCGAGAAGACATACCCTCTGTATTTCCGTCGTTGGTCACTGGCATACCTTAATATGTTCAGCTGCACGTAGAACAGTTCTTCGAACTTCAGTCGGACGCGAGCCTGCTCCAGTTCCTTGGCATTCTGCGGATAGTGAATCTTCCGTAGGGCCTCGTCGCGGCTCATCAGGTGTAACTTCTGGGTGATGAAATCAGGAAGGGTCTCTGGCAAGGGCTCCTTGAGCACGTCGAGGAGCGCTTTCGTCAGACGCTCGACAGAACGGGAGTTGAGCCCCATTTTCTTCATCTTCTCCGTCGTGTTGTAATAAGGCTGCATGCCCATGGCCGACAGTTCCAGTTTCTCTGCAGCGTCGATGTCGGGGTGGGTGACGTTGATGCGTCCGTTGTAGACGTTGGGACGTCCGAAGACGATATACTCTTTGCCAATGGCGTAGCTCTGCTTGGCATATTTCCCTCCGTTGAACCACGTCAGGTCCATCACCTTTCCGGAACCATCGGTAAAGTGCGCCACGACGCGTTCTTTGCGGGCACTCATCTTGAAGGTCTCGAAACTCAGGATGTGGCCCTTCACTTGTACGAAGGGCATGTCGCCATTCAGTTCGCCTATGCTGTATAGTCTGCTGCGGTCGACGTGTTTGTAAGGATAATACTGCAACAAGTCGCCAAAGGTATGGATGTCCAGCTCTTCGCTGAGCATCTTCCGCCTGTTGGGACCAACCCCAGGCAAGTATTGTATGTCTTGTTGCAGAATACTTTGCATTGTTTTTGTTTTTTTGCTAAATTAAAATTTCGGCTATCTTCATGTCATAAGGAGTCGTGATCTTGATGTTCTCGCGATTGCCTTCGACAAGCGTGATGTTGAAGCCAAAGGCTTCGACCACACTGGCATCGTCGGTAAATCCGTCGTTATAAGGTTGTTTGTTAGCTGCCTTAAGCAATTGGATGTCGAAAGTTTGTGGGGTCTGCACCAGTCGGTAGTCATTGCGAGGAACAGTCTCGGAAGTGTTTCCTTGCAGGTGACGAACCGTTTCTACAACAGGGACAACGGGAATAACGGCCTTTGCCGTGCGGGCTGTTTCGTAACAGTTGCGAATGACGTCGATGCTGGGGAACGGACGCACACCATCGTGAACGCCTACGACTCCTTCGGCATCATCGGGAATCTTTGCCAGGCCGTTCTGTACTGAGTGGAATCGTGTCTCGCCACCATTGGCTAAAACATATTCCACCTCGAAGTTATAGTCTTTACAAAGTTGGTGCCAATAATCCTGCTGGGCTTTGGGCAATACGAGGATAATTTGCAGGGTGGGGGAGTACTCGCGGAATCTTTCGAGAGTCCGCATGAGTACCGGCTTCCCGCCTATTGGCAGGAACTGCTTGGGAATATCGCTCCCCATCCTCAGGCCCTTCCCGCCTGCTACTATTATTATATAATCCATATTAGCATCAAATATATTGCATCGGACTTAACGGACTAACACGGACTATTTGTTTATAATACGTTTGTAATCTCGGCTTTCACCGAAATTTAATAGATAGCCCACGGACATACCTGTGATTTTAAGATAGTTGATGAGCTGTGCAGTGTTGGATGCCCATCTCGTCAAACTCGATGCATAGAGCTTTCTCGTATACACTCTCCAATAACCCTGTTGTAAGGTGCTTAAAGACGTTGAAATAAGCCTCTAATATCTTTTTTGAAAGTTCATTGTATATCAACATAAAATTGTCCGTGTCAGTCCGTTAAGTCCGCTGCAAAAATTATCATTGCATCAGGTGCTTGAAACGCATGCCTTCGGCGATTTGGTCGGAGGTCTTCTTGTCAACCAACTGGGCAAGGAGTTCGTAGGCGAAGGGGAAGGCTGCGGCAGGACCCTCACCAGTGGTAACATTACCATCGACGGTGACGAGGTCGCCCGTATATTTGGCATCCTCCAAGGCCTGCTCGAAACCAGGATAGCAGGTGGCCTTCTTGCCTTCAAGAATACCCAACGGAGCCAGGACGACAGCTGGCGATGCACAGATGGCTGCTACCTTCTTGCCAGCCATGTGCTGGTCGACAACAGTCTTGCAGACAGCCTTGTCGTCAAACAGGTTCGAGGCGCCAGGCATGCCTCCAGGCAGGAAGATGAGGTCGGCATCCGAGAAGTCACCTTGCTCGAACATGATGTCTGCCTCGATATTTACTCCATGAGCTGAGCGCACCAAGGGGAAATCGCTGATGCTCACCGTTACTACGTCCAAACCTCCGCGACGCCATACGTCAACAGGAATCAGAGCCTCGACATCCTCGAAGCCGTCTGCTAAGAATACATAAACCTTTTTCATACTATTGTAGTGCTTGTAAATACTGTTTGATGGTTTCCTTGAGACCCAGGTAGAGTGCGTCACAGATGAGGGCGTGGCCAATGCTGACTTCGTCCGTCCAGGGAATCTGCTGGTGATAGTAGTGCAGGTTTTCGAGCGACAGGTCGTGACCTGCGTTGAGTCCCAATCCTACCTTGCGAGCCTCTTCGGCAGCAGCAATAAACGGAGCAATGGCGGCCTCGCGATTGGCCTGATAACCAGAGGCATAGGGCTCCGTGTAAAGCTCTACGCGGTCGGCACCACACGCCTTGGCTCCTTCCACCATTCTGGGGTCGGCATCCACGAAGATGCTCGTGCGGATGCCTGCCTCCTTGAAGACCTTACAGATATCCGTCAGGAATGCCTTGTTCTCCAGCGTGTCCCATCCGTGATTGGAGGTAATCTGGTCGTGTCCGTCAGGAACCAGCGTTACCTGATTCGGCTTGACTTCCAGCACCAGTTCTGTGAACGATGGGATAGGATTTCCCTCGATGTTAAACTCCGTTGTGATGAGTGGACGGATGTCACGAACATCCTGATAGCGGATGTGGCGCTCGTCAGGACGAGGGTGAACGGTAATGCCTTGGGCACCAAAGATTTCTGCGTCGCGTGCAACAGCCAGCACGTTAGGATTATTGCCGCCTCTGGCATTGCGCAGCGTGGCAATCTTATTGATATTTACACTTAGTTTCGTCATAGCTATAATCATTAGTTTGGTGCAAAGATACAAAAAAAATGAATACGATGGTACAAAGACGCAAAAAAATGCGTATCTTTGCACGCAAAAAGTAAGAAATGATGTCTATGCGTAAACTTAGGTTCGCCATTTTTGGCAATATCTACCAGCCCAAGAAGTCTGTCTCCATACAGAAAATCCTCGCTTGTCTGTCAGAATATGAGGCGGATGTCTATATTGAGCGAGAGTTCTATACCTTCATCACCGAGGGGCAGCAGATGTCTTTGAAAGGGGTTAACGTCTTTGACAACAACCAGTTTGAGGCTGACTTTGCTATTTCGATGGGAGGCGACGGAACTTTTTTGCGTACTGCCAGTGTGGTAGGACAGAAACAGATTCCCATTCTTGGCATCAATACTGGACGGTTGGGTTTCCTTGCTGACGTCAATGCGCAGGAGATTGAACGCACCATCCATGCCTTGCATGATGAGGATTATGCTGTCGATACGCGTGCTGTCATTCAGGTGGAAACCAAAGGTCAGGAGTTGCAAGGGTATAATTGTGCGTTGAATGATGTGGCCATCCTGAAACGCGATAACGCCTCGATGATTTCCATCTATGCCACGATTAATGGCGAAACACTGACGACCTATCAGGCTGACGGACTCATTATTTCGACACCTACGGGCTCTACCGCTTACTCACTTTCCGTAGGAGGTCCGATTATTGTGCCAGGAACCCATGTGTTCTCACTGACTGCCGTCGCTCCCCATTCGCTGAATGTTCGCCCTATCGTTGTCTCGGAAGACTCCGTGATAGAGCTTTCTGTTGAGAGTCGTACGCATAATTTCCTTGTTGCTTTGGACGGACGAAGCGAAAAGTTGGATGAAACCACGCAACTGACCTTACGTCGCGCTCCTTATCGCGTGCAGGTCATCAAGCGTGCAGGCACCAAGTATTTCCACACATTGCGTGAAAAAATGATGTGGGGAGCCGACCAGCGCGGATGAAAGTAATTGACAATTGAGAATTGACAATTATTCTTTAGGAAGCTTCAGGATAAATCGGCTACCGTTTTTGTATTCGGTGTCGAGCACCACGTCGCCGCCTAACTGGCGAGCTACGCGACGAGCCAGCGAGAGTCCTAGTCCTACACCTTCTATATATGCATCCGACTTGTAGAAGTGTTCGAAGATTTTCTCTTCGTCGCCCTCTTTGATGCCGCATCCCGTATCCGTTACACTGAAACATACCATTCCGTCCAGTTTGTCTGTATAAGTTTTGAGCGTGATGCTGCCTTGCTTGGTGAACTTAAAGGCGTTGTCGAGCAGGTGATGCAGGATTTTTTCCACTTCGTGGCGATTCATCAGGATCTCGCAGTTGTCCTTCAAATGTGCGTCGAGACGTACGTCCAGTCCCGTTTCCTTTGTTTCGTAAGGCTCCAGCATTTGTCGAGCCAATTCGTTACAGCTTACCATATCTGTTTTGTCGATATAGTGGATGCTTTCCTTGCCTGAGATGTCTAGTATTTCGTCTACGATGTGTACAATGGTGTGGGTGCTGTGGGTAATACGCTTGGCCATATCCGCACGTTCATTGTCACTCAACAGGGCGTTCTGGTCGCTGATGATCTGGGCATAGCCGCTGATGACGTTCAAAGGCGTACGGATTTCGTGACTCATGTTCTGCAGGAAGCTAACCTTCATGCGTTCTGCCTCCTGTGCCTTGTCGCGAGCGATGAGCAGTTCACGATTCTGACGCTGAAGACTCTTCATGTAGCGCGAGCGGTTCCAGCGATATATCAGAAATCCGATGACCAGGACTGCGATAAATCCAAGATGAAGCGCCCATTGCAGGAGGGCGTTTTTCTTGCAAACGGCATTGTTCAACGCCTCGGCATTCTCGAGGTCATTGGCTGAACCAACCATCTCTTCACTCATGATGACGTTGTCTACTGAGTCCTTGACGGCCATGTAGCGTTTCTGCGTCTCAAAAGCACGTACTGTGTCACCAGCGAGCTCGTAGATTTCGGTTTGGAACTTATATATATCTGTTGTGTTAGTTAGTTCATACGTCTGCTTGATGGCATCATCGTAGCGTTTGTCTGCTGCAGCCTTACAGATGACGGCATAATTATAATAGGTGGTACTGAAGTCCTGCCCCAGCGTCTTGCGGAGCTTGATGTATTCGTCAAAAGCTTCGTTCACCTGTTCCCAGTCGCGCATAGCGTAAGCCACAATGACCTTGAATCCGATGGCGTCGCTGTATTCGTAATTGGAATCGTTGGCCCTGATGACTTCAATGGCGCAGTCGAGGTGTTTCATAGCTTCCTTAGGCTGGGTGTCCATCTCGATGTTCGCCAAGTCCATATAGAGCGACACGAGATTGGCAGGCTGGGAGTGGTCTACCTGATCCAATGCCTTCTCGAAGTACTGGTGGGCTAGGGGAATATTTCCTCTTAGCGAGTAGATGATACCTCGCAGGTGAGTGGTCTTATAGAACTCGCGAGTGGCGCCACGCTGTTCCATATCTGCCTGCATTGTCATCGTTTTTCGCAGGGCGCGATAGAAGTGATTGTGATTGACGTCGTAGAGCACTTCGTTCTTCCAACTGAGATAGAATCCGCTGATGTCGCCCTGCTTGAGCAGATAGTTGCGATAGTTGGCATTCGCTTCGTAGAAAGCGTGCTCGTCGTTTTGATTGAAGGTGATGCGAACTTTCTGCAGCAATCTGCTGGTTGTATCGTCTTTCACCTGAGCTCGCCCAGGTGTCATGAGGACTACAGACGCTAGGAATATGATGATGGTAGCCAGTTTCCTAAGGTTGACCATATGTGATATTATCGTTTGTTATTGTTAGTTGATGATGCAAAGGTAGTAAATATACACTAATTACGCAAACGTTTTCGTGGAAAATCTACGAACACCCTACGATTAACATTTGTTGACTTTTTTCAAATACTACCCAATATTGAATCCTTGAGGTACAATTATCTCGGCTTCCATACAGTCCGATTTTAATATATAAGTAATAAGGAACGCGCGAGGCTGATAGGGCTGTTACGATGACCAAAACGCTAAAGAAAGTTAAAGAACAGCACTTTTTGCTTGAAAAGTTTGGAGCGTAAGCTTATTTTCTCTACTTTTGCAGTGTACTAATAAAGTAGTACACCAATACAGCGACTTTCAAAGCTCGATTCAGACAATAAACAATAATACAAACATAAACAATTAAAACGTATGATTGACGTAAAAAACATCAGTTTCAAGTATGCCGGCAGTAAAAAGCAGGTATTCGACGATTTCAGCCTCAAGCTGGAGGAAAACCGTATCTACGGGCTATTAGGAAAGAACGGAACGGGTAAGAGCACGCTGCTCTACCTGCTTTCAGGTTTGCTCCGCCCCTCTTGCGGTACAGTGTATTGCGATGGTGTCGCAACAAAAGACCGCGACCCCGAAACGCTGCGCGACATCTTCCTCGTGACAGAGGAGTTTGAGATGCCCGCCATCTGTCTTTCGGAGTATGTGAAACTCTATAAGCCCTTCTACCCCAATTTCTCTGATGAGATCCTGCAGGGCTGTTTGGCTGATTTCGAACTGCCTGCCGACGTACGTCTGGGTGAGCTTTCGATGGGTCAGCGCAAGAAGGCCTATATCGCTTTCGCTATGGCCACCAACACCAAGTATCTGTTGATGGATGAGCCTACCAACGGATTGGACATCCCCTCGAAGTCGCAATTCCGCAAGGTCATTGCCCAGCACATGACAGAGGAGCGTACCGTTGTTATCTCTACCCACCAAGTTCACGACGTGGAACAGATGTTGGACCACATCCTCATCCTCGACCAGCACTCGGTATTGCTGAATGCCTCAATGCAGGAAATTCAGGATGCCTATACCTTCGAATTCCGTTCACCACAGCAGATGGATGATACAGTGCTCTATGCTGAACCCACGCTTCAGGGCAATGCTGTCATCACCAAGCGCCAGGACGGTGATGCTGAAACACAGGTAAATCTGGAACTTCTCTTTAACTATAAGACGCAAAATCATAACAACAACTAAGGTATTTAGAGCCCCTTGATAAGGGACGGCTATCATGCAAGGATAAAATTTAAATAATGAAAAGATATGAGCAACTTTAATTACAATAGATTTTCGCAGGCACTGAAGTGCCATTTCCTGGTGGAGCGCAAGACGTGGTTCCGACTGTTTGGCATCTATACGCTGGTCATGTTCATGGCTAATCTGTTCTTTACCCGTGTGGCTGACCACGGCTACTCGCATTGGGCAGACAATTATCCCAGCGAATTGCTTTTTCACTATAGCAGAATCGTAGAGCAGACCTCCGTATTCGGTGTCATCTTCTTCTGCTTCGCCATGCTGTTTACGGCCAGCGGCATGTTCTCGCAGATGAAGGACACCCGCAAACGCTCCGCCTATCTGCTATGGCCCGTCTCCAACTTGGAGAAATACGTCGTCAGCGTGCTGATATCCGTAGTGATGATGCTGTTCCTGACCATTGGTGCCTGCATACTGGCCGACGCCCTGCGCGTATTGGTGGACTGGCTGACGGGGCGCATCGTCGTCTGGGGCTTCACGATGCCTGTCATGGGACGTGATGGTGAGCATCCGTGGGGTGCTTTCCAAGATTGGCACGGGGTATGGATGGTCCTTGTCTGGGCATTTTACATTCACTCACTCTATATCGTGGGCGGCACGCTGTTCCGTCGTCAGCAGTTCCTGTTCACCAGCGGCACCATCGTCGTTGTCGGCATCCTGCTGATAATGATTATGAACCAGATAGACTGGAACAGTTTCCACTTCGATTTCATCACGGGTATCTGGGACGAGAAGACGCAAACCTATACAACTATCTTCCATCCGTCATTCTATATCATCAACTCAGCGATGATGCTGCTCGTCGTCTTCCACTACTGGGCTTCGTACAAGCTGTTTACCCGCATGCAGGTTATTAACAATAAATGGTTGAACGTATGATTTTTACTAACGATAAAGCGATTTACATCCAGATGGCTGATCGTCTGTGCGACGAAATCCTCTCTGGAGTGTATAAGGACGATGACCGCATTCCGTCCGTCCGAGAGTATGCCGTGCTCTTAGAAGTGAATACAAATACGGCAGTGAAGGCCTACGAACAGTTGGCCCGCGAGGAGATCATCTACAACAAGCGCGGACTGGGTTACTTCGTCACTCCTGGCGCCAAGAAACAGATTCTAAATGCCCGCAAGCAGGAGTTTATGAAGGAGCGTCTGCCAGAGCTCTTCCGTCAGATGAACCTCCTTGACATCACTATTGACGACGTTGCAGAAGCCTACAAAAAACTTACAGAATGTTAAAGTTTAGTCATACTTCTATTCATTCGTCACAAATGTATGCAGTTCATCCCATTTATTTGGAGGGTAATGCAACTTTTCGTACTTTTGCAGCGTCTAACGAATAAAAACAAGGTAAAAAATTTGTTTTCATGATACATTTACAAGACATCAACAAAACCTATCAGGGCGCCCAGCCACTCCATGTGCTGAAGGGTATCTCGCTCGACATTGCGAAGGGAGAATTCGTCAGCATCATGGGTGCTTCGGGCTCAGGTAAGAGTACCTTATTAAATATATTAGGTATTCTGGATAATTATGACTCTGGTACTTACGAGCTTGCAGGAACTCCCATCTGGAACCTCTCCGAGACCCGTGCTGCCGAGTATCGCAACAAGATGATAGGTTTTATCTTCCAAAGCTTTAATCTCATCTCGTTTAAAACCGCCGTGGAAAACGTTGAGTTGCCATTATTCTACCAGGGGGTGTCGCGCCGTAAACGCCATCAGATGGCGTTGGATTATCTGGATCGTCTGGGTCTTCTGGACTGGGCCGAGCATTATCCCAATGAACTGTCGGGAGGACAGAAGCAACGTGTAGCAATTGCCAGAGCGCTCATCACCCGTCCGCAGATTATCTTGGCCGACGAGCCTACAGGAGCTCTCGACTCGAAGACCTCCGTGGAGGTGATGCAGCTGCTCAAGCAATTGAACCAGGATGAGGGAATGACCATCGTCGTGGTGACGCACGAAAGTGGTGTGGCTAACGAGACGAACAAGATCGTTCATATCAAGGATGGTGTTATCGGACAAATCGAAGAGAACCTGAACCACGATGCCTCACCGTTCGGCAGTGGCGGACTGATGAAATAAAGATTATGCGAGATATATTTACAGAAATATGGCAGACGGCTCGACGGAATAAACTCCGCACGACACTGACAGGCTTTGCGGTAGCGTGGGGTATATTCATGATCATCGTGTTGCTGGGTGCCGGTAACGGACTCATCAATGCCAATCTGAAGCAGAGCGACCGTTTCCTGTCGTCGTCAATGGTCGTCTATGGCGGATGGACGTCGAAAGCCTACCAGGGACTGAAGGAAGGACGCGACATCCGTCTGCACGAGAGCGATATGAAGATTACTGAGCGGGAATTCTCTGAGAACGTTGACGAGGTCGGTGCCCAGTACAACACGTCAGCAACCATCAGTCATGGCCAGCAGTATGTTTCAACAAGTATCAGCGGTGTCTATCCCAACCACACGAAAATTAATAAAGTGGAAATATTGCAAGGTCGTTTCATCAATGATATTGACGTCAAGGAAAGCCGTAAAGTGCTGGTGTTAGGCAACAAGCAGGCAAAGGAACTGAAGTGTCGCGTCGGTGACTTCTTAGACGTCGGAAACTTTGCCTTCAAGGTGGTGGGTATCTATAAGGAACAGGAGAATGGACGCTCAGATGTGTTCAGTAGCTATACGGCTATAAAACGCATTTACGGTGCCAAGACTGATGACGCAGGCCGCATAGAATTTACTTTCCACGGACTGCCGACGGAGGAGGCTAACGAGGCTTTTGAGCGCAGCTATCGTCACCGCCTGAATGCCGAACATCAGGCACATCCTGAAGACGAAGACGCTGTCTGGCTATGGAATCGTTTCACACAGAACCTGCAGATGGAACAGGGTATCGGCATTATCCGCACCGCTCTTTGGATAGTAGGATTGTTTACACTACTCTCTGGTATCGTAGGCGTATCGAATATTATGCTCATCACCGTTAAGGAGCGTACTCATGAATTTGGTATCCGTAAAGCTATCGGTGCCAAGCCTTGGGGCATCCTTCGACTGATTATCATCGAGAGTGTGATCATTACGACCATCTTCGGCTATATCGGTATGTTGTTGGGTATTTTTGCCAACGAATATATGGACGCAACGATAGGTCACGAGACAATAGATACTGGATTGTTCAAGGCTACGATGTTCCTTAATCCGACAGTCGGACTGGATGTTTGTGTGGAGGCCACGCTGGTAATGATTATTGCTGGAACAATAGCAGGACTCATACCCGCATTCAAAGCAAGTAGAATTCGCCCCATCGAGGCCCTAAGAGCAGATTAAGTTATGAGAATAGATTTAGATACATACAGGGAAATTCTTGACACGCTGACACGTAATAAGTCGCGCTCGTTCCTGACGGGTTTCGGCGTCTTTTGGGGCGTGTTCATGCTTGTTGCACTGATGGGAGGCGGTAACGGCCTGAAAGAAATGCTTCAGCAGAACTTTGCAGGTTTTGCCACAAACAGCGCTCTTGTGTGGGCACAGCCTACAAGCAAGGCGTACAAGGGCTTTCGTAAGGGTCGCTATTGGCATATGGACTACAAAGATGTTGACCGTTTACGTCATAGTGTTCCTGAACTTGACGTCATTACACCCTTGCTCTTTTCGAACGGTGGCACAGCCTATTATGGAGACCGCAAAGCTACTATTGGCGTCAGTGGGGCCATGCCCGACTACCAGCGGGTCAATGAACCGAAGCTGTTCTACGGAAGATACATTGATGAGGCTGACATTCGCGACCACCGCAAGGTGTGTGTCATCCAGAAGAAAACCTACAAGGAACTGTTTCCTGGTGGTGGTGACCCCTGTGGCAAACGCATCCGCATCGACAATATCTACTATCAGATAGTAGGTGTTGACTACAATATGAGCGAGGGCGTTAACATCAGCGGAGAAAACGGTACGGGTGTCATCCTACCGCTAACCTTCATGCAGCAGGCCTACAACCGTGGTAACGCCGTTGATCTGATAGCCGTTACTGGACGTCCAGGGGTCGTCATGTCGAAAGTCACTGACCGCATCCGAGAGACTATCGCCAGGGCCCACACCATTGACCCTACCGATGAACAGGGCGCTATGGTCTTCAACACGGAGGTGCTCTTCCAGATGCTTGACAACCTCTTTAAGGGCGTCAACTTCCTCATCTGGCTCGTAGGTCTGGGAACCTTGCTGGCAGGCGCTATCGGCGTGTCGAACATCATGATGGTGACTGTACGTGAGCGAACCACTGAGATTGGCATCCGTCGTGCTATCGGTGCTACGCCGAGGATGATACTGTCGCAGATTATCTCCGAGAGTATTGTACTGACACTGGTGGCGGGTATGAGCGGTATCCTCTTCGGAGTGCTCATCCTGCAGATGCTCGAATTGGGTAATACGGAGGACGGCATTGTCGCGGCCCACTTCCAGATTGGTTTCTGGACGGCCATCTTCGCAGCCCTCGTCGTGTCCACTATGGGTGTTCTCGCGGGTCTTGCCCCAGCCGCCCGAGCAATGAGTATCAAGCCCGTCGACGCCATGCGTGATGAATAATAGTGTGGTCAGCGATTTTGTCGCTGACACCCCCAAAATGATAACAATAAAAAACAACCAAGATATGAAAAAGTACAGCAAACTGATTATCGCCGCCATTATCGCGCTGATTTTCATCGGAACATTCGTGTTCCTGTGGCAGAAGAGCCAACCCAAGGAAGTTGTCTACAACGAGTTTACCCCCACGACTGAGAACATCCAGAAGACGACTATCATCACTGGTAAGATTGAGCCCCGCAACGAGGTCAATATCAAGCCGCAGATCTCTGGTATCATCTCTGAATTGTTGAAGGAGCCAGGCGACTATGTGAATGCTGGCGATGTGATTGCCAAGGTGAAGGTAATTCCCGATATGGCCCAGTTGTCGAGTGCCGAGATGCGTGTGCGTCTGGCAGATATCAACCTGAAACAGGCTGAAATTGACTTCCAGCGTGAAGAGAACCTCTTCAACCAGAAGTTGGTGAGTGCCGATGAGTATGATAAGACAAAGATAAAGCTGACTCAGGCTCAACATGAGAAGTCGGCTGCTCTGGATGCCCTCGAAGTGGTGCGCGATGGTGTGTCGAAGTCAAATGCCAAGGCCTCGTCTACGCTCGTCCGTTCTACCATCAGTGGTGTCATCCTTGATATTCCTGTCAAGGTCGGTAACTCCGTTATTCTCTCGAATACTTTCAACGATGGAACCACCATTGCCTCTGTTGCGAATATGAAGGACTTGATCTTCCGCGGTAATATCGACGAGACCGAAGTCGGACAGCTTGTCAGCGGTATGCCGATGAAGATTACCATCGGTGCCTTACAGGACCTGTCGTTCGACGCCGCCCTCGAGTACATCTCGCCAAAGGCAGTGGAAAGCAATGGTGCGAATCAGTTCGAAATCAAGGCTGCTGTCACAGTGCCCGCTGATTCTGTCGGTGGCAAGTCTGGTCATCTCCGTTCTGGCTATAGTGCCAATGCCGAAATCGTCCTCTCACATGCAGACAAGGTGCTGAGCATCCCTGAGAGTGCCATCGAGTTCAGTGGCGACAGCACGTTTGTGTATGTTGTCAAAGGCGAGGGCAAAAACAAAACCTACGATCGTACCTATGTGGAGACCGGACTCTCTGACGGTGTGAATATCGAGATTAAGAAGGGCATCACGGCTAAAGACAAGGTTCGCGGCCCAGAGATTGTAACTGATGATAAAGAAAAGTAAACGGTTATGAAAAAGTATATTCTATCGTTCATAGTTGCTTCAGTTGGCTTTAGTGCAGCCAGTGCCCAAAAGGCTTGGAGCCTCCGTGAGTGCTGTGACTACGCCATCGAGCACAGCATCCCCATCAAGCAACAGGAAAACCAGCGTCGTCAGCAGGAGGTTCAGCTGAGCACATCCCGTAACTCCCGCCTCCCGGACGTCAGTGCCAGTCTGAACCAGAACTTCTCGTTCGGTCGCGGTTTGACGGCTGATAACACCTATTCCAACACCAACACGTCGTCGACGTCGCTCCAACTGGGTGCCAATATGCCGCTCTTCACGGGATTCCAGATTCCCAATCAGATCAAATTGAACCAACTGAATCTCGAGGCTGCTACCGCTGACCTTGAGAAGGCCAAAAACGACATCCGTATGAAGGTGGCACAGGCATACGTGCAAATCCTTTACGACATGGAGATTTCCGAAGTCGCACATCGTCAAATCGACATCGATTCCATGCAGGTCGTGCGTCTCCAGGCATTCGTCAAAAACGGCAAGGCTTCTGAATCGGAACTATCCCAGCAGCGCGCGACACTCGCCAACAGTCGTCTTTTAGCGACCCAAGCTGACAACAACACGCGGTTGGCTATCCTCACCCTCACACAGCTCCTCGAGCTTCCTACGCCCGACGGATTCTCCGTCGTTCGTCCTGAACTTGCCGATGTCTCTGCCGATATCGCTGCCGCCATCCCTTCTCCCGACATCATCTACGCCGAGGCACTTGGCATCAAACCAGAGATTGCTGCTCAGCAACTGAAACTCAAAGGCACCGAGCATAACATTAAGATTGCTCGCGCAGGTTATTACCCCACGCTCTCGCTCAGTGGCGGTATGGGCACGAACTACTACACTACCAGCGGTTTCAAGTCCGACAATTTCAGTACACAGCTGAGGAATAACTTCTCGCAATACATCGGTCTGAACCTGAATATCCCCATTTTCAACCGTTTCCAGACGCGTAACAGCATCCGCACGGCGAAAATCCAACGCGAGAATCAGCAGTTGCAACTCGACAACACCAAGAAGACGCTCTATCAGGAGATCCAGAAGGTATATTACAACACTCTGAATGCACTGTCGAAGGAGCAGTCGTCGCTTGAAGCGGTAAAGAATACGCAGACTGCCTTCAATCTGATGCAAGCGAAATATGAGAACGGCAAGGCGACTATCACTGAGTTCAACGAGTCAAAGAATACCTACCTCAAGTCCGAGTCCGACCTTGTACAGGCCCGCTACGAGAACCTTTACCAACATGCCCTGTTGGAATTCTATCGAGGTAAAGACCTGACCTTCTAAAAAAGAAAATAGTCCGCTAAACGTTAGCGGACTATTATTTTCTGGTTATTTTTGATATAGATGCCTTTCGTTTGTGGCGTGCCGTTCAGTTTGCGACCATCCAGCGTGTACCAAGCACCATCTTTGTTGTCTGTACTTCTGACAATTTGCATCCCTGCACTTCCGTCATTGAAGTTCTTCAACTCGTAGAAGGCGGCATAGGGTTGACCAGTATTGTGATTGTAGAGCGCAGCATTCCACCAGCTGCTAGTGACACCTTTGTTGCCGTTATCCTCGGGCCACCACCAAAAGAGTCCCTTCACACTGCTGTGTCCATTCAGTTTCGCAATGAGGTCGGCTGTGAACTGGCGCTGACCTTCTTCCGTATATGGATAGGTAACTGTATAGTCGTATTCACCGCCAATGCTCCATGCATAGCTGTAGCCTGTTTCTACAATCATGATGTCCTTGCCGTAGTTCTTATTCTCCAGAGATGTCAACGCAGTCTCCAGCGTGGCTAGATTGCCATGATGCTCTGGATAATAACTCAGTCCAATGATGTCGTAGTCGATTTCTGCATTCTTCATGCGGTCAAAGAAGTCTGTCAGTACGCTGGGCTTGGGTGTACGCTCGCTATGGATGATAATCTTCGCGTTGGGACACTCCTCGCGACAGGCCTGACCAGCTTTCTTCAGCAGATTGAAGAAACGAGTCCAGTTGGCTTCAGGAGAGTTGGTGTAACAACGGTTGACAGTGTTACTGCCGACAGCAGCTTTTGTACCCCACATCATGCCATAGCTGATCTCGTTACCCGTCTGGATGAAGTCGGGTGTGGCGCCAGCATCCTTCAACTGTTGCAGACAGTCTTTGGAGTACTCGTAAATCTTTTCGTAGAGTTCGGCGTCGGACAGCGTCTTCCATGCATCGGGAGTCCACTGCTTCCCTGGGTCTGCCCATGTGTCGCTATAGTGGAAGTCGAGCATGAAAGCCATTCTCTGGTCTTTGATGCGCTTACCCAAAGCCTTGACGTATTCAAGGTCCTGACATACGGCCTTGTCGTTGTCTTGCGAAGGGTCGACGAACAGGCGTACGCGCATGGCGTTCAGTCCCTGTTCCTTGAAAAAGGGTAGGGGTTGTACGGCGTTGCCATTTTTGTCTTTATAGACCACACCGGCATTTTCATACTTGGTGAGCATCGAGATATCCCCACCCACATATTTTTGGGCGGAAACCATCGTGGTTACCTCGGTAAACAATAATAATAGTAGTAGTTTTCTCATATCGTCAGTAGTTTTGTTCTTTAATCTTACTTCTTATGCCTGTTGGCCCGTTGCTCACGGTATTTGGCCTTCTGCTTGGCAGAGCCACTACCGTGAGCACCAGTAATATATTTTTTCTTCTTGGCCTTGGTTTTCACTTTGTCCTCCTCTTTGCGAGGACCACCACCACGACCAAACGAAATGCCATTCACCAAGATGTCTTGGAAATCTTTCTCTCCTGTAGCCATAATGATTAATGATGGAATAGACGGACGCCCGTGAAGGCCATAGCAATACCGTACTTGTCGCAGGTCATAATAACATGATCGTCGCGAACTGAGCCACCAGCCTGGGCGATGAACTCTACACCACTCTTGTGGGCACGCTCAATGTTGTCGCCGAAGGGGAAGAAGGCATCCGATCCCAGCGCCACCTTGGTATTCTTGGCAATCCATTCCTTCTTCTCAGCCATGGTCAATACCTCAGGCTGCTCGGTGAAGAACTGCTGCCAGGCACCGTCGCGCAATACGTCGTCGTGCTCGTCCTCAGAAATATATACATCGATGGTATTGTCGCGGTCAGCACGACGGATACCCTCCTTGAAGGGCAATGCCATCACTTTCGGATGCTGGCGCAACCACCAGATATCAGCCTTGTTACCTGCCAGACGTGTACAGTGAATACGGCTCTGCTGACCAGCACCAATACCAATAGCCTGTCCGTCCTTCACGTAGCAAACAGAGTTCGACTGCGTATATTTCAACGTAATTAGTGCGATAATCAGGTCGCGCTTAGCCTCGGCACTGAAGGTCTTGTTCTGTGTGGGGATGTTCTCAAACAAGGCAGGATCGTCCAGCTTGATTTCATTTCTTCCCTGCTCGAAGGTCACACCAAAGCATTGTTTGGTCTCAATGGGAGCAGGCTTGTATGTGGGGTCAATCTTGATAACATTATATGTACCCTTGCGCTTGTCCTTCAGAATCTCGATGGCTTCAGCGGTATAGTCGGGGGCAATGACACCATCACTCACCTCGCGCTTCAACAGCAGGGCCGTCGTAGCGTCACACGTGTCGCTCAATGCTACGAAGTCACCATAACTCGACATGCGGTCAGCACCACGGGCACGGGCATAGGCACAAGCAATCTGGCTGTCGTCCAATCCCTTGATGTCGTCCACAAAATAAATCTTCTTCAGTGTGTCGCTCAGGGGCAGACCGACAGCAGCGCCTGCAGGACTTACGTGCTTGAACGAAGCTGCGGCGGGCAGACCAGTGGCAGCTTTCAGTTCCTTCACCAACTGCCACGCATTCAGTGCGTCGAGGAAGTTGATGTAGCCAGGACGGCCGTTAATCACTTCGATGGGTAACTCACCCTCCGTCATAAAGATTCGCGAGGGCTTCTGATTGGGATTGCATCCGTACTTAAGTGCTAATTCTTTCATATTGTTATGCTATTTTTTGTTTCTGCCTGCAAAGGTACAAAATAAATTTGGAATATTGCAGAATAAGAAAAGAAAAAAGAGATACCTCAATCGTGAAGTATCTCTTTTTATGTCGTGCAGGTCTCGTCTGAGATTACTCAGCAGTAGCACGGGCACCGCTGCGCTTCTCCTTAATACGAGCAGCCTTACCAGTAAGCTTACGCAGATAGTAAAGCTTAGAGCGACGAACCTTACCAACCTTGTTCTGATGACTACGCCACGATAGAGCTGGATACGCTCCTTAGAACCCTCGATAATTTTGTAAGCGACAGTGATAGTGTCACCAGCCTTGAACTCTGGGAACTGCTTGCCGGTTGCAAATGCTTCTTCAGCAACTTTAATTAAATCCATTTTCTTTTTAAACGTTTAAAATTGTTGTATCGTTCCATGCGCAACATAACAGGCCTCTCGAGACTTCCTGCCAGCGATTACGCGGAAAGCGGCTGCAAAGGTACAAAAAAAAGTGAAAAGGGAAAAGGGAAAAGTGAAAAATTTGCTTCTGCATGGTGTTTTTTTATTATTTTTTTGTATTTTTGCACCATAAAAACCTGAAAATATGAAAAATAAGACACTTTTATTACCCGTTTTGGCCACGATGATGCTGGTCGCGGGCTGTCGGTCACACTACGAGGTCGCGGGTATTCAACGTACGCGTATCCTCATTGACAGCCGTTACGATGCACAGCCTGATGTACAGGCTGCTGAGTTTATGAAACCCTATAAACATGTGGTCGATAGTGTCATGGGACCCGTCGTTGGCCGTTCTGCCAAGTATATGACGGCCCAGCGGCCTGAGGGAACGCTGTCGAATCTGCTTTCCGACATTTTGGTTTGGGCGGCAAAGGATTACAACGAACAGCCCGACTTTGCCATTTACAATATGGGTGGTGTTCGTGCTACTCTGCCCAAGGGCGAAGTGACCTATGGCGACATACTCGATATCGCGCCGTTTGAAAACAAGATTGCCTTCGCGACGTTAAGTGGCAGCGACGTGCTGGATCTGTTCCGTCAGATAGCCTCTGTGGGTGGCGAGGGTGTCAGCAGTTCCGTGCGCATGGTTATTACGAAAGACTATCAAATGGAGTCCCTGACGATTAACGGCGAACCTGTCGATCCCCAGCGCGACTATCGCGTTGCAAGTATCGACTATCTCCTTGGGGGTACCGATAAGTTGGAGGCTTTCAAGAAAGCCCGAGACTTCCATGCTCCGAAGGAAACGTCGAACAATACGCGTTTCATCATTATGAACTATTTCCGCGAGATGGCCAAACAGGGTAGGGACGTGGACGCAGAAATTGAGGGACGAATAACGGTAAAAAAGTAAAAGAGTAAAACGATGAGCATTATGAAACGTACACCTATTATAATAATAATGTTGCTGCTGGCACTCAGCGGCCAAGCCAAGAAACATAAGCAGTTGGTCATTCTGCACACCAACGACACCCATTCGCAGATATATCCCCTTAGCAGTCAGCTGCCCGATACGATGAAGGCAGGACGTGGAGGCTTCCTCCGACGTCTTGCCATGTTAAAAGAGGAACGCGCCAAACATCCCGACCTGTTGTATTTCGACTCGGGCGACTTCTTCCAGGGCTCGGCCTATTTCACCATGTTCAAAGGTGATGTGGAGATAGGACTGATGAACCTGATGGGCATCGACGCCTCGACCATCGGCAATCACGAATTCGACTTCGGACTGGAGAACATGGCTCAGATGTTCCGTAAGGCCAACTTCCCCATCCTTTGCACGAACTACGACTTCACGGGTACACCGATGGAGGGTGTGACGAAACCCTGGATCATCATCAAGCGCAACGGACTGAAAATCGGTGTCTTTGCCGTTTGTCCGAAGATGCGCGGACTGGTTGCCGACAAGCTCTGTGTAGGAGTAAAATATCTCGACCCCGCCCAAGTTGCCCTCGAGACGGCCACCATGCTGAAAGATGAAAAGAAGTGCGACATGGTTATCTGCATCTCCCACTTAGGCTGGAACAACAATCGCGGTGAGGACGACCAATATATGATTCATGGTTCGCGCAATATCGACCTCGTGCTGGGTGGACACACCCATACCTATATGACTGAATTGCAATACGAACCGAATCTCGATGGTCGTCAGGTTCCTGTCGACCAAAACGGCAAAGCTGCCATCTTCGTGGGAAAAATGGTCATCGATTTTTATTCGAAATAGAACGTCAGGACAATCATCTTCGACTGCGCTTTGCTGACACTGCCTGCATAGGCCTTGAGGTTATCATCGCGCAGCTCGTTTTTGTGATTCGTGTCCAGCACATTGGTCAGTCCGAAACAGAACTTCAATTCCGGAATCAGTTTGAAGAACGGCAGATAGAAGTCGCAGCCCAGACCTATTTCCACCATCGTGTCGTAGCGTTTCAGACGTACCATGTCTGAGTCGCCGCCCGTCAGGTTCATCACGGGGTTGATGCCCGCCATGATGTACGGACGGTGGTTGTTCCAGCGTGGTGCGGCAAACTTCAGGTCAATGGGCAGCGACACGTAGGTGTTCTTCAAATCCTGCGTCTGCGAGAACGGCCGACCCTCAGCGTCCAATTGCTTCATGTTGAGGAATGTCAGGTGTTTTGCGCCGAAGTGCATCTGGGGCGTAAACCTCAGCGAGAAATGGTCGCTCAGTCGCCATTCCGCCAACACACCTACGCTGAATCCCGGATTCCATTTGTCGGCATCACATACTACGAGTTCGTTATGCACTGATCCGTCCTCGTAGGTAATCGTCTGGGGACCGACATTCTCAAACTCTATGTCCTGCATATTCAGACCTACCAGAATACCAAAATGCAGTGGCCGCAGGTCAACATACGGCTTGTTCTGCACGCGACGGTCAATCTGTCCGACTGCCGCCAGCGAGCAGACTATCATGATAGTCAATATCGATAATCTTCGTTTCATATACTCTATTATAACGTCATTTATCTCCATTTTATTATTTCGATAACGTATAAATTAAGCAGAAAACAGCATTTTTCCTACCATAAATTAGGTATGATTCGAATTTTTTCTTACCTTTGCATCACTTTTAGTAAGTATTTTAAGTTAAACAATTTAATTTTATAACATTATGGCATACGTAATTCTGAGGGCGACAAGTATTCAATCAACCCCGATGTTTGCACAGAGTGCGGCACATGCGCTGACGTTTGTCCGTCAGAGGCTATCAGCCTTCCCTAAGGAAACAAACTGATTTTATGTGGTTTAAACAAAACGGGCTTCCTTTCGGGAGCCCGTTTTTGTTATTCACTTTGTGTGCTTTTTCAGCCACTCCATTTGACCGTAGTTCGTGTCGCTGCTCGTCCAGTGTTCATTCACTGGTGTGACGAGCGACTCTTTCGGTGCTGTTATCACGTTCCATACGATGAAGCTCGTGGTGGGTGGGCAGACGTTGTCGTTATAGCCCCACGTCAGGTATACGGGACACGTGATGCGACGGGCGAAGTTCACCACGTCGTAATATGCCATCGTCTCTACCTTCTGGGGCGTCAGCATGCCTTTCAGGCGGTTGAAGTGCGGATAGCCGCCAGCACGGTTGTCCAGATAGCCTGCCATGTCGGCCAGTGCGGGATGGTTGGCAACGCAAGCCGTCACCCTCGGATCTAGCCCTGCTGTTATCAGCGACAGCGCACCACCTTGACTGCCTCCCTGCACAAAGACGTTTCGTCCGTCCCATTCGGGTAGCGAACACAGGTAGTCCAGTGCACGCACACAGGCCACATACACGTGTTTCATATAGTAGTTATCCTTATCGTCCAGTCCGTTCGTCAGGTAGCCGTTTTCATAGTCGAAGGCGGTGGTAATCTCCTTGAACTGCTCGGCAGTCATTTCGGGGTTTAGTCCGTGGATCTCCATTTCCAGACGAATAAACCCGTTCTGCGCGTAGTACAGGTTGCGCATGGGTTCCTTGATGGTCTTGATGCCAGCACCCGGTGGACATAATACCACGGGGTGTTTACCTGTGGCTTTTGGCTTCGACAGGTATCCGTAGACGTAATGGTGGCTGTCGGTCTTTATCTTCAGCAGATACATGTCCGTGCCGTCGGTGCAGTACGCCTCCACCCGCTTGCTTTCCACGTGTATGGGCGTCTTGCGGGCTTCGTCCAGGTTACGCTTCCAGAAGCTGTCGAAGTCGGCAGGATTCTTCGTGTATGGCTTCAGCTGTTCCGGCTGGAATCCCACCTTTACGTGGTGGTCATACCGCTTACCCTCTACCGTGGCCGTCAGTCGTAAGTCAAGGAATCCGGGCTTGCGCATCGTACCCATGTCGATGGTGGCTCTTCCTCCTTTCAGCATCACCCGTCCCTGCTCTGTCGCAGGCATCATGTCGGGCCCTATCTCGTACTTTACCTCTACGTCCTGTGGCACGCCATAGCGGCATAGCGTCACCTCCACCTTTGCCCGCTCGCCCGTCTTGTAGAGCCAGTCGGCATGGTTGGGCACTGTCAGCCACAAATAGTCTGAACGATAGGGGTAGTTTTCTGACCTCGCAATTTCTGCATGTAAGCCCATGGCCAACAGCCAACTGCAAAAAGCTAAAATCCAATGTTGTTTCATTTTTCCGATTTGTTTTCGTTTTCGTTTGTCTTATCTCTTAATAGTTTGGTGCAAAGATATGAAATATTTTTGATTTTGACAGCTTTTATCAGCACGTTTAATACCATTTGATGCAATTTTCCCCTCTTTTGAGCGTATTTTCCACCTCAAATAGGTGGTTTTTTCGTATCTTTGCAAAAAATTGCAGCCAAAACAAATACAAAACGACGAATAATGATGAAAACAAATCTACTTTTAGCTCTTAGCAGTATGCTGTTGGCCTCGACGGCAATGGCACAAAACATTGACTTCGACCTGCCAGGTAAAACGACTCCCGGTAAGGACACGGAACTGAACTACATCTCATGGGCCGTTCCGCGTGCCACGAGCGACACGAAGACTTTTGACAATGGTGTCACCATCACCATCTCGGCTGGTGGTGCCGCCTCGGCAGTGGGCAGCAACTGGAACAAGACCGATGTGGAGACCAATGGTCTGCGTGTCATTGCCGACGAAGTGCTGGCAACGAATCTTGTGGACGGCAACCTCACACCCATTACTGATGCTTCTACATCGCTCATACTGACTATTACAGGTCTCACCCCTGGTCAGCACTCATTGAAGGCCTACCACAACAACTCTGACAAGAATCAAGTACAGCCCGACATAGATATCAGCGTCGATGGTACAGTGGTGGCCACTGGTCAGAAATTCACCTCTGCAGCCCAAAGTACGCTGGAGGCCGGCACGTCGTTTATCACGTTCAATGTCACTGAAGGACAGCCCGTCGTCATTACCTATACCACTAAGTTGGAGGCGGGTGTTGCCTATACTAATACGCGTATGATGCTCAACGGCTTGGAGTTTGATGCCGTGGCGATGGTAGCCACCGACCCACAGCCCGAAAACCATGACTTCCATGCCGGTACGGAGGATGGCACCATCCACTTCTCGTGGCTGGCAGCCCCAGGTGCCGTCAGTCATAAGTTGGTATTCGGCACCGACTCCACCCAGGTGGCGACGTCTGACACGTACGAATATGAAGGTACGGCGACGGAATACGTCAAGACGGATCTCTATGCCCTGCAACAATACTGGTGGCGCGTCGATGAAGTGGACAGCGACGGCAACGTCCATCGCGGCAAGGCATGGACGTGTAAGCCCTGTCATCTGGCTTTCCCCAAGGCTGAAGGCTATGGCCGTTATGCCATCGGTGGCCGTGGTGGACAGGTGTATCACGTGACGAACCTCAGCGGCAGCAAGGATGTCGAGGGCTCGCTGCTCTACGGACTGGTGACGATGAAAGGTCCGCGATATATCGTGTTTGACGTCAGCGGCATCATCGAACTTGACTTTGAATCGTATTTCACCCAACCCTACGCCACCATTGCCGGACAGACCGCTCCAGGCAAGGGTATTTGCATCAAGTCGTCGAACATCAACATTGGTAGCGATGTCATTGCACGCCATGTCCGCTTCAAGCGTGGACTGGGTGTCTATGGCGAAAATACGGGTAACGCTATGGGTATGTCGGGTGCCGACCATGCCATCGTTGACCACTGCACGGCTGCTTGGGGAACTGATGAGACGGTATCTGGTCGTGGTGCGCAGAACATCTCGTTTCAGTATAGCGTCATCAGCGAGGCACTCGGTATTGCTGGTCATAAAAACTATGAGGATGGCAAGAACCATGGTTTTGCGGCTACTATTGACGGACGCATCGGTTCGTGGCATCACAACCTGCTAGTGAACTGCAACGGTCGTAACTGGTCGATGGGTGGTGGCATGGATGGTCAGAACCGACCCATCGGTGGACTGGATATCTTCAATAACGTCTGCTACAATTGGAACGGACGCACTACCGACGGCAACTGCCACGCCGTGAACTTCGTGAACAACTATTACAAGATGGGAGCGGACACCAAGCGTACAGAGCTCTTTATCATGCAATTTGAACTACCTACCGACGTAGCTGACAACCGAACCAATACGGGATATGTCAGTGGCAACATCCGTGAGAACAAGAATCACACACTGTCTTATGATAAAAGAGGCGACACTTATACGGCAACCGGCTATGTTCCTACCGACTATGAATATCTGGTCAATGAGCCACTGTTCCCATCCTATGCTGAAATCCATACTGCCAAGGATGCCATGAAGATTGTGACTAGCTATGCCGGTGCCACCATGCCCATGCGCGACGAACAACACGTGCGTAACGTTCGCGAAACGCTCGACGGCACTTGGACCTACAAGGGCTCGAAGTCGAATATCAAGGGTGAAATTGACAACGAGGCCGACATCACCGATGCTGCCAATGGCGGTTGGGAGGAATGGCCCGAGGAGCATCGCACTGCCGACTGGGATACCGATCAGGATGGTATGCCAGACTGGTGGGAGAAGACCATCGGTAGCGACCCCAATATCGCTAACCATAACGATGATCCCGACCACGACGGATGGACACTCCTGGAGGACTACCTCGACTTCATGGCCCATCCATACGTCATGATACAGTCTAATGGTTCGGCAATGCTCGACCTCAAGTCCTACTTTGCAGGTTTCTACGGTCAGAACAAAAACACTGTTACACCCACCTATACAGTTAACGTGCTGCCTAACGGCGTCTATACAGCAAGTGTGGATGGTTCACAGTTGGAGGTCAGCGCCCTGCAGCCCGATGCTATTGGCATTTATGGTATCGATGTCACCATCAACGATGGCGAGACCCAATGGACCCAGCGCTTTGGCATTATCATCACTACTGACGCCGCTACGGCCATCAGCCAACAGCCAATAGCTAACAGCCCTCGCAACGCCACACTCTCAAAGAGAGAACTGCCTATCGTCCGTCGCGAATTCTTCACCCTCGATGGTCGTCAGGTCACCACCATGCAGTCGCACGAAACCTACATCATGCGCACCACCGATGCCAAAGGTCATCGGCAGAGCTTAAAGATTATAAAGAATTAGAATGAAAAAGAAGCCCACACGGGCTTCTTTTTCTATGATGGATTACAACGCCAGAGGTTCGTAAGGCAGGCCGAATACGTCGGCTACGGCCTTGAAGACCACTTTCCCCTCTACAATATTCAGGCCCTTGGCCAGTGAACTGTCGTCCTGGCAAGCCTTACGCCATCCCTTGTCTGCCAAGCTGAGTGCATAACGCAGCGTGGCATTGGTGAGGGCCAGCGTCGAGGTGTTGGGCACTGCTCCGGGGATGTTGGCCACACAATAGTGCACGATGCCTTCTTCTATATATACAGGTTCGCTATGTGTCGTAGGACGTGACGTCTCGAAGCATCCGCCCTGGTCGATGGCCACATCTACCAGTACCGTTCCTGGCTCCATGATCTTCAGCATATCGCGGGTAATCAGATGAGGCGTCTTGTCGCCAGGTACGAGCACGCTACCAATGACGATATCCACCGTAGGCAATTGTTGACGGATATTGTGCGACGAGCTAAACAGCGTATGTACATTGGCGGGCGTCTCGATGTCGAGCTGGCGCAGACGGGGCAGCGAGATGTCGGCTATCGTCACATCAGCTCCCAAACCTGCCGCCATGCGGGCAGCAGCTTCGCCTACCACACCACCGCCAAGCACCAGCACCTTTGCTGGACTTACGCCAGGCACACCACTAATCAGTTTGCCTTTGCCGCCTTTCGTTTTTTGCAGATAGTAGGCACCATTCAGCGTAGCCATTCGGCCTGCCACCTCACTCATGGGCTGCAATAGGGGTAGTGTACCATTCGGCAACTGCACCGTCTCGTAGGCCAGACAGATTGCGCTGCTCTTCAGCATGGCATCCGTCAGCTCCTTCTCGCAGGCAAAATGGAAATAGGTGAACAGCAACTGGCCCTTCCTCACCAGATTATATTCCGGCTCGATGGGTTCCTTTACCTTCACAATCATCTCTGCCTCACGATAAACGTCCTCAATCGTAGGCAAGATTTTCGCTCCGGCACCCACATACTCATCGTCTGAGAATCCACTGCCGTCGCCAGCAGTATGTTGCACAAACACTTCGTGTCCTCTGGCCGTCATGGCTGCCACACCAGCAGGCGTCATGCCCACACGATTCTCATTGTTCTTGATCTCTTTTGGAATTCCGACTTTCATAAGCTTACGTTTTTAGTTGAGATATGATGTTCCTTACAATTGTTACTTCTTCGTCTTACTTTTCAGTTTTCAACTCGAACTTCAAATGGCTCATGCGATGGATGATCACGATGAACAGTGCCTCAATGGCATAGGCAATGAGGTAGCTGTACCACAGCAATTCGGGAGCAAAGTGCGACACGAGCCAAAGCACGGGAATGACCGTCAACGACAGGGCGAAGGAAATGAAAAGGGCCATGCGATGATGGGCATAGAGCTTATAGACAATCATGATGACATAGATATAGCAGAAGGGGATGAAACTCAGTGAGAAGATGCGTAAGGCATGATTGCTCTCAGCAAGAATATCGGGATTGCTGGCTCCGAAAAGACGTGAGATGACATTCGGATCAACCCATACAACGATGCAGATGATAATCATGGCCGCAGTGATGAACGAGAACGATTTGCGCAACACCAGACTGAAGGCCTCGTTGTCGCCCTTGCCCACCTGAATGGCCCCCAACGACTGGATGGTGCGGCAGAAGTGTCAGACAGACAGAGGCTATGGCCAGCGGTGCGCCCTGAGAGATAATCTGTGAGAAAGCGTTCTTTAATTTCAATTCCACATCCCTGAATAGCAGCTGGAGGTGGTTGTCCTTGTAGCGGAAATGCCAAAACATGATGACAATACCCACCACGTGGCCTATGATGGTAGCCGACGAAGAGCCTGCGATGCCCCATCCAAAGAACTGGATAAAGACAATGTCGAGTGACAGATTGACGGCGTTATCTATCAGAATGGCAATGGAGACCAGTCGTGGACTGCCATCGACACCCACCATCGTTGAGAGTGCCCACATCACCATATAAGCAGGCGCGCCTAACAACATAATACTCAGATATTCGAATGTCAGCTGGTAGAGGTGGGCATTGTTGCACAACCAACCTGTGACAGTACCTGGACAGAACAGCCCTGCAGCAGTAATGAGCAGTCCTACAATCAGGCATGCCGCCATTGACAGGGTATAGAAATAGGCCGCACGAGGCATGTTCTTCTTACCGATTCCCACCCCCACCAATATGCCTGCTCCTGTGGCAAGAAGCATATTCAGCGTGTACATAAACTGTACCACAGGACGCGTCAGATTGATGGCACTGACAGCATCCTCGCTAATCAGATTACCTACGATGATGGCATCGACGACATTACCCAGACAGCCGGAAAGGGCAATCAAGATAGCCGACCATAAGAATCGCCAATAAACTTTATTGAACTCTTTTCTTTCTGTTTGATTCATCTTGTTGATATTTACTCAAAGATAGTGTGCCACACTTCGCGAAGTGTGGCACACTTTGTCTTTAGTCAAAGAATCCGAAGCCGCCGATGGTGGTGAGCATGCGCTCTACATAGTCCCATGACGTGGGCGAGAATTCGAATCCCAGTCGGTAAAGCACCTGAGTGGTATAGTCGTTGTCGCGCTGGACATCGGCAGTGGTCTGACCGTGAGCCATGTCCTTATAGGCGAGCAAGGCTGCCATCTGCTTGGCCTTTTGCGGGTCTTGTCCTGCCTCGTCCATCGCCTTTTGGAACTCCTCCTGCTCGACGAAGCGGATGCCGCCCGTGACACTGGTAAGACCAGAGAGTACGTCGCCAAGGAACTGGCCGTGGATATTGTAGGGATGGAATACGACACACTCCTTGGGCGTCTGGGCCAGCAATACGATGGCTTGGCTCACCTCATTGATGGGCGAGAACTCCACACGCTTGTTGCGCATAGCGTAAGGACAGCAACCGAGCATATTGTAGATGCGGATGCGACCCATGAACGAGTTGGTGGAGAAATTAGCCTGGAACTCACCATCGGTGGAGCGAGCGGCAAGGTTACCCACACGCATGATCTTTGCATTGAGGCCATGGAGGGCAACAGCATCGAGGATGAGCCGCTCAGCCATGAACTTCGAATAGATGTACTGGTTGCCCAGATACTGACCCATGTAGAGGCGCTGTTCAGTAAATACCTCGTCCTTAATCTCGCCTACCCAGAGACCGCGGGTACTAGCGGTGGAGATATGGATGAGCTTAGCTCCTGTCTTAATACAGAAGTCAACACACCGCTGGGCACCTCCGATATTGACGTCCTCAATCTCAGTACCTTCTGAGAAGTGCTTCACTACGGCAGCACAGTTGAACAACGTTGAACATTGAACATTGAACATTGAACATTTTTCTGTCAGATCTTCTGTCACATCGCCCAGGACTATGTGCAGTCGCTTCCCAAACAACTCCTTGAAAGACTGGGCGAAATAATAGAATAGTAATGTACGCAGGCGACTCTCTGCTGCTTCCTGGCTCTTGCCACGCACCAGACAATAGATATGAGGAGCATCACTGTCAATCAGCTCGCGCAGGATATGGATACCCAGATAGCCTGTAGCACCGGTAATCAGAATATTGCCCAACGACTGACGCTCGCCCATGCGGAAGAATCCCAGCGTGTTACGCTGCAAGAGGTTGTTGATGGCAGTATAGTCGAAATTGGCAACAGGGTCGTCCTCCTTTGGCTTTGTCGAATCGACGGCCTCACCCGTAATCAGGCATGCCAACTGGCGTGGTGTGGGATTGGCAAATACCTCACCATACGACACATGGAGATTGGCCTTGTCGGCCTCGATGATGACACGAGTGACGACGAGCGATGTACCACCGAGTTCGAAGAAATTGTCAGTAGCACCCACGCGATCCAGTTGCAGAATATTGGCGAAGATGTCGCAGAAGGCACGCTCCGTATCGTTCGCAGGTGCCTCGTAGTCGCCACTGAGTGCCAGTTGTGGTTCTGGCAGCGACTTGACATCGGTCTTGCCATTGGGCGTCAACGGCATCTTGTCTAATTGCAGGTAAGCCGTAGGAACCATGTATTTGGTCAGCGTCTTGCCCAGTTCGGCTTTCAGTGCCGTGATGTCTATGGGACGGTCGGCAGTGAAATAGGCACAGAGATGTTCAATACCCTTGATCTTTCCAATCTTCACCACCACGTTCTTCATGCCTTCGACAGCAGCCAGTGCGGCTTCCACCTCACCCAGCTCGATACGCAGGCCACGCAGTTTGATTTGGTTGTCCGTACGACCGAGGATGACGACATCGCCCTCTTCTGTCCAGCGAGCATAGTCGCCCGACTTATAGATACGCACGCCCTGATAGTCTATGAAACGTTCGGCAGTCATCTCCGGCAGGTCGTTATAGCCTGTTGCCACACCGATACCGCCGATGTAAAGCTCGCCAACGACACCTACCGGCAGTTCGTTGCCGTCGCTGTCGACCACAAATTCCTTGTAGTTGAGCAACGGATGACCCACGCTGACTCGGTCGGTATGTGTGAGTTCCTTACAGTTGGACGAAACGGTGATCTCCGTAGGACCATACGTATTGAATATTCTTGCCTGAGGTGCTGCAGCGCGGAGCTTGTCGAGCAAGCCGTCAGCATATTTCTCACCACCGCACATGATGACATGACACTGCCCGATAGCCTCGACGAAGGCAGGCAGTTCCATATATTGCAGCATACGGGAAGGCGTGGCGTTGATGGCGTCGGCTCCAGTACGGCGGAACAGGTCTGCCAGCAATGCAGCATTGGTGGTCTCATCCTCACTGGCAAAGACCACAGTCTTACCATTGAGCAAGGCAGCACCATACTCCTTCATCGACATGTCAAACGACATGGTAGTGACACACAGCAAGGCCTTTACCGTCTCTGCTATAGCATGTATATGGGTGTTGACAGGATGTGCATAGAGGTAGTTGACGATACTCTCATGACGCAGCATCACGCCCTTAGGCTTACCAGTAGAACCTGATGTGTAGATCAGGTAACAGAGATCCTGTGGAGTGATGCCGGCCTCAATGGTTGCACTGTTGTTGTCAGCGGAGAGCAGCTGCTCCACATCAATGGCATTGCCAAAGTCTCCGACACGATCCGCTGTGGTAATGATATAGGCTGCATGGCTGTCGGTCAAGATGTGCTGTATGCGCTCTGTGGGATATTCGGGGTCGCAAGGGATATAGGCGCATCCCGCCTTCATCACACCGAAAGCAGAGAGCAGGGCTCTCGACGTACGTGGCAGCAAGAGAGCCACACGACTGCGAGGCTCAACACCACGCTGGCGCAAAGCATTGGCAATGCGGTTGGTCATGATATCCATCTCGCGATAGGTATAGGTGGCATCGCAGGCAATCAGGGCTTTTACGTCCGGTTGCTTCTCTGCATAGTATGGAATACCATCGTGATAGAACTTAAACAGCGGCGTGCCTGTTCCTACCTCGCGCAGATGGCTCAATGCCTCCTCCTGTCGCTCGCTGATGATGGAGAGCTTGCGAACCTTGGCATTGGGAGCTGCCATGATGCGTTCAACAACGGTCACAATGCTTTCTGCCAACGACGTCGCCAAAGCATCGGAGTAAAGTGAATCGTCGTACTGTACTACCACACCACGCGTCTCAATCTTGATGTTGATCTTAAACTTCGGCACATTCAGTTCAAGCAACTCCTGACCGATGGGCTGACCGCCAACGGTGTACTGCGACAGCACACCTACCTGATAGGCGAAAGCGATGGCAGGCATGAAACCATAGTCGGCAGCGATGCGTGCAAACGGATAGTCCTCGTGGCGCAGGGTCTTGTCGAAGGTATCGCTGACCTGACGCAGATAGTCTGCCACCGTCACGTCGTCAATCTTCAGACCGAGGGCGAGAGTGTTTACGAACATACCTACCGTATCCGCAATCTTGAGGTTCGAGCGTCCGTTACTAATGGTGCTGATATAAATCTCGCGATTGTTGGTGTAGCGTGAGATGACGTAGGTCGCTGCAGCAAGATAGAGATGTGCAGGAGTTATCTCCTGTCCGCGGCAGAAGGTTGTCGCTTTCTCGAGATTGGTCGGACATACTGCCTCACCGATAAAGCCTTGTTTATCCGTCTTGGGCAGGTCGGCAGGGATCTCACTACCACCCTCACAGGTCTGCAGCTTCTCGGCAAAGAACTGCTGGGCAGCCTTAAACTCGTCACTCTCCTCAGCCTTTTGCTGGTCGTTGACGAAGTCGAGATAGGTGTAACTTTCTTTCTCGACGGGGGAACCGTCGAGCACGGTACCAATCTGACGAATCAGCAGGTCGGCAGAACCTCCGTCGAACAGCAAGTGATGAACATCCATCAGCAGGTGTACTCCGCTCGGCGTCTTCACCACCTTGAACCGATAAAGAGGCGCCTTCTGCAAGTTAAACGGCTGTACGAACTCATTCTTGTACGCCGCCAGTGCCTCATCACTCATCTCAACAACAGGCACCTCCACGGGTACGCTGTCTGCCAGAGTCTGCACGATGGCATCGCCCTCAGTGGCAAAATGGATGCTTAGCTCCGGGTGTGCTTCGACAACCTGCTTCACAGTATCGGCCAGCTTTTCTGCCTCGACACCAGCAGGATAGTTCAGAAGATAAGGGATGTTATAAATAGTCGATACCGGATTCTTCATGCACTCGAAATACACACCTGGAACACTGTTAGTGGTGAGAGGTGAGAGGTGAGAGGTGAGAGAATTGTTCTGCGGCTGAGAGTAATCTCTTACCTCTTGCCCCTTACCTCTTACCTCTAGATAACCCTTCAGTATCTCGTTTTCAATGCTCTGCAAAGTACCAGTCTTCGCCAGCGACTTGGCGTCGAGCTCAATACCAAACTTTTTATGCATCTGCACAGCCAACTTGATGGCAGAGATAGAAGTTAGGCCGGCATAGCCCAGAATCGTGGTAATGCCGAATTCTTGATTGCCCACAATGGCAGCAATCATCTCATGCAATTCCTCCTCCAGCACGTTCATCGGCACGTTGCTCTCCTCCACGACAGCCTGTTTCATTTCCGGCTTTGGCAGTGCCTTCTTGTTTACCTTCTGATTCTGGTTTAATGGAATCTTCTCAATCTGCATCGTCACGGCAGGCACCATATAAGGCGGTTTTTCATCAAGGATGAAGTTGTTCAGTGCCTCAATATCAATCTGCTGGTCGCTGACGATATAGGCAGCAATGAACTTACCGGCACCCTCGCCTTCCATGTCGAAGGCCTGAACAGTAGCATCCTTGATGCCTGGGAACTCACGGATGACGGCCTCTACTTCTTTCAGCTCGATGCGGAAACCACGAATCTTCACCTGTCCGTCGCGACGGCCTACGAACTGGATATCACCTGATGGCAAATAACGCACGATATCGCCAGTCTTATAGATGCGTGCATACTTTTTATCCTCCGTAAAAGGATTCGGGATATATACTTCTGCCGTCTTCTCAGGACGGTTCAGATAGCCTCGGCTCACCTGTGGACCACTTACCCAGAGCTCTCCGGCAGCACCCACGGGCAGACGATGCCCTTGCTGGTCGACAATATAGAGACGTGCATTATCTAGTGACTTACCGATAGGTATATTGTTCAATTTCTCAGTGACCGGATGGCAGGTTATGAGAATCGTTGTTTCCGTCGGACCGTATGCGTTATGCATCGTATATCCCTTGGGAGGCGTGAGTGATGCCAGCTTCTCACCACCAGTAGTAAGATGTTTCAGGCTGTGGTTTTCGATGCTGGTAGCAAACTGGTAGGCCACCTGCGTAGTCATAAAGGCGTTGGTAATCTGCTCCTTTTCTATATAGTCGTTCAGTGCCACCAAGTCCAGACGCAGTTCCTCTGGAATGATATAGACACTGGCACCACGTGTAAGAGCCGGATACATGTCGTACATACAGGCGTCGAAACCGTAACTGGCATAGGCAGTCACCTTATCCGTAGACTGGAGGTCGTAGTAGCGATGATACCAGTGGAGAAATGCTACCAAGTTGGAGTGTACGAGCTGGCATCCCTTCGGCACACCCGTCGAACCACTCGTATAGAGCATGATGTAAAGCGACGAGGGCTTTACTTCGGGCAATGCCACGTCGAGTGCCGGCAACTGCTTCAGTTCTTTCGTCAGCAGTACGTCGCCCTGATACTCGTCTACGATGTCTCTGAGTTCTTCGTCGGCAATGAGCAATTTGGCACCGGCATCCTGCATCATGAAGTTCAGACGCTCCTTCGGATAAGTAGGATCCAAAGGTTGATAGGCGCAACCGGCCTTCATGACACCGATGGAGGCAATGGCCATCCACTCACATCGTGGAATCAATACCGATACAACATCCTCCTCTCCCAGTCCTTTCTTCGCAATACAGCCAGCAATACGGTCGCTGAGTTCGTCGACTTCCTTGTAAGTATAGCGATTCTCCTTATACACCACTGCGATATTGTCAGGTGTAGCCTTCGCTTGACTTCGGAACAACGAGACGACGGTCTGTGTGTCGTCGTAATCCACATCTTTCTGGTTGAACGTGTCCAACAGGTCGATCTGGGCTTGTGTGGCGATGCTGATGTCGCTGAGCAGGGTTTGCGTCAGGAAACCATTCACCACGGCCTCATAACTCTCCAGGAACTGGCTGATGAGGGCCTCGCTGTATTCATTGCTGTTGTATTCGGCCTTCACTTGGTATTTGCCGTTCAGGATAAATGCCTTGATGTATAACGACTGATCCAGCGTGCTGTTACACAGGCGGACGGTCTTCATCGGCTTACCGCACAGCTGCTCGTCGGCAAACAACATTCCGTGCCAGGCGAAGCTCGAGTTAAACTGCAGACCGAGGTCGTTGACCGCATCGCTGAAGGCGTAGGCCTCGTACTTGCGGCATCCGCCCATCTGCTCTTGTCCGGCTTTCAGGTAGTCGAGCACCGTCGTCTGGTTGTCATATTTGGCATAGACAGGCAGCGACTTAACCGTCATACCGACAGAATGCAGGAATCGCTTGTCCGTGCGGCCATTATAGATGGTGAAGAAGAGCGACTCCTGCTCGTTATTGTATCTCGCCAACAGGAAAGAATAGGCCGTTGTGAAGAAGTTGCTCTTGAAGATGCCGTTATCCTTGCAGAATGAATCTACGAGGGCTGTGTCAATCGCCAGCGTGCGCACCATCGAAGCCTCTGAATGCTCTTCTATCTCCAAGTCGGGTGCCAGCGGTGTGTATGTATCGCCACAGTCAAAAGTTTGGGCATACCACTTTTTGCCTTCCTCGAAAGCGGGCGTTTTCCGTAATTCTGCCTCAGCAATGGCAACCTCTGCCATAGTCAACTGCTCTGGTGCCAGTTCACCACCGTTATAGGCGGTCTCCACGTCGCTAAGCATCACCTTGAGCGTCGTGCCGTCACCGATGATGTGGTGAATATCCAGGAAGAAGTAGTAGTGCTCGCTGTCGTGCAGCAGACGGATGCGGAACAGTCGGTCTTCGTAGAGGTTGAAGGGCTGTATCAGCTCTTTCTTTACAGCCTCGATGTCATCGACTTCTTCGACGGCGAGTGTAAAGGTCTCGCTGTCGTCGACGGTCTGCAGGGGCTCACCGTCGTCACGCAGTTCTATGTGGGTGAAAAGCGTGGGGTGGGCGGCTACGGCTGCCTCTATGGCCTTTGCCAGGCGGTTACCGTCCAGACTACCGTCTAAGATATAAAAATAAGGAAGATTATAACGGGCTTCTCCTTCATAGCCCACACACTCGGCATAAATGCCAAATTGCGTCTTTGATAAAGGGGCAGTAGTTTTCATATTTATACTTTTTATTTAGTTATGTTTATTTTAGAATTTTGTTGTGAAAAGACTCGGCGAGACAACCAGCGAGAACCAGCCCCAACGGGCGGTCTTGCTGCTATTGCCTTGTTTCAGACGGTCCATGGTCTCAGTACCGAACATCATGGTGTAGCCTGCCGTCAGCGAGATGTCCTTCGTAAAACGATAGCTGGCTTGCAGGTCGATGCTGTGACCTAAGGTGCGATCCAAGTTGGTAAGTCCGGTCGTTACAGCCAGATAGTGATAGGTCGCACTACAGTCGAAGTTGGCGACGGGACGGCCGAAGGCTCCTATGAAGGCATTCTGAAGACCAGGGGTAAAGCCATTGATGTAGGCTTCCTCATAGAAATAGTCCATGATACCGTAGAACTTGGCACGTGAGCCATAAAGGGGAGTAAAGCCTTTTGCAACATCATGTCGTACCGTACCGATTTGGCCAGGTTTAGGGACGGCCACATAGTCGTCGCCGCTCAGGTAGTCGTAACCCAACGTAAAGCCGTAGTTGTCGGAGGGGGTGATGGTGGCTTTCGCGCTGGCCATCCATGCTTCAATTTTACCAGCCGATTTCATCAACGGGTCTACAAACTTACCTCCCTGTCGATAGTATGCGCCTTCCAGCGTCATAAACTTGGGATGATAGTTCACGTATCCACCATACATCTGCTGGTACACCGTCGAAGGCGGATTGTCCTCTTTTCCGGGTTCACCAGACTGCAATCCTACATTCATGAAAAGCAAGGACGCTCCTAACGGAAACTTGGGCACATCATAGTGATACCATACGGTTTGCATGGTCTTATAAGCCTGTGAACCGCCTGCATAGAAGGTGCTCTTATACACGTTTTCGGCATTCTGGTTATAGCCTAAGATGGCGTGAACCTGATGCCCGTAGCCTTCGTAGCCCACTCGTAACACGTCGTGCGAGAGAGCGGCCATCGCAAAGTCATTGGTGCCGATGATACGCTCATCGTCGTATGACAGGGCGATACGACCAACCTGTGCGAAGAGACCGTTCTTTGCCGTCATCTTCACCCATCCCTCATAGAGGTTGAGTGCCTGATTACCACTCGTGCCCCACACAGACTTGTTCTGAATGACCGCATGCGCCTGCAAATAGGGCCGTGCATAGTCCACAATCAGACGAGTACGTCCTAGAAGGAAGTTCGACTTATCCTCCATTTCCTCATCCTTGTCTATGGGCAGACCACCTCTCACTATTTCTCCATGCGTCATAAAATTCAAACCAAAGCTCAAGGTGTTGACTTTGGTAGAATCAGTCTGTGCTTGCACGCTTATCAACGGCAACAGTACGGCAACAACAAGGCATGCTTTCGTCAGTCTTTGCTTCATGCTGTTGGTGGATTTTGGGTTATTCGAACTCGAAAATGCTGATGAATCCCGTCAGTTTAAATACGTTCTTGATGTCGTCGTTCACACCACGCATCACCACATGGCTGCCTGTGGCTTTGGCACCTTTCAGGATACTGATCAGGATGCGCAGGCCGCTGGAGGCAATATACTCCAGATCGGTGCAGTCGATGATGACATCTTTGCCGTCACTGGTATAAAGCGGTTTCAGAATTTCTTCTACTTCAACTGCTGCTGCTGTGTCCAACTCTCCTACTAACGTGGCAACATACTTGCCATCGATTTCTTCTAATTTTGCGTTCATAACCTTTTAAATTTTATAATTTCTTGATGTTATATTTATTTCCTTACTTTTTTACCTCTTTCTTCATCGTCAATATGTTATGCCCATTGACGCGCTCGTAATTGATGGAATCCATCAGCTCACGAACCAGGTGGATACCAAGTCCGCCTATCCTGCGCTCTTCAACAGAGAGCGTGGTGTCAGCCTTCTTCTCAACCGTAGGATCAAAAGCCACGCCGGAATCATCAATCACGACTTTCAACCAATGGCCGTCAAACATCATCGTGATGTCTACACGTCCCTCCGTATCAGCAGGGTAGGCGTATTCCATCACGTTGACCACGGCCTCCTCGACAGCCAGTCGCAACTGACGTGCCAACGACTTGTCGACGTTCATCTTCTCATAGAACGACTTCTGGAAGTTGCTCAGTTCAGCCACCTCGCGAACATCGTTTTTCAGCGTGAGCGTCTCGTTCAAAGTGCTTTCATACTGTTGGGGCGTATAGCGAATGGCGAGCATCGTCAGGTCGTCACTCTGTTCAGCATTACCCACAAACTTGTGCACTGCCTTGCTTATGGACTCCAGTAATTCTTGAGGGTGCTTGTCAGTGCAAGTGGCAAGTACTTCCTCCACCCGCTTGATGCCGAACAGCTTACGCTCGCTGTTCATCGCCTCCGTCAGTCCGTCGGTATAGAGGAAAAGCGTGCTATTGGCTTGCAGATACATCTCCGTCATGCCATACTTCACATCGTTGAACACACCGACGGGCAAGTGAGGCTTGGCATCGACCATTGACCATTTGCCATTGACCATAACAAAAGGTGCGTCGTGCCCGGCATTACAATACCTCAGATGGCCTGTTGGCAGGTCGAGTATACCGACAAACATGGTGACAAACATGTTCGACTCGTTACCCTGACAGGCAATCTCATTGAGATCCTGCATGATGTGGGCAGGATTAGTCTCGTGGGCCGATGCCGAAAGGAACAATGCATGATTGACAGCCATCACCATGGCCGAAGGAACACCTTTGCCGCTGACGTCGCCAATACAGAAGAACAGCTTTTCGTCACGTACAAAATAGTCGTACAGGTCGCCACCCACCTCGCGGGCAGGCACTAGCGAGCCATATACGTCTACATCCTCTACCAATTGTCCGTTATCCATTGTCAGCTGCCCTTTATTGTGGCGGGGCAACATGCTCTGCTGTATCTGGCTGGCCACATGCAATTCCGAACTGATGCGGTTTTTCTCGGCATTCACCTTATGCAGACGTTCCAGATTGCGCTTTGAACGCCACACGATGAACCCTATCAGCAGAAGACCTGCCACTGCCATAAACAAAAGGTTCAATCGTACACGACGCAGTTTGCCGAACACATCGGTGTCATCCAGCGCATTGATGAGTATCCAGTCTGTCTTGCCGCCCACAGGGGTATAGAAGACGTGTTTCTTATTGCCATGCTCGTCTTTCAATACGACGTAGCCCTTCTCTTCGCTCGTGCTTTTCATGTGTTCGATGACGTTCCTCAGCAACTGGTTGTCATCACCTGCTAACAGATGGTATTGTCCGGTGACGAGGAAACGCTGCGTTGACTGATAGGCCTTGCTCAGGTTGACTTCCTCTTTAAGCCAGCCCATGGAGATGTCGGCAGCCACCACGCCCACAATCTTCCCATCGTCGTCACGAATGGGGGCACTATACGACGTCACCACCGCCTTTGCACCGTCACGATCCATGTAAGGCTCACTCCAGTGACTGGTGCCCGTGGCTATCGGTTTGGTGAAGAATTCCAATTTCGTGTAGTCATGACTGGCCGACCCTAACTGCATCGTCTCAATGCTTCCGTCGTCTTTGCGGATGGAATACGGCTCAAACCATCGCCCTCTCTGCGGGAAATAGTCAGGTGTACAACAAATACAGCAGCCGAGGATGGCCGTATTATGTTCTGCCATCTGATAGGTTAGCCTAGTCAGTGAATCTGGACTTGCAAGGTCGTCGGTCGCCACCCATGCTATATTGTCCATTGTCACCTCCACTTCAGCCAGTTTGTTACGGATACAGAGATAAAGGGCGTTATTCTCACGCTCCATCAACCGCTCCACCACACGCTGCAGGATGTCATGCGACTCATAATACATAATAGCTGACGTCAGTTCCAGTAACAGTGCAGCAATGATGATAACAGTCAAATTGGTATTGGCCCGAATGAATTTTATTAGCCGACCCCACCAGTTCTTATTGTTAGTACCTTTTTTCCCCATATTTATAATTTAGCCGCCCAAAGTTACAAATTAAATTTGATATTTCAGCAAACTATAAACAATATTTAGCATTTCCCCTAATAAATAGTTTATTCGTTTTCATTATCATCAATTTTAAGTTTTTGCATTATATTCATCGGCAAAATTACAAAAAAAAACACCTGAACCGCAACGATTCAGGCACTTTTTTTCGGTTTCCAGACAAGATTGAAAGGTCTCCTTCACTCAAAGGAGGCCTTTCGGAAGTCTTTCGGATCCCAATTTATTTTTTGATCAGCGAGGCAAGCCAAAGGATAACGACTGCACCGATGATGGCTGTGCCGAGCTGACCTAGGAGGCCGCCCCAGGTAATGCCGAGCATGTCAAACAACCAGCCACCAAGGACTCCACCAAACAGTCCAAGCACAATATTCATGATGATGCCGAAACCGCCACCTTTCATCAACTTGCCGGCACAGAAGCCTGCCAAACATCCAAGAAGAAGAGAAAAAATAATACCCATAATTATACTGTTTAATTGGTTTGTTGCTGCGAAGGTACGAAAAAAATTCGAACCCACCAAACGATGGGCCCGATTTTTGCTTATTTAACGGACTTGACTACCCCTTCATCAGCCTTATACGTCGCCTGTTGGCGAAGGGACGGACGGCGAAGTGAATCCAGAGACTCTTAGCGCTTTGCTCTATCAGGAGTTCATCGAAGTCCTCCTGCGACTCGTCTGCGATGTCTAGCAAGATACACGCATAGCGTATGGCCTGTTCCTTACCCAACACGTGGATATCCACCGCACAGCCCGTCAGGTGGTTCGACCCAGCCACACCACCCACGGCCTTATTCACCGCCTCAGAACGATATCCGCTATTGATGATAATCGGCTCCTCTTTGTATTCACTCCCCTCGCCATTCATATGTACGTGCGAAGGGATATTCCCATCAGGAGTCTTCGCACTCGTCTTGCAGAGCTCAGCGAGCGTAAAGTGCTCGCTGAGTCGTGCTTGTTTATTGATTTCTACATTCATACTACTATTTCCTTAAATATTTTCTTATACATCCCCTGCTTGATGCGCTCTACGAATCCATGCTTGAGCCAACGATTACACTGTTGATTGGCAGGATTACTTTCGACGTCTAGAATGTTCATCACATCCTTCACCCCGAACATCTCTGGCAGGCTACGATAGGCATCGGCATTCTTCGAGTTCTTCCTGCGAGGCACGTATTCGCGCTCGGCATTGTCCCACGAATCCTGCAACATCTGCCCGAAGAAGTAGTCCTGAAACCAGATGACGGCATCGTACATCAGCGTGGCAAACTTCAGGTCGTCGTCGGTGATTTCCAGCTCGCCCGT
>ONMN01000061.1 GCA_900318885.1 uncultured Prevotellaceae bacterium | reverse complement strand
CCTCTCGCTGCCCCTCGACTTGCATGTGTTAAGCCTGTAGCTAGCGTTCATCCTGAGCCAGGATCAAACTCTACATTGTAAAATTTTTATTTCTCCGAATGAAAAATTTTACAGCTTCCGTCGTCGCTCGGCACAGCTCAAGCAAGCTTGGCTCTGCACTCGCTCCTAGGAACCTTGTATATTCTTCCTTCGATCTTGTCTCTGTCTCAGAACGCTCTATCCGGTAGTATTTGAATTGAAATTGAAACGGTTTGTTCTTGTTACCCAATACATATATATTATATACGTACTGCTTCTCGTACTACTTCTTCTCTGTCTATGTAAGTCTTTCAAAGAACTCTTTTTGGGGTCGCTTTTCAAGGACTCTCCCTGAAAGCGGATGCAAAGGTACGACTTTTTTCCGAACTAACAAACTTTTTCGCAGAAAAAATTAAATTATTATGCAAAAAAGATTGGAGACTTGATGGAAATCAAGTCTCCAACCCTTTATACCTTTATTATATTATATAGGCATTACTTTTCTTCAGGAGCCTGACCAATCAGTTCCATGAACTCATCCAGTTTCGGAGTGATGATAATCTGGGTACGACGGTTGCGCTGCTTACCCACCTCAGTTGTGTTGGGCTGGAGAGGATTGTACTCACCACGACCACCGGCAGTCAGGCGCTTGGGATCTACTCCATAGTCTTCCTGCAGAGCCTGAACGACACTTGAAGCACGCAGACAAGAGAGGTCCCAGTTGTTGCGGATGTTCTCACGCTTGATGGGCACGTTGTCGGTATTACCCTCGATGAGCACGTCGTAGTCCTTGTAGTCCTTAATAATCTTGGCAATCTTCGACAGTGTCTCAGAAGCGCGCTTATTAATCTTATAGGTACCACTCTCGTAGAGCATGTTGTCAGCCAGCGAGATGTAGACGACACCCTTCAGCACCTGAACGTCAACCTCCTTCAGTTCCTCCTTAGAGAGCGAACGGGTGAGGTTGTTGCTCAACACCAGATTCAGTGAGTCGCTCTTTGACTTCACCTCTACCAAGTGGCGGATGTACTGGTTCGACTCGTTAATCTGGTCAACCAGCTTCTCAATACTAATATTGTTCTGCGAGGCATTGGTCAGACTCTTGTCGAGCGACTCCTGCAGTTTAGTGTACTTGGCCTCGGCAGCGGCCAAAGCCTGCTGCAAGCCACGCTGCTGATCCTCAAGGGCAGTAATGCGTGCGTTCTTGCCAGCCAAGTCCTCACGGGATTCCTGCAGCTTCTCGCTGAGTGATTTATTCTCTTCCTGGCAGGACACAAGGTCCTTCTTGGAAGCACAACTGGTCAACAGCAATACTGAAACCAGCGACATCATGAAAATACTTTTCTTCATCTTTTTCTTCATTAAATTAATAATTCAGGTGCAAAGTTAGTGATTACTCCGTCATTTCAAGTGAAAGTGAAACGAATTTAGGTTATTTTAAATAACTTTTGCTTATTGCCGATAAAACACAAGGTATTGCACGCGATTCCCGGAATTGCTATCAATGAGATACCATTCCATCCTGTCTTTCGAGACTGACGCTATTTCGTACTCAAAGTCCAGTTGAACAAAACATACGTTTTCTTGGGCCTGATAATGTAAGACAATATGGTTGTCCTTGAGTTCATATCTGAACTGATGTGTACCAAGCTCAGAAGTGCCAGTTCCATCAGCCTTGAAAGAAAATGCCCACATGTCGCATGTATCACCATAATCCGGATTCATACTCTGATGGCTCGCAGACCATTCCCCAAGTAGTAGAAAGGGATTAACAACTGTATCGCCGTCTTTCTCGTCGTCACTACTACAACTGCTCATGCCAAAAACCAGCATCAGCAGGGCGCTAAGACAAAAGATCAAGTTTTTCTTCAAATTCTTGTTTAGTTGAATAAGTTTGTTTTATAATCTATAGCCGATTGTTAGTTGCAGATTGTTTACCTTGCTATTTTCGAAGTATGTGGATTCGTTATGCTCGATACTCATACCGTAACTCTGAGAAATCGTATTATGGAATTCGACATTCAAATTCTTAAGCCCGAAGACATAGCGCAGGTCTACTATGAAGCGTCGCCATTCGTAGGAGATTCCTACGGGCAATGTCAAATAACAGTCGTTCAGGATTTTCCGTGTAGACTCATAATGGCTTTCTATGATTAAGTTATAACTTTCTTGCCTCTCAGTCCAACTCTCCTTATCTATATGTAGCTGCACGTTGACTTGCATGCCAGCTTTTAGTGAGAATCCATGCCAAAGACCAACACTGGCCATTATTGGAATCTCAAGAATACTGGCTTTGATGGGGCTGTCGAAAAGTCCAATGGCTCCAATTTCGTCTTTGTCGGGCTTATAGGTTTGTCTTGTGAACATCAGTCCTGCTGAAAACCCTAGTTTTTTGAACGTCTGCCACTCAGCAGTCGCACCGATTCTCACCCCCAGTGTAGTCTGTAAAGCTCTGCATTCCATGATTTGGAAACCAACTTGGGGTATAATGCTCCACTTCCTCGCCGTTTGCGTTTTCACCGTTATTGGCTCTTCACTAGTAGGTAAAACATCGGCATTTTGGCTTTCGCTATCTACCTGACATAAAATGCCATCAACTTCCTTTATACCTGTATTTGCATTCATGGCAAAAGGCAGGAGGACGAGATAAAGAAACACAAATAGTTTTTTCATAAGCCTTTTCTAATTACTCAAAAATCATTGGGAGTTCGTTTGGGAGGCGACAGGGATTAAAAACCATATTATTGTCTTTCTCGTCGTCACTACTGCTACAGCTGCTCATGCCAATGGCCAACATCAGCATTGCGCCCAAACATAAAAAGAAACTCTTCTTCATATTCGTTGTCATTTTGTTTGCAAAGTTACATATTATTCTATTAGTTAAACACAGAAAGCTCGCTAATCTTGCATGAAAACAGAAAGATTTAACAAAGTTTTAACAACACGCACCCAAATGAATAGCAGGCGAGGAACAGACAGGGAAAAATAATTCGACATTTGTTTGGTCGTTAAGGAAATAATGTCTATCTTTGCAACCCAAACGAAGAAGAATATGAAGAAGTACAGCTTATTACTAATATTGAGTATTATCATCATGCTGATAGGATGCGATAAATCTGAATCGGAAGGCAGGACTGACGTTCCTGATACGGAAAAAATATTCCTGGACAGTGTAACCTTTGGGCAAGAAGCCCTTATTTCCTATCAATATGACGCCCAAGGCCGTATAACCTTACTGACAGAAGGAAATGGATATCATAATTCGTGGGGCTATGACTCTGTTTATTTCTCATATCTAGACCTTAATACGATTATTGCGAAGCGCAGTTGGATATCCAAGAATGAGATTTATAACCTCCGCCTGAGACTGAATGCACAGTCGGTATTCTATCTCAAAAACGACCTGATAGTGCAAGCTGTCATAGGACAGGATTCCCGCTCGCTCTTGAGAGACAGTATTGTATTCGAATACGACGGAAAACAACTGAGCAAATGTATGCGTTATGAGAAATCTACGTTAGGTGACGAGGCCCTTGTCGAAACAAGTCATTTTACTTGGTCGGCCAGCAAGAATCTCGAGCGTATAGACGTCTTGTCGATAAACGAGAGTGACAACTACGTCGTTAGCTATACTTACGACGACGCGTTGGCCAAAGCAATAATCCCTTATGCAACGCTGGATTTCGTAGACGCTACTCTCTCAACAGGACACGCAAGTGAGTACCTGACCGCTTTGGCCAATATGGGATGTTTTGGTCAAACGCCAAAAAACGAAATCCGTTCAATAACCATACACTATTATAATCGGACGTATCAGGATTTCTATTCCAAGGAAAATATAGATTACAAGTTCAATATTTCATTCGATTACCAGCACGACGTCTTTGACCATTGTGACGCCCTTAGCTACAAGAAAACAGGCGTAGGTGGTGAAGAGTATATGAACAATCTGGTGCTTCATTGGAATCATTCTACTCCACAAAGGTAAAAACTTTGTTAAATCTTTCCGTTTTCATGCAAGGTTTGCGCCCTTTTTGTGTTTAACTAATAGAATAATATGTAATTTTGCAATTAAAATGACAACGAATATGAAGAAAAACTTTATCCTATGTTTGGGCGCAATGCTGATGCTGGCTTTTGGCATGAGCAGCTGTAGTAAGGATGACGAGAAAGATGTGGAGACATCTGACTATGATCCAACATACGAAGTAAGCTACTACGAAAAGGATCCTGGACTGAATGTGAAACAAAGTCACCGGGTAAATGGGACTGTTGAAGAATATATTCCTCAGAGCGAGCCACCTTATTCCCTGCTTGTCAGCTGGAACGACGAGAAAGGGAAACAGGCAATTGACTATGTCTTGGAGAAGAATCCCCATCTGATGACTAAGGAGGCAGAGATACTCACAAGTAATGAATACAGGATTTCTACAAAGAAGTATTTCAAGAGTCCATATTTCTATGTATCCTCTTCTTATAAATCAAGTGAACATGATGATTGGGGAGTAAACCCTTACCGTATACTTATTCTTCCCCAGATTTTGCTTAAGATGAAGGATGGCTGTAGCATCGATGTCATCCAAAGAGACTATGCTGACGTGCTGACATTGAAAGGAGGAAAGCAAAATTTGTTCTATAACTTCGATTGCAATCTGAAAACCTCGTGTGAGATCATACAGCTGGCCTTTAAAATCAGCCAACGAAACGATGTGGAATATGCTGAGACCAATATGTATGGCGGGTATACTTTGTTTTAGATAGCGTCATAATGTTTTTTCATTATCTTAATCGTTATTCGAACTGAAAGTCATAATCGATGTTACTTCTAACCTTTCCAGCCTTTTGCAATATCTGATACATGCGTTGCATTCCTTGCTTCTGCTGGTCTGTTGGATTACCCTCTATTACTTCTCCGTCTGCACTGACAATGCGGGTCCCTCCAAGGTCATATCTTGCCAAACCGTTCTTGTCGGATAGGATATGGCAGAATGTCAGTCCCTTGGGAAGATAGCTGGAAAGGGAGCTGTTCAGTTTGGCATCAAATATCAATCCGTTCCGTATCTTTTACCTTGAACTCACCAGTCTCAGGATTAACTGCAATGATATTGTCGAGTGTCAGCACATAATCACTGGGGACAATATCTGTTAATTGTGCTCCTTCTGGCTTGATGATGGCATAGAGGTTCACAGAATTGCTATCGCCTTCATTGTCATCGCTGCTGGAACAGGCCGTAAACATACATGCGGCCAGCATTGTCATGATGATAATCTTTATTCGTTTCATATTCTGATTCATATTTACTGATTATATGCGTTGAAATGTATAATAGGTTGTATAATAATTGAATCCCCATGTCATTAAATACATCTTATCTCCAATAATATCAATGACATAGTCTTGGGAATAATCATCTTGCTCATATCCGCCGGGCTTATATCCATATAGTTTTAATATCCATTTGGGAGAATCGTTTGGGAGGGTCTCTTGTTGAATGACGAATGAACCTTGATAATCAAAAGTTGACGCAGAAATAGTTTGAAATGGAACACCCGTCGGATTGGAATATGTTGCTTTCCACGATTTGTCTTTGGTAAAAGAGATCACGACAGATGTCTGTGTCTTAGGGGTTGATTCGATTAATTCCCAACTGCCACAAATAGCCTCCCAACTGCCGATAATAGTATCACTAGGATCTTTATACTTATCAAAATCTATGATTTTAACGTTTTCCTCATCATCACTACTGCTACAACTGCTCATGCCAAAAGCCAGCATCAGCATTGCGCCCAAACATAGGATAAAGTTCTTCTTCATATTCGTTGTCGTTTTAATTGCAAAGTTACACATTATTCTATTAGTTAAACAAAGAAAGTATGCAAACCTTGCATGTAAACGGAAAGATTTAACAACGTTTAACCTACACACACGCAAATGAATAGTAGGCGAGGAATAGGCAGGGGAAAATAATTCGACATTTGTTTGGTCGTTAAGGAAATAATATCTACCTTTGCAACGCAAACGAAAAATAAAGTGAAGAAGGAGTGCTTATTACCAATAAGGATGAAGAAACGCTTCTATTTTGTATTGTTGACAGCATTTGTTGCCGTTGTGAATGTCAGCGGGCAATATCGCTATTGCCTTAGTTATCAGGATTTTTGCAACAACAAGTGGGAGGAATTGGACAATCTTCATTTCACCCAACGTACTAAGAACGAACAGATGTGGTGGGGAGGAAATGTCTTTACAGTGACGTGCGATAAAGAACCCATTGACAAGATTCTCAAGAAACAGGCTTTTGCGGTGATGTATTACGATTCAATATATGTGAATTGCTACAACCTTTGGTTTCAAGACGATCGTTTGGGGAAAGGATATGTGAAGGCTCGGCGCATTGGGAACCGTAGTTTGATTTTCGTCAACAGGACGATTGGCCAGGAAGCAAGAGGAGGTCAGAATATGGCTACTTTTTTTATGTTTGGAGCTATTGGTGCAGCTATTGCTAGCGCTTCAGATTCAAAGAGATTAATGAAACAGCAGGTATGCTACATTATATCCAAAGGTGCTGACGAAAAGGGCAGAATAGAAATCCGCATGGTAAATGACGACCTGATTAGTAAGATGCTTAACGACAATGGGGAGTTGTTAAGAGAATACTATGATGAAGAAGAAGAAAAGTTACGGATTCACGCCTCGCGCGTTATGCCTATTCTGCAAAAGTCTGGGTTGATTAAATAGGAGACAAAAAGGATACTAATGCTAGCAGGGGGAAAGTGCCGTGCAGACAAGGTTTTTGTAGGGATGTAACAGGGACGGAGTGCCTAGGAAAGCGGTTGTTGGCGGGCGTGCATATTAATAAGCACGGCCGTGCTTATTATTGCGAGCGGTCGTGCTTATCATTGTTGGCGGGCGGTCGCGACCGCCTTTTTTACCTGCTAAGTATTACGGACTGGGAAGTAGTGCCATTGGCGCCCGTAACGTACCTTACGAAGGCGCGGATTTTCGCCTCTGCAAAGGCTGTCGAGGTAGCGACGGGCAGAGTCGCGCTTCAGTCCGCTGAATATCATAAAGACGGGAATCGTGGCGAAGCCATTACCCATGCTTTTGTGCAAAGCAACGTCCATTGCCTGTTGGTCGTACATCTGACTGTTGCCCACAGGACCGTCGCCTTTACGGAACCCTTCGCGCCCGTTGTCAGCCTCCTTGACGAGACGCCTGCAGGGCTTAAAATCGACACCAGCATAGCGGACGTCCTTTCCGCGAATGGTCTGAGGATCAGTATGTTCGCCCATCAGTTTCAGTTTGGGAGCAAACGAGCCAAATGGCGTTTCCACACGATAGCCGTCCTGCAACCACATGGCCGTTAGCTCAAGGGCCGTCTCGAACACACGAATAAACTCACCCTTCGACAGCCCCCTGTATTTGGTACAAAACTGCTCCATATCGTCCACCGTCTTCTTGCGTCCCTTCGCTGGGCGTACGTAGAGCAATGGCTTGCCGTCCTCGCCCTTCGTAGGACGAGGATGAATCTCAAATTCTATTCCGTCAGTTTTACGTGGCATAATCTTTTCGTTTAGACTGCAAAGTTACGAAAAAAAAGTGAGAAATACAAAAAGAATTCATAAATTCTTTGTACCTTTGACTTCGTCGAAAGTTCTCGAAGAGTGTGGCTTCGCAATCTCACGTTCGGAAAAACTCAAATTTATTTGGTTTTTCCCTCACTTATTCGTACCTTTGCAGGCAAAATCAGAATACATTAATTTATAAGGTATGATACGTTTCTTTCAGACCCCACAGAAATCGGTGATTGCAACGGAAGTTGATCACGTACTGAGTGAACAGGAAATCAAGGAATTAAACTGGCTTTATGGCGAGGCCACGATGCTCGAGGCTGACCAGCTGGAGGGCTACTACGTTGGCCCGCGTCGCGAAATGGTGACCCCGTGGTCGACGAATGCTGTTGAGATTACGCAGAACATGGGCCTCAAGGGCATCAGTCGTATTGAGGAGTACTTCGCTGTGGCAAGCAAGGATGCCGAGCACGACGAGATGTTGCAACGCATGTACAACGGCCTCAATCAGGACATTTTTACGATTAACATCAAGCCGGAGCCCATCAAGTATGTGGACAATCTGGAGGAATATAACGAGCAGGAAGGTCTGGCCCTAAGCCCAGAGGAAATCGAGTATCTGCACGGACTGGAGAAGCAGAACGGTCGTCCGCTGACGGATTCAGAGATCTTTGGTTTTGCCCAGATCAACTCTGAGCACTGCCGTCATAAGATCTTTGGTGGTACCTTTATCATCGACGGCAAGGAGATGGAGAGTTCGCTCTTTGCGATGATTAAGAAGACCACGCAGGAGAATCCCAACAAGATTCTCTCGGCTTATAAAGATAATGTAGCTTTTGCACAGGGTCCTGTGGTTGAGCAGTTCGCTCCAAAGGATCAGAGCACCAGCGACTACTTCCAGGTGAAGGATATCGAGAGCGTCATCTCGCTGAAGGCCGAGACACACAACTTCCCCACAACCGTAGAGCCATTCAACGGTGCTGCTACAGGTACAGGTGGTGAAATCCGCGACCGTATGGGTGGTGGTGTAGGTTCTTGGCCGATTGCTGGTACTGCTGTTTATATGACGGCTTATCCACGTCTGACTGACGATGACAAGCTGACTCGCGACTGGGAGAGCATTCTGCCCGTCCGCCAGTGGCTGTATCAGACACCTGAGCAGATTCTGATTAAGGCTTCGAATGGTGCTTCTGACTTTGGTAACAAGTTCGGTCAGCCACTGATCTGCGGTTCTGTACTTACCTTCGAGCATCAGGAGCCCAACGATACCAAGTATGCTTATGATAAGGTCATCATGCTGGCAGGTGGTGTCGGTTATGGCACCAAGCGCGACTGTCTGAAGAAGGAGCCCCAGAAGGGCAACAAGGTAGTCGTTGTTGGTGGCGATAACTACCGCATCGGACTGGGTGGTGGTTCTGTATCATCAGTGGATACTGGTCGCTACAGTAACGGTATCGAGCTGAACGCCGTTCAGCGTGCTAACCCTGAGATGCAGAAGCGTGCCTACAACCTGGTGCGTGCGCTCTGTGAGGAGGATGTGAACCCCGTTGTTTCTATCCACGACCACGGTTCAGCCGGTCACCTCAACTGTCTCTCTGAGCTCGTTGAAGAGTGCGGTGGTGAGATTGATATGACCAAGCTGCCTATCGGCGATAAGACCCTTTCGAGCAAGGAGATCATCGCCAATGAGAGTCAGGAGCGCATGGGACTGCTCATCGACGAGAAGCACATTGAGCACGTTAGAAAGATTGCTGAGCGCGAGCGTGCTCCACTGTATGTGGTTGGTGAGACTACTGGCGATGCCCACTTCTCGTTCAAGCAGGGTGACGGCGTGAAGCCTTTCGACCTCGATGTGGCCCAGATGTTCGGTCACTCACCCAAGACCATCATGAAAGATAACACTGTAGAGCGCCACTACGAGGACGTGACCTACAGCCAGGATAAGATTAACGAATACCTGAACCGCGTGCTCCAGTTGGAGGCTGTGGCTTGTAAGGACTGGTTGACGAACAAGGTGGACCGTTCTGTAACAGGTAAGATTGCACGTCAACAGTGTCAGGGTGAGATTCAGTTGCCCTTGAGCGACTGTGGCGTTGTAGCCCTCGACTATCGTGGCCAGAAGGGTATCGCAACAGCCCTTGGACATGCACCTCAGGCTGGTCTGGCTGATCCTGCTGCTGGTTCTGTACTATCTGTTGCCGAGGCGCTGACGAATATCGTTTGGGCTCCACTCGCTGAGGGAATGGATTCGCTTTCGTTGAGCGCCAACTGGATGTGGCCTTGCCGCTCTCAGGAGGGTGAGGATGCTCGCCTATATGCTGGTGTTAAGGCGCTGAGCGATTTCTGCTGCGACCTGCACATCAACGTGCCTACAGGTAAGGACTCGCTGTCTTTGAGTCAGCAGTATCCTAACGGCGAGAAGATTATCTCTCCAGGAACCGTGATTGTATCTGCTGGTGGTGAGGTTTCTGATATTAAGAAGGTGGTATCGCCCGTATTGGTGAACGATAAGAACGCATCACTCTATCATATCGACTTCTCGTTCGACGAGCAGCGACTTGGTGGTTCAGCCTTCGCTCAGAGTCTGGGTAAGGTGGGCGACGATGTTCCTACAGTTAAGAACGCTGAATACTTCGCTGATGCCTTCATGGCTATCCAACAGCTCATTGAGAAGGGTTGGATTATGGCTGGTCATGATATCTCTGCCGGTGGTCTCATCACTACTTTGCTCGAGATGTGCTTCGCCAACCAGAAGGGCGGTCTGCATATCAATCTGCACGATATCTGCAAGAATGGCGACGTGGTAAAGGCTCTGTTCGCAGAGAATCCAGGTGTGGTTATCGAGGTCAGCGACGAGCACAAGCAGGAGTTCAAGGAGTTCATGGAGGATGCTGGTGTTGGTTATGCCAAGATTGGTTATCCCGTTGAGGACAGCCGCACCATCGTGGTGAAGGCTAGCGATAAGGACCTGACCTTCGATATTGACGCCCTCCGCGACGTATGGTACAAGACCTCTTACCTGTTGGATCGTAAGCAGAGCTTCAACGGCAAGGCCAAGGAGCGCTTCGAGAACTATAAGAAGCAGCCCATTGAGATGAAGTTCAACAAGGACTTCACGGGCACGCTTGCTCAGTATGGAATCTCAGCCGATCGTCGCAAGGCCTCTGGCGTGAAGGCAGCCATCATACGTGAGAAGGGTACTAACGGTGAGCGCGAGATGGCATACTGCCTATACCTGGCTGGTTTCGACGTGAAGGACGTCATGATGACCGACCTGATTTCTGGTCGCGAGACACTCGAGGATATCAACATGATTGTATTCTGCGGTGGTTTCTCTAACTCCGACGTGCTGGGGTCTGCCAAGGGTTGGGCTGGTGCCTTCCTCTTCAATCCTAAGGCTAAGGAGGCTCTTGATAAGTTCTATGCCCGCAAGGACACCCTGTCGCTGGGCATCTGTAACGGTTGCCAGCTGATGGTTGAGCTCGGGTTAACTGGCGCAGCAGGAGCAAAAATGCTGCACAACGATAGCCATAAGTTCGAAAGTGAATTCATCAGCCTGAGCATTCCTCAGAACAACAGCGTGATGTTCGGAAGCCTGAGCGGCAACAAGCTCGGTCTGTGGGTAGCCCATGGCGAGGGTAAATTCCAATTGCCAGAGGCTGAGAGCCAGTACAACATCATTGCCAAGTACAACTATGCCGGCTATCCCGCTAATCCTAACGGTTCTGACTACAACGTGGCAGGTATCTGCTCACAGGATGGCCGTCATCTCTGCATGATGCCTCATCTGGAGCGTGCCGTATTCCCTTGGCAGAACGCATGGTATCCCGCTAACCGTCGTCAGGACGAGGTAACACCTTGGATTGAGGCCTTCGTCAATGCACGCAAATGGGTGGAGGCGCAGAAGTGAAAAGTGAATAGTGAAAAGTGAAAAGTGAAAAGTGAAAAATTTGCTGCCGCCCCAAAAGTGAGCAACATCTATTTTGAATCATTCAAGACCTTCTTTAAGATTGGCATATTCACCCTTGGTGGTGGATATGCCATGATACCTTTGATAGAGGAAGAGGTGGTGAACAAAAAGCACTGGGTATCGAAGGAAGATATGCTAGACTTGATAGCCATTGCACAGAGTTGTCCTGGTGTCTTCGCCATCAATATCGCCATCTTCATTGGTTATAAGTTGAAAAAAGAACGAGGCGCCATCGCCACAGCATTGGGCACTGCCCTACCCTCGTTTCTGATTATCCTGGCCATCGCGATGTTTTTCAGCCAATTTAAGGACAACCCCATAGTAGCAGCGATGTTCAGAGGCATCCGACCAGCAGTAGTTGCCCTCATTGCTGTGCCTACCTTCAATCTTGGCAAACGCGCAGAACTGAACAAATGGACCATCTGGATTCCTATTGTGTCAGCCCTGCTGATATGGCTCTTGGGTGTTTCACCCATCTGGATTATCATCGCAGCAGGCATTGGAGGATACATCTATGGCAGATTTGTATACGATGAAAACAACGGAAAGGAGGTGACGGGCGTATGATATTCTTCTGGTTATTCGTCACATTCTTCGAGATAGGCGTCTTCGGCTTTGGTGGGGGTTATGGCATGCTGTCGCTGATTCAGAACGAGACCGTCGAACATTGGCATTGGTTGTCGTCATCAGAGTTTACAGATATCGTCGCCATCTCGCAGATGACGCCTGGACCTATCGGCATCAATAGCGCCACCTATTGCGGTTATACCGCTGTCAAGAATGCAGGCTTCTCTATGCCTATGGCTGTGTTGGGCTCTGCTACTGCAACATTTGCGCTGGTGTTGCCCTCGCTGATTCTGATGATTATCATTAGCAAGATGTTTATGAAGTATATGCACACCCGTTCAGTGACGAGCGTCTTCCAAGGTCTACGTCCTGCTGTAGTCGGATTGCTTGCTGCTGCCACCTTATTATTATGTACGCGCGAGAACTTTAGCACGCCTACGGAGAACCTGTGGCAGTTCTGCATCAGTTGTCTGCTCTTTGCTGCAGCATTCTATGGCGTGAAAGTCGTCAAGATCAACCCCATTCGTATGATAATCTATAGTGCAATAGCAGGGTTAGTATTACTCTACTAACCCTGCCCCTACCATTTACTTTTTGAACTTTACTTGTGCTTCTTATAATAATCTACCGCTCTGCGGATATTTTCCTGCATGGCCTTTGAGGTGAATGTGGCACCAGTGACAGCATCAACATCCTGCACCGTACCTTTCTTGACGTCCATACCCTCGTACTTCGTCAACATTTCCTTCTTCACCTTAGCGTTATACTTAGGGCCGTCCATGTTTTTCAGCACGACAACCTTCACGATTTTGTTCTTCTTGATGTGTACCTCCAGAGGCGTTGCACCAGCATATCCCTCCACGTCGTCAGCCAACGTTGTGGTGTTGACGATATAGGTTCCGTCCTGGGTCTTGGTCATCACATTCTCTGACCGGCGGTCAGAGTGTGGCGTTGCAATATCTGCCTGAGCTGTCATTGTCAGCATCAGCAAAAAAGCTATCATTAACTTCTTCATCTTTGTTCTTTGTTATATTTTCGGCTGCAAAGGTAAGAATAAATTTCGAATTAAAGAAAAAAGGAAGCAAGAATTCGAGCAAAACCTACGCATAATGCGCTTTTGTTACGGTGATGACAATCAAAAGCGTTGTGCGTCTTTTTAGGTAGAACTTAACAACTAAAACATATCAGTCAGGGTGGTATTCGCGAGGGACTCGAAGAGAAGACGATGAACCTCGCCAAGGCTGTAAAAACGCTCATTGAGAGCAATCTTCGCAATGGTGATGGCTCGAAGGTTGAGTGTGTCATTTCAAACACGACGATTGGTCGTGTGGGCGAAAGTGCCGCTTGTGCCGAACAGTTCGAGCGCGAGGGCGTAGGTTCTACCATTACCGTCACCTCCTGCTGGTGCTATGGTTCGGAAACGATGGACATGAATCCCACTTATCCCAAGGCTGTTTGGGGCTTCAATGGTACGGAGCGCCCAGGTGCTGTGTATCTGGCTGCTGTTCTTGCAGCACACGCCCAGAAGGGTTTGCCCGCTTACGGTATCTATGGTCACGACGTGCAGGACTTGGACGATAATACCATTCCTGAGGATGTGGCTGAGAAGATTCTGCGCTTTGCCCGTGCTGCACAGGCTGTAGCCACCATGCGTGGAAAGAGCTATTTGTCGTTGGGTAACACCTGTATGGGTATCGCTGGAAGTATCGTCAATGCCGACTTCCTGCAGCAGTACCTTGGCATACGTACAGAGTATGTATCGCTGGTAGAGATCCTGCGTCGTGTGGACTTCGGCATCTACGACAAGGACGAGTTTGAGAAGGCGATGAAGTGGGTAGAGAAATACTGCAAGCCTCAGGAGGGTCACGACTATAACGAGGACCGTCCCTTGTTCCCTGGCGTTCCCATGACCACCTTCAATGGCAAGGGTAAAGGCAAAAATCGTCAGGAGAAAGACGAAGACTGGGAGTTTACCGTTAAGAACATGATGATTATCCGCGACCTGATGCAGGGCTCTGAGAAGTTGCTGGAGATGGGTTATAAGGAGGAGGCTATCGGACACAACGCCATTGCTGCGGGTGTACAGGGACAGCGTCAGTGGACGGACTATAAGCCCAACTTCGACTTCCCTGAGTCGATGATGTGTACATCGTTCGACTGGAACGGTCCTCGCGAGGCATATACATTGGCTACAGAGAACGACTTCCTGAATGGTATGTCTATGCTGTTCGGTCACCTGCTGACCAATCGTGGCGTGATGTTCTCAGACATCCGCACGTATTGGAGTCCAGAGGCTGTCAAGCGCGTAACTGGTACTGACCTGAGCGGTGCAGCTGCTGGTGGTTTCATCCACCTCATCAATAGTGGTGCTACCACGCTGGATGCTACAGGTGCTATGACGGACAAGGATGGCAATCCTACCATCAAGCCTTTCTGGGAGATGAAAAATGAGGACATGGAGGCTTGTCTGAAGGCTACCTCATGGATGCCTGCCGACCGCGACTACTTCCGTGGTGGTGGTTACTCGTCACACTTCGTTACAAAGGGTGGTATGCCGATGACGATGCTGCGTCTGAACCTTGTAGCAGGCTTAGGTCCTGTATTGCAGTTGGCTGAGGGTTGGACCGTAGAGCTCGACCCCAAGACGCACGACATTCTGGATAAACGCACAGACCCCACTTGGCCTACCACTTGGTTTGCTCCACGTCTGGATCCTACGAAGGATGCCTTCAAGGATGTTTACAGCGTCATGAACAATTGGGGTGCTAACCACGGAGCCATCTGCTATGGTCACGTAGGTGCCGACCTGATTACCCTTTGCGCCATGCTACGCATCCCCGTCTGCATGCACAATATTGCCGATAAGGACATCTTCCGTCCCTCGTGCTGGAACGCATTCGGTATGGACAAAGAAGGCGCCGACTACCGTGCCTGCGCCAACTTTGGTCCTATCTATAAGTAAAGAAATACCCAGCGGTTTTCCGCTGGGTATCTTTTTCTCAGAAGGAAAAGTCAAACGACTTCAAGTCCTCATCCCTTGACGACGTGCCGTAGAGTATCTGGTATTTGCCAGGCTTTACGGCAAGTTCGTCTATCATTTCGTCGTAATATTCAAAGGCCTCACCATCGAGGGTGACAACGGCATTCTGGGTCTCGCCAGCTTTCAGATTCACCTTCTGGAAACCTTTCAGTGCCTTGATGGGCGCACCAGCATCATTCAGTCGCTTCACATACACCTGTACGGTCTCTGTACCCTCACGACTACCCGTATTCTTCACAGGAACGGTAAGTGTCACCTTGGGGGCTTTACCCTTCTTGCTCTTCACCTTCGCCTTGCCCACACTGAACGTCGTATAGCTCAGACCATAACCAAAGGCATACTGAGGCACACCCGTGAAGTAACGATAAGTACGGTTCTTCATCGAATAGTCGAGGAAGTCGGGCAGATCGTTGTTCGAACGATAGAACGTCACAGGGAGTTTTCCGCCAGGATTGTAGTCGCCAAAGAGCACTTCCGCCAGTGCCTTCGCACCGCCCTGACCAGGATACCAAGCCTGCAACAAGGCATCGTACTGACCCTCTACACTACCAAAGGCAATGGCAGAGCCAGAGCAGTTGACGAAGACGACAGGTTTACCCGTCTGGTGCATAGCCTTTACAAGCATCTGTTGAACCTTCGGAAGTTCGATGTCCTGCTTGTCACCACCCTCGCCTTCCATACGGGCAGAGATACCACCAATAATGATAATAGCGTCAGCACCCTTCACCTCATTGGCGAGTTCCGTGAAGTCGACAAGCTTGCGCTCGCAGATGTCGCCACGCAACATCGCAAACTGACCATTGCCATGCTTGTATTCAATCACAATATTGTAGGTCTTTCCTGCCTCAACAGGGAACGACTTATACTCTACGCGACGTCCGAAACCGAAGCCACGACGACCGCCACCCTTATTCTCTTCGACGACCTCGCCATTGACTTTCAGCACATAGCCGTTATCGGTAGTCAACGTATATTTCATCTCGCCAGTAAAGTTTGACGTATACTGACCACTGACGCGAACGGACAGTGTGTCGCGATTGACACCCTCAGCAAAGCCCCAAGCACCAAATGTCGAGAAGTTCAGCTCGTTGTAATATGCCGTCTTGGCAGGTTCACCAGCTAATTCCTTATTATTATAGAACTCCACGAGGGCACCCTTGCCGTCATTGAAGTCCTGCAAATGGTGGATAGTCTCATATTCATCGTTCAACTCGCAAGCCTTCTGATAGATAACCTTCGCACCAGGAACTGCATTCCTGATACCTTCCAACAGCGAGTGCTTATGATTATCGGTAGGCGTACCGCCATAATTACCATTCAACAGCTCCACATCGTCGGCATTCGGACCAACGACAGCAATCGTCTTGATGTCCTTAGACAGAGGAAGAATGCCCTTGTTTTCCAAGAGTACCATCGATTCGCGGGCTGCTTGGGTGGCGAGGGCGTCGTTCTTTTCGCAGGAGATTGTCGAAGATGGTATCTCCGACCAAGGCAAAGAAGGAGCGGGATCGAACATACCCAGTTCGAAACGACCCGTCAACGTCTTGCGCAGATGATCGTCTAGGTCACTCTCCTTTATCAAGCCCTTCTTCAAACCGTCCGTCAAGTTCATCATCACTTTACCGCACTCGAGGTCAGTACCATTCAATACGGCATCGACAGTAGCCGACAACGGATCTTTGTGCGTCTCGTGTTGACCACGATTGAAGAAATTGTTGATGGCGTCGCAATCAGTAAGCACGATAGCATCGTAACCCCACTTGTTGCGCAGGATGTCAATGAGCAGACGGTCGCTGGCGCAACAGGGCTTGCCCTCGAAACGCTGATAGGCACACATCACCTCACGCACGTTTCCCTTCTTGACCAATGCTTTGAACGCAGGCAGATAGGTTTCCCAGAGGTCACGATTCGTGGGTTCAACGTTCATCGAGTGACGCAGGGGTTCTGGACCACTGTGTACGGCATAGTGCTTGGCACAGGCATGCGTCTTGTAATAAGTCTTGCCGTTCAGCGTGATAGGCTCCTGCATACCCAATACGGTCTGTACACCCAACACCGCATTCAGGTAAGGATCCTCGCCACACGTCTCTTGACCACGACCCCAACGCGGATCGCGGAAGATATTGACGTTCGGACACCAGAACGTCAGTTCAGGATTACCAGGATAGTAGGTCACACCCATAGGTACATTGAACAACTTTGGATCGTTGTGGTCAGTACGGTTCCAGTTGGCACGAGCCTCATCCGAAACCTGCGAGAATACGTCGTACACCAATTTCTCGCTAAATGCAGCGGCCAAGCCAATAGGCTGGGGATAGACGGTATAACCTCCCTGACGCACACCATGACAGGCCTCGCTCCACCAGTTGTACGAAGGGATGCCGAGACGGTCTATCGAAACCGACTTGTTCATCATCAGACCCACCTTCTCTTCAGGGGTCAACATTCCCAACAGGCTCTCTACACGTTCAGCACGAGGTAACTGGGGATTCTGCCAGGCATACTTTGTCTGAGCACTCACACTGACGCTTGCAAGCAACGCAAGCGCAACAAAAGTAAGAATAGTTTTTGTTCTCATTATGGTTATTATTTTAGTGAATTATGATAGTCCTTCTATTTCGCCATTCTCGATAGTGATACGCTCCGCCTGTGGACTCTTTGGCAGTCCTGGCATGCGGAGCATGTCACCCGCGATGGCCACGATCATCTCCGAGCCGCAGTTCAGAATCACGTCGCGGATGCGGATGGTAAATCCCTCAGGCGAACCATAACGGGTAGAGTCGGCTGAGAATGAGAACTGCGTCTTGGCGATGCAGACGGGATAGTGGGCGATGGCACCATCGTCGTCGGTAAACGACTTGCGCAGGGATTCCAGTTTCTTCGTCACGGTCTTGCCGTATTCCACTGCCGATGCGCCATAGATACTCTTGCACACCTTCTCTATCTTGTCCTCCAGACGGTCGGTCTCCTTGTAAGTAAAGCGGATGGGCAGGGGTTGCTGCTTCTCGATCGTCTCGACCACGGTCTGCGCCAGTTCGATGGCACCCTCGCCGCCCTTGAGGAAGGCTTCGTTGACGGCAAAACCTACCTCCAAGTCCTCACAGTTCTTGCGCACAATGTCGATTTCCTCCTCCAAGTCCGTATCGTGGCGGTTGAGAGTCACTACCACAGGCTGTCCGAAACCCTGCATGTTGCGGATGTGGCGATTCAGGTTTTTCAGGCCCTCGGTCAGTCCCTTGGCGTTCGGTTCCTTGATGTGATCCAGATCCACGCCGCCGTGCATCTTCAGTCCCTGGGTGGTGGCTACGATGACCACCAGTCGCGGCAGAAGACCGGCCTTGCGGCACTTGATGTCGAAGAACTTCTCTGCGCCGAGGTCTGCACCGAAGCCGGCCTCTGTCACTACATAGTCGCTGTAGCTCATGGCCATCTTCGTTGCCACCACGCTCGAACAGCCGTGGGCGATGTTGGCGAACGGTCCGCCGTGGATGAAGGCAGGCGTGTGCTCCGTCGTCTGCACGAGGTTCGGGTTGAGGGCATCCCTGAGCAGTACGGTGATGGCTCCGGCCACGCCGAGGTCTTTCACCTTAAACAGCTTGCCGTCGGAAGTGACGCCCAGCACGATGTTCTCGATACGGCGCTGCAGGTCTTCCTCGCTCGTCGCCAGACAGAGGATGGCCATCAGTTCCGAGGCGGGAGTGATGTCGAAGCCCGTCTCATTCACCACACCGTCACCCCTTAGTCCTGTCACCACGTTGCGCAGGCTTCGATCGTTCACGTCGAGCACACGTTTCCAATATATCTCACGCAATGAGAAACCTTCCTTACGGTGCTGGTAGATATAGTTGTCCAACAGCGCGCTGATAGTGTTATGCGCTGAGGTTACGGCGTGGAAGTCACCCGTAAAATGCAGGTTGATTTTCTCCATCGGCAGCACCTGGGCATAGCCGCCGCCGGCAGCACCGCCCTTGATACCAAAGCAAGGTCCCAACGACGGCTCTCGCAAGGCAACAGCAGCCTTCTTGCCGATCTTGTTCAGACCCAACGTCAAACCAATGCTGACGGTAGTCTTGCCGATACCCGCCTTCGTCGGACTGATGGCCGTCACCAGTATCAGTCGGCTCTTTTTCACTTTCTTCTCGTCGATTAGGCTCACTGGTACCTTGGCCATATAGCGTCCGTACGGCTCTATCTCTTCAGGGGCAATTCCCAGCTGTGTGGCGATCTCGCCAATGGGCAGCAATTCACATTCGCGCGCTATCTGTATGTCTGTCTTCATATCGAATTATGTTTTTAGCGTCGGCAAAGATACGATTATTTTTGCAATAAAACAACATTTCTGCCCTTATTTCTACCATTACGGCCAACAATACGCCGATGGCGAAAAAGTTTAGTGCCGGTAAACCTCCACTTTAGTGCCACTAAACTCCGAGTTTACCGGCACTAAACTCTGAGCCCGTCGGCTGATGACATTTGAGGGTCTCGTTAGTCTTTATGATATATGAAAAGGATTCTGATTTTCCTATGTGCCATACTACCATCGGTAGTGGGGGCACAGACGTTTGAGACACGATATGAACGGAGCGTGCACGACCTGATGGAGGATGTTGCCCGTCGCTTTGATGTGAGGTTCAAGTTCGACGCAAATGTGGATACGGTGGGCAAACAACTGCCGTATGCCGACTTCCGCGTGCGACCGTATTCGCTGGAGATGACACTCGACAACATCTGCAAATACTACGATTGGAACTGGTGGAAGCAGAGCGGTAACCTCTATAAGATTAAGCTCTATGAGTATCCACGTCGCCATGAGGCAGAAGGCAAGATGATGCTCGACTGGCTTTCGTCCTTATATCATAATAAGGAACAATGGGAGGCTCGTCGCGACTCACTCCGTCGTGAGGTTCGCCAACGTTTGGAGCTCGATGCTTTCCTCGACTCCTGCGTCACCGTTCCCGACGGATCACCATCGGGAAAACGCCCCGTCATACTTTCGAAGATTCGCAAGCATGACGGCTATACAACCCAAAACATCTGCATCGAACTGACGCCTGGTCAGCACCTCTTCGGCACCATCTACGCCTCGACTAAGAAAGGTAAGCACGCCTTGATTGTCTGTCCTGACGGCCATTGGCCCTACCGTTATCGCAAGGACGAACAGCAACGGCTAGGCACACTTGCCCGGATGGGTGCTGTCTGTGTCGATTTCGACCTTTACGGTTGGGGCGAATCAGAGAAGGAAGTGGGCGAAGCAGCTCACCACACCAGTCGCGCCCACGTCTATCAGGCCGCTTGTGGCTATATCCTGCTCGACTGGATGCTCAAAAACCGTAAGGACATCGACCCTGAACGCGTTGGCGTCATGGGCGGCTCGGGCGGTGGTACACATACCGTCCTGCTTTCCTTGCTCGACGAACGTGTAACGGCCTCAGCACCTGTGGTCCATCTCGCTTCGCATTTCGATGGCGGTTGTCCCTGCGAGAGTGGCAAACCCGTTCAGCTTGCGGCTGGCGGAACTTGCGAACCAGAACTCGCCGCTATCATGGCTCCCAAGCCTATGCTCATCGTCAGCGATGGTGGTGACTGGACGTCGAGTGTTCCCACCCTCGAGTTCCCCTACCTGCAACGCATCTATGGTTTCTATGGTGCTCAGGACAAGGTACGCAACGTCCATCTGCCCAACGAGCGCCACGACTTCCGCGAGAACAAGCGCAAGGCCGTCTATGACTTCTTCATCGACGTTTTCGGCCTCGACCGCACCATGCTCGACGAAAGCAAGATAGAGATAGAACCCGAAGAAACGCTGAAATCGCTGTACAAATAGTATGAGACACTGGATATTATCAGCCCTGCTGCTGGCCGCCACCATGACGGCGAAGGGGCAGGAGACGCACTACCACAAGGGACTGCGCTCGCAAGCGGAGAACGACAAGTATGGCGGTGTGGGCGCAGAGCCCAACTTCAACGGCGGCGGCACCTACTGGTCGCGTGTCCGCAATGTCGACGACATGGCTATCACCGATGAGTCGCCAGCCGACTCCATCAAGCGTCGCGAGGAGTTCAAACGGCTCTGCCGACTGGCCTACGATGCCTACGACGAGGGCAATGCCCTGAAGACTATCGTCTATGGCGACAGCGCCTTGCAGAACCGCTACCATACGCCCGACCTCTACTTCTTCATGGCGGTCTCGTTAGAGAAGGTTGGCAGCTACGACGAGGCCGACTGGGCGTACCGTAAGGCCCTCGGCTCGGGCTATCCAGGAGCGCTGAACGTCTACAACGGCTTCAAGGCCCGCCAGAAACAGCGCAAGGCCGAGGAAAAGCAGCGCAGGAAGGAAGAAAAACGCAAGGCAAAGGAGGAAAAAAGAGGCTCTGGGGAAGGACAATGAGAAAAGGTATATTGTTGTTATTCATTCTGTTGCTGTCAGCGGCTATGCGTGCAGAGTTGCTGTCGGTGCATGTGCAGCTGCTCCATGCAGGGACGCTGGCTGAGCAATTAGGCGAACAGAAAGACTCCGTGGTGGCGCTGAAAATCACCGGTCCCATCAACGGTACGGATGTCCTTGTGCTCAGAGAGATGTTGGGGATGGACTTTGAAGGCCACCTGATAGACTGCAACCTGCGCATCCTTGACTTGGAGGACGCACGGATAGTAGAGGGCGGCGACGTGTATTTCTACCCCTATACCAAAACGGAGAAGAATGTCGTTAGTGCAAATATGTTCTATTGGTGCTACGGACTGGTGTATATCGCTCTGCCATCGAATGTGGTGAAGATTGACGATTTTGCATTTAATGCATGCATGAATCTCAGATATGTCAAGTTCCCTGAGACGCTGCAGTCTATCGGAATGTCGGCATTCCACAGTTGTACATCACTGCAAGAGTTAGAGTTGCCGCAGTCTATGCGGAGCATCGGCTTCCGTGCCTTCAACCATTGCAACAGTCTGAAGCATGTCAACCTGCCTGACGGGATTACGGAAATGGATATCGCTTTTATGTTGTGCGACAGCCTGCAGACCATTCACCTGCCAGCATCGCTGAAGGAGGTGAGTCCTGGCCTGTTGAATTCCTGTCCCGAGCTGCGCGAGGTAGAGATTCCGGCAGGGGTGCGCGTCATCGGGGCAGGGGCCTTCCAGTATGATGACAGGCTGGAGCGGGTCACCCTGCACGAAGGAATAGACTCGATAGCCTTTGAGGCCTTTTCTCACTGCCGCGCCTTAAAGACCATCCAGCTGCCGCAGTCTACCCGCACGGTCGGGAGCCATGCTTTCATGCGGTGCAGCTCGCTTACGGAAATCACGCTGCCTGACGGCATTCAGACCATGGGGCCGCAAACCTTCGACGAGTGTACCAAGCTGCGGAAGATCAACATACCGGCATCTATGGAAACCATTCCACAGCTCATGTTCTCCATGTGCGACAGCCTGAAGACGATAGAAATACCTACGACGGTGAAGCACATCGAGAATGGGGCTTTCAAGTTGTCAGGCTTGAGGACGATATCCATTCCGTCGTCGGTTCAGACATATCAGGATAATCTGTTCCTCAGTTGCCGCTATCTAAAAGAGGTGCATCTGCCTGACAACATAACAACCATCACAGCCAACATGTTTTACGGCTGTGACAGCTTGAGGCACATAGATATTCCCCAAAGCGTGCAGACTATCGAGCATCACGCCTTCTCCGATGCTGGCTTGGAAGAAATCACCCTGCCTGCCCATCTGACGAGCATAGGCAGCTACGCATTCCCCAGGTGTTGCGGCTTGACAAGTATCACAATTCCAGGAGAAGTACGTTTCATCGGCGACGGGGCCTTTGGCAGTTGTGAGTATCTGGAAGAGGTCGTCCTGCCTGAGTCGCTGCAGACGCTGTCGCGCAGCGCCTTCTCAGGTTGCCGCCATCTGCAGCGTGTCAACATACCATCCAGCCTGACAACGATAGCCTCTAACACCTTCCACAACTGCATCGGGCTGCAACAGATAGAGCTGCCTGCCAGCATTACGGAAATACAATACGATGCTTTTTCCAATTGCCATGCCTTGACGAGCATCCGGCTGCCCAAGGCGCTCACCAATTTGGGAAGGAATGCTTTCTACGGATGCGAAGCGTTGCAGTCGCTGACTTGCCTCAATGCGACCCCTCCGGCTGATGCAGACGAAAGTACCTTCAACTTCGTCGACAAGGAGCAGTGCATCCTCTATGTCCCCTACGGGTCGGCTCCGGTCTATCGCAGCCATGCTGCCTTCAAAGACTTCCTGCATGTCGTTGAGGCCGACGTTACGGGCATCGACGGGAGCAGTATGACGGATGACAGCCAGATAGTGGGCGAAACCTACACAGACCTGTTAGGGCGTCCCGCCAGAGCCGGCAGGCAGGGGAGCCGGGGCGTCGTCGTGAGAACTGTCCGCTATGCCAATGGCAGGAAAAAAGCAATGATATGTAATACGAGAAGGAATCAATGATAAAAAGACCAGCATTCTTTCTTAACCCATTAGAGACTCAAGGAAAGTTGAGTCTCTTTTTCAACTTAACATTTCCGATGTTGATGCGTATATAACATAGAATGACGCAGCAAGAGTACGAACATATAGTCCCCAGCCTTCGCCCACGTTTGAAAGACATCGGGCGACAATTTTTTGGCAGTGACGATGCTGCCGAGGATATTGCCCAGGAGACTTTGATGCGGCTTTGGATGGTGCGCGACCGCATTGCCCCACAGGCAGACATCGAGCCTCTGGCCGTCCGAATGGCCAAGAACCTCTGTGTCAGCGAGTGGCGCAAGCAGAAAGTGAGACAGGGGAACGCCCTGCAAGTGGAATTAGCGACGCACGACGACATTCAGCACCATGTGGAACTCAAGGAAGAAATAGCGCGACTGCAAAAAGCCGTCAGCCAGTTAAAACCAGCAGAGCAACGATTGTTCCTCATGCGCCACGAGGCAGAGATGGACATTCAGCAAATCAGTGCCGTGACAGGTATTGGCGCACGCTCAGTCAGCGCTATGCTTAGTACCGCGAAACGTAAACTATTGGAAATACTAAATCCGAAAGGAGGCCAACAATGAAAAAGGATTTGATAGAAAAGATGTTAAAGGGGCAGACGACACCCGAAGAGGAGCACCTCGTAGCAAAGATGATTCAGCAAGAGGAGGATATGGAGCAATGGCTCACAGAAGACGAGTCAGAGGAATACGACCGTATCGTCAGTCAGCGTATCGCCAAGCGCCATTATCTACGCTGGGCTGTTGCCGCAGTCATCGTTGCGTTCGTTGCTGTAGGTACTATCGTGCTTTGGCCCAAAGAACAGACCAGCAGTATAATCGCTGAACAAAAGAAGAAGGAGGTAACTGAAACCGTCATTCGTGAGGCAGAACCCGTTGTCGCTGATGTGACACCTTCTGTGGCTATGACTACGTCTTCGAAGCCAGCGGCAAGTCCCAACAAGGTCTTAAAGCGTGTGAAGCAACAGCAAAAAGCCGACACGACAGACAGCCTGCAATACTACATCGCCCATTTGGAGAAAGAGTTGGAGAACGTCAACGAAAGTACATATACCGCCAAAGCGGAAGAGGTGCTGCGTGCTGATGCCCGATTGCAGAAACTTGTCCAGCGCATCATGATGGGCGAACTGACCAAAGACGATGTGCCGGCAGAGGCCATGAATACGAACCAAACAAAGGAGGAGCAACCATGAGACGTATATTATTAATCATAGGAATCGTGCTTGCGATACTGAATGGCAGTGCTCAGAGCATCAGTACTACCTATGGTGACTTGCGTGCCAAAGTGCTTCATGTGGGGCAGAAAATGACAGGCCAGAATACCACCAACGACCAGGCTATTGCCGTCATTGTGCGCGAGTTGGCTATGAACTATCAGGGGCGTCTGTCGCGTCAGCAGTTCCAGGAACTAAAAGACACTATCGAGGTGATGCGTCAGCAAATCACAGCGGACACTTGGAAAACGGTGTTGAACAGCGCTATCGAGACGTTGCAGGAAAAGACGGATACGCTGGACATCCAGCAGCGCATTTTGGATTATTACCGTAAGGTGCCACAGGAACAAATATATGTTCACACCGACCGTCCTTACTACGTGCCAGGTGATACCGTTTGGTTCCGGGCTCATCTGGTGGATGCTGTCACCCACACCCCCATCAGCCGTTCACGCTATGTCTATGTTGAGCTATTGGATAATGCCACAGATACCTTGGTACAGCGTGTCATGGTGAAGTGTGATTCTGACGGAGTATTTGCCAATGCCATCACACTGCCCCGCCAATTACGTAGTGGCTGTTACACTTTAGCGGCCTATACCCAATGGATGCGTAATTTCCCTGTAGAACGATTCTTCTATAAGCAATTGCTGGTGGTAGGCAATACTTCCCTGTCGGGCTTTCAGTCCGAAGCCGTCGGACTCCCAGTCCGAAGCCGTCAGACTCCCAGTCCGAAGCCGTCGGACTCAGAGCTGGAGTTAGGGCTGAGAAAAGGACAGCTGCTTATCCAAATGAACAAGTCCACCAGCGAGCCCCTCTCTTGTGTGCTCTACGGCAGTGGCAATCTTTTTGTCGATTGACAGCCATACACTACGTCCAGGAAACCTCTGCATAGCTATCGTCAACCGCGAGACGGGAGACGTCATTACTGAAAAGCAGACCATCATCGAGGGAAGTCAGCCCCAAATAGCCATCAGTGGCAAAGCTCGTACCCAGAACGAACCGATGGAACTGGATATCCGTATGGCTGGTGACGACGGCACGCCCATCAGGGGCAACTTCTCGCTGTCGGTTGCCGATTACGACGTGGTAATCCCCGATACGATACAACCATCTATTGACAAGTCTCTGAACCAACTATCTGCCGACTACCCTTTGGCTGATATACTCAACGGCACATACCCCCGCATCGACTACAGCTTCCAGACATCACAGACCATTACTGGGCAGATTCGTGGTACTATCTTCAAAAAAATCAAGAATCCCAAGCTGATGTTGGTACGGCCA
>ONMN01000035.1 GCA_900318885.1 uncultured Prevotellaceae bacterium | reverse complement strand
CGTCAAGCAGACCGTCGACGGCAAGGTGAAGCGTTACCAGAACAAAACCCCGATTTCGTTCATCCTCTCCCCCGCGAACGGAACCACGAACGGTGGCGGCACCAACACTGGCGGTGACAACACCGGTGGCGACAACACTGGCGGTGACAACACCGGCGGCGACAACAATGGCGGTGGCGGTAACCCCGGTGGAGGCATGGATCAAAACTGATGTAAGATGGCTGAGGGCTGATGTCTGACGGCTGAAGCCCCAGCCTCTTCAAGAGTTAAGAGTTAAGAGATAACAGATAATAGTTAAGTTATGAAGAAGCGTTTTATTGAGATTGCGGTGAACGTCATGTATGGGATTCGGACCGTTTTAAGTTAAGAGTTAAGAGTGAAGAGTGAAGAATCGGCTTACGCCGCTTTAAGCGACCACGGATCAACCGGATCTGACGGATAAAAAGGGCAAGCTCGCAATTACTGCGGGCTTGCTTGTTTTTTTGATGTCATGATGCTCAATACCATGTCATCGGTCTTACACATGGCCTCGGCACCAATGCTCGTAAGATTATGAATGCTTTTGTCAACATCGTCGTCCACTATTCCTTCATCCTGCGACACGCACTTTCCCTCCATAGCGAGCAGTGCAGACAGCAAGGCCGTGCTAACGCCACTTGTAATTTTCAGCGAACACGAGGGCTTTGCTCCGTCGCAGATCATACCCGTCAGGTTGGCAATCATATTCTTCACAGCATAGCAGATACGCTCGTAGTCACCACCCATCAGGTAGGTAATGCCACAACTGGAGCCTATCGATGCTACCACACAACCGCAGAGTGCCGACAACTTACCAAGACTCTGCTTGATATAGATGGCCGTCAAGTGACTAAGCATCAGGGCTCGCAGCAGTTCTTCCGCCGTGTTCTCGTTTTCCTTGGCATACACGCATACGGGGTTGGTGGCACAAATGCCCTGATTGCCCGAGCCGGAGTTTGACATCACGGGAATCATGGCTCCGCCCATACGGGCATCGCAAGCGGAAGCCGTTCGCGAAATGATGTGCGAATAGATGCTATTGCCGAAGATTCCCTTGGCCAGCGGACGGTCGATGGTCTTGCCGAGGTTATGACCGTGGTTGCCCTTCAGCGCCTCGCGGGCTGCATTCATGTTGTAGGTGCGGGCCTCCTCTATAAAACGTATCTCCTCCAACGGTGCAGTCGTTGCAAAGTCGTACACAAGTCGCAGGTTGAGTGCTATCTCGTCATCTCCATCGCTCGCAGCTGTCCGTGAGTAGCTGGCATCGCCCGAAACAAAATGGGTATGGCTGCCGGCGATGATAGCCCTTTCCTCGTGGTCACCTGCCGATGCAATAACCTCAATGTACAGTTTGTCGCACTCGCCCTCCTTCAGGCGAATATCAATTCTGTTCTCCGAAATATATTGTTTACCCTCTTCGAGCGCCTCGGGAGTAAGGTCCTTCAGCACCTCCAACTGGTATTCACTCTTGCCGATGAGCGCTCCCAGGGCAATGGCGATGGGAAGTCCTATCATACCTGTGCCTGGAATACCAACGCCCATGGCGTTCTTTAAGATATTGGCACTCAGCAGGGCCACAATATTTTCTGGTCGACAGCCTAACTGCTCTTTAGCCTTTGCCGTACACAGTGCCACTGCCATCGGCTCGGTACATCCGATTGCAGGCACTACTTCTTTATGTACTAGTGCAATAATCTGTTCGCGTATCTCTTTGTCTATCATAGTTGTTTTCTTATTTTTTGCAAAGATACGAAAAAATGAAGAACTATTGCTACTTTTGCAATAAAAATTGCGAGTACAGGCTGCATCTCATTTTATTATAGTTCCACATCTGAAGGACTGTAGTTGTTCTCCCATCACGCCCTTCATTACCTCAAACACATTATCACCTGTGCAATGGCTGGTGTAGAACAGTGTTTCGGGATATTTTTCTTTCAGTCTTTCTGCCAGTTCTTGTAGTTCTTCTTCCGATTGACTTTGTCGACTTCCGTCACGACTCGGCCGTTCAATCGAGCTTGACGGCTCTCGCTGCTCCGGAAGTTCCTGACCATCGAGTAAGTGAAAACCACCGACGACGCTTTTCACTGGCCAACGACATGCTGAAAGAATGTTCTCCAGTCCACTATGAGCACAGCCCGTGAATAGCAGACCATTGACATATAGAGCCAACTCATGGCGAAAATCGTCGTGGATATAATTCCCGTCGGAATCCTGAACATAGAGATTCTGATTGCCCTTGGGCATTGGATGAATCTGAGGAATATGGGAAATTGCATAGAGGTCTTTAGCAATCTCAAAGTTCTGGTCTAATAAGATAAGTCTGTCATCGTCTATCTCCGGCCACTCCGTGGTAATGCTATGCAGATTACCTCGTTTGGAAAAGAACTTACCGCTTATAGCATCAGGCGAAACAATGACCTTTGCTTTAGTGTTCTGCTCCAAGAAATATCGTAAGCCGCCTGCATGGTCACTATGTCCGTGAGAAATGAAAACATAGTCAACTGTGCTGAGGTCTAGACCCAACTGCTCTGCATTTTTTATAAACACGTCACTTGCTCCTGTATCAAGCAGAATCCTATGTTGTTCTGTTTGCAGGAGGATTGACAGTCCATGCTCTGTGGATAGACGGCTATCGCTGCTTCGATTATCTGATAATACTGTCCACTTGGCTTTATGCCGAGTTTGGCTCTGCTCTCGCTCGTTCGTCATTTCTTCTTCGCAAATTTCTTTGCAAAGGTACTCATTTTTACTTTATTATTCGTATCTTTGCAGCGATTATTAACAAAAGTTGATTCTTGTCACGACTCGGCCAAGTCTGAGCAAGCTCAATTTGGCCCTCGCTGCTCCAAGAATTAGGATAGTTTAGGATTTGAGCAGCATAGTCCTTTCCATATTCCTGCTGAGCATCGGTGCGAGTTTCATTCAGCGCACCACGGGTTTCGGCTTTGGCATCTTCATCATGACGATGCTGCCGTTCCTCATGCCAAGCTATGGAGAGGCTACGACACTCTCAGGACTACTTGCAATAACAACTTCTGCAGCTATTGTATGGCGGTTGCGGAGCTATGTCACTTGGCAACGGCTTTGGCCTATTCTGCTGACGTTTGCGGTCGTCTCGACCATCGCCATTTTTGCCCTGACACGTATCGAAGACCACATCTTACGACGTATTCTTGGTGTGGCACTCATCCTGATTAGTATCTACTTCATGCTGTTTAGTACTCGTATTAAACTGCCAACGACGAAGAAAGTGCAAGTTTGCGCAGGAACGCTCAGCGGACTGATGGGCGGTTTCTTTGGCATGCAAGGCCCGCCTGCCGTGCTTTACTTCATCCAAAGTGAGCCGACGAAGGAACACTATATGGCGATGGCGCAGACATATTTCCTCATTGGCAATGTAATGATGACTGGCGTGAGAGCCTACAACGGTTTCTTTACAACGGCTGTTGCTATTGACTATTTCTATGGTCTCGGCGGTGTCATCATCGGCACAATGCTTGGTGCCTATGTTTTCAAGCACATTCCCAGCCACATCTTTCGCTACATCGTCTATGCCTATATCTGCATCAGCGGATTCATCATATTGATAACAAATTAAAGAATTAACTCCTAAAAATTGTTGTAATATTGACCAGAAATACCTATATTTATATAATAATGTGTACCTTTGCACCCGTTATGGTACAGCAAATATTGGAGAGTAATATGGCAAAGCGTGAATATGACAGAGAAAGAGAAAATGCTGGCAGGCGAGATATACTCGGCCGTTGACCCAGAACTGATAGATGAGCTGATGATGACAAGAGAGGTTCTTTACGAATACAACTCCCTTCGTCCGTCTGAAACCCAACAAATGAAGGAAATCCTGAAGGGTTTGCTTGGCCATGTGGCTGATGACGAGTTTATCATCAACCAGCCGTTTCGCTGCGATTACGGCAAACAGATAAGCATTGGCAAACGGTTCTTTGCCAACTTCAACTTCACCGTCCTCGATGAAGCACGTGTCACCATCGGAGATGACTGTTTTATCGGCCCTAATGTAAGCATCTACACGGCCTGTCATAGTACTGATCCAGTGGAACGAAACTCCCGTCAGGAATGGGCTAAGCCAGTACGCATCGGTAATAATGTGTGGATTGGCGGCAGTGTGACCATCCTGCCAGGTGTAACCATCGGTGATAACGTAACCATCGGTGCAGGTTCTGTTGTGGTTGGTGATATTCCGTCAAATACTGTTGCCGTAGGAAATCCTTGTAAGGTCATAAAGAAACTATGAAAGATTACGATTCCATATGGCGCACACAAGATGAACTGATAATCAAGCATAAAAAAAGGAAACCGCTTGGGTTTCCTTCTACGTTACTTTGCGGAGAGAGAGGGATTCGAACCCCCGGTACCTCTCGGTACGGTAGTTTTCAAGACTACTGTAATCGACCACTCTACCATCTCTCCAGTGCTCTACTCGTCTCGAAAGCGGGTGCAAAGGTACGAATTTTCCATTGAACATTGAACATTGAACATTGAAAATTTAAGTGCGTTAGCATTTTTTAACCATAAAATCCTAAAATAATGGTCAATGGTCAATGGTTAATGGTCAATTTCTTCGTAACTTTGCACCCATGATTTATCCGAGTAACTACGAACAGAAGATAGGATTCGACGAAATACGGCGCATGCTGAAGGGCCATTGCCAGAGCACGCTGGGTCAAGAGAAGGTGGACGAGATAGCCTTCTCGGACGATGCCAGTGTGGTGAATGAATGGCAGGAGCAGGTGAGGGAAATGCGCCGACTGATGCAGGCTCAGGAGAAGCCGGAAATGAACTATTTCTTCGACGTGCGCGAGTCAGTGGCCCGCATCCGACTGGAGAACACGCATCTGGAAGAGAACGAGCTGTGGGACCTGCGGAGGTCGCTGGAGACGATAGGGATTATCGTGACGTTCCTAAATAGAGGTGAGAGGTTAGAGGTGAGAGGTGAGAGTATAGATGATGCGCAAGAAGAGTACCTCTACCCTGCCCTACACCGCATGGCTGAGGACGTGCAGACGTTCCCAGCGATGATTCGTAGGATAGACTCGATACTGGATAAATTCGGACGCATCAAGGATTCGGCAACGATGGTGCTGGCGGGCATCCGTCACGACATGGAACAGACGGCGGGAAGTATCTCGCGTACCTTATATACTATATTGCACGCGGCACAAAGGGACGGACTGGTGAATCAGGACGCAGCCCCTACTCTGCGCGACGGACGACTCATGATTCCTGTTGCACCTGGATTGAAGCGCAAGATCAATGGTATCGTGCACGACGAGAGTGCCACGGGTAAGACGGTGTTCATAGAGCCTGCAGAGGTGGTGGAGGCAAACAACAAAGTGCGCGAACTGGAGGCTGCCGAGCGACGGGAGATTATCCGTATATTAACGGTATTCTCTGATGAGTTGCGGCCACACGTGCAAGAGGTGCTGGACTCGTATCGGTTCTTGGCAGAGATAGACCTGGTTCATGCGAAGGCGGAGATGGCCGAGCAGATGCAGGCCTTCGAGCCCGAAGTGAAAGCCGAACCCACGATGGACTGGATAAGGGCTATACACCCATTATTGCAAAGGTCGCTGGCAAAGCAAGAGAAACGCGTAATACCTCTTGATATCAGATTGGAGAACACGAATTTCACGAATGACACGAATTCTAAAGACTACAAGAACATCGGGCGGTTGCTGATTATCAGTGGTCCGAATGCTGGCGGTAAGTCGGTATGCCTGAAGACGGTAGGACTGTTGCAGTATATGGTGCAATGCGGACTGTCGATACCCATTGGCGACCGTTCGACGGTGGGATTGTTCGAGAGCATCATGATAGACATTGGCGACGAGCAGTCAATAGCTGACGACCTCTCCACCTATTCTTCGCACCTGCTGAACATGAAGAACATGATGAAGCAGGCTAACGCGCGAACCTTATTATTAATAGATGAATTCGGAGGAGGTACGGAACCCACCATTGGCGGAGCTATTGCCGAGGCCGTGCTGAAGCAGTTCTGGAAGAAGGAAGCCTTCGGCGTCATCACCACCCACTATCAGAACCTGAAGCACTTTGCCGAGGATCATCCAGGCGTGGTGAATGGTGCGATGTTGTACGACCGCCATCAGATGCAGGCGTTGTTCCAGCTGTCAATTGGTCAGCCTGGTTCAAGTTTTGCCATCGAAATAGCCAGGAAGACGGGTATCCCTGAGGAGGTCATCAACGACGCTTCGGAGATTGTCGGCTCGGAGTATATCCAGAGCGACAAATACTTGCAGGATATCGTTCGCGACAAGCGCTACTGGGAGGGCAAGCGTCAGACCATCCACCAGCACGAGAAGTCGTTGGAGGGTCATATCCAGCGCTACGAGACCAACTTGGAAGAGATAGAACGCGAGCGCAAGGCCATTCTGAATCGTGCCAAGCAACAGGCCGAAGAGCTGTTGGCAGAGGCAAACCGACGGATAGAGAATGCCATCAGAGACATCAAGGAGGCGCAGGCCGAGAAGGAACAGACGCGACTGATTCGTGAGGAACTTCAAGAGTTCCGCGAGCAGGTGCAGAACGACGATACGCGCGGACTGATGAGCGAAGAGGACTTTGCCAAGCGTCTGCAGAAGATGGAGGAGCGCAAAGCCCGTAAGGAAAAGCGTAAGGCCGAGAAAGGCGAACAACAGCGAGCCACCAGCGAGAAACTGGCAGCACGGGCCAAGGCCAACCTGAACGATGCGAACCGTCCGTTAGAAAAGGGCGACAGCGTGCGCATCAAAGGCACGAATAGCGTTGGCGAGATAGAAAGCATTCAGGGCAAGCAGGCCACGGTGGTGTTTGGTGGACTGCGAAGCAAAGTGAAGCTGGAGCAGTTGGAGAGAAGTGAAAAGTTAAGAGTGAAGAGTGAAGAATTTGCTACCGCCCATAAGCATGACCATCTGGCTATTCAGACCTCGCATGTGACGCGCGCCACGATGGAAGACCGTCGTCAGAACTTCCATCAGGACTTGGACGTGAGAGGTATGCGTGGCGACGAGGCCATCGATACCGTCATGCACTTCATTGACGACGCCATCCTCATTGGACTGAGTCGCGTGCGCATCTTACACGGAACGGGAACGGGCGTGCTGCGACAGCTGATTCGCCAGTATCTGCATACCGTGCCCAACGTGAAAAGTGCCAAGGACGAGCATGTGCAATTTGGCGGCGCAGGCATCACGGTAGTGGATCTCGACTAACGTTGAACATTATGTCACTTCGTTCCATGACTTTTGTCACGACTCGGCAAAATTCGAACAAGTTCGATTTTGCTCTCGCTGCTCCAAAAGTTGAACGTTAACGGCGACTGCGCTGAATCATCGTCCGTAACTTAGCATTGTATTTCGTAGCAGCAAGCAATTCCTCGATGGTGAGGTGCATGCGGTATTGCCAGCGGTTATATGGGTCGCTGGGTACATTGATGCGCTCGTCCTGAGGATTCTTGCGGCGCAGCTGGGAGTCCATTGCCAGCCAATCCTGCAACGACAGCAGACACAGCATCGAAGGACAATACAGATGGCGAGCGATGATTTCCTCTGCCAAATGGGCAGGCAGCTGTTCAGGAGCGCGACCCTCCTTTTGCAACATCGTCACATAGAAACGCTGACGACGCTCAGGACTCTCCTGCCACCAAAGGCGCAAGGGCGCCATATCGTGGGAGGAAATGGTGCAGACGCTACGGATGGGATTGGCGTCGAGGTGGGCAAATTCGAAGCCCTGCTGTTTGGGCATCTGCTGGATTTCGAGTGTGAGGATGCGCAATTGGTCGAGCACGTTTTCCACACATTCGGGCAACATACCCAAGTCCTCACCACACACCAGCATGCGCGAATCTTCCAGTATGGCAGGCAGACGTTTCAGGGCCTGCTGTCCCCAGAAGAACGAATGTCGCTGGTAGAAATAGTTGTTGTAGAGCCGCAGGAAGGCATCCTTTTCCTCGTCGGACAGCACCTCGAAGACCGGTTCGTTAACGATGCCGATGCGCGGATGGTACATCTCTGCCTCATAGGGGTCTTCGACGAAGAGCACGTTGCAGATGAGGCGCATGAGACCATCGCGAATCCACAGGCTGTTCTCGTCACGACGTTCGGCAAAGTAGGCCGACACCTTGCGCTGGTTAGCAAACTCGTCGCGCAGATCGTATAGATTATAGGCCTTGCGGACAAGGAAATTGTCACGCACATACTGCGCATGGATGCCGAAGATTTTGTCGATGAGTCGGTCGTTGATGAACGGACGGGTGTAGAGCTCCTTGCGGAACGGCAATCCGAAGTATTCTATCTCGGCAACGGTCAGCGGCAGCGAGGGCGAGAAATGGCCCAGCACAGCTGAAACGGCATCGACAGGAATCTCCCAGATGCGGAAGAAACCCAGTATGTGATCTATGCGCAGGGCGTCGAAATATTGCTCCATGTGGCGCAGGCGACGACGGAACCATTTGACGAGTTCAGGACCCCAATGATAGGTGGGGAAACCCCAGTTTTGACCCTGATACGAGTACAATTCAGGCGGTGCACCAGCCGAGGAATGCATGTTAAACAACTCCGGGTGCTGGCGTGTCTCTACACTGTCGCGATTGACGCCTATAGGCAGGTCGCCTTTCAGTACAATACCCTTCGAACGAGCATAGTCGGCAGCAGCCTTCAACTGCGTATGAAGCAGGTATTGGACGTAGTAAACGAAGGCTGATGTCAGATGGCTAAAGGAAGATGTGATAAATCCTGCATAGGGTTTGAGCCAGTCTTCATTGTCGGCAATAAACTGCTTATAACCAGATGTTTCCGTTGTTTTATTACCTTGTTCCTCGAAGAGTTGCTGGAGGTATTCGAGCTTCACTCGACCTACGGCTTCGTAGTCGCTGTAAGGCAGTGCGTTGAGTTCCTGACGACGACGCAGGAACTGCGTCATCTGCGTCTTGGAACGCAAAACACCCGCGGCCTCCAAATCGACATAATGTGGATGAAGTGCGCAGGTGCTAACGATGTTGTAAGGATAGGAATCGTGCCAATGGCCATCAGTCGTCGTATCGTTGACGGGCAGCAGTTGGATGACCTTCATGCCCGTCTCCGCTGCCCAATCAACCATTCGGCGCAAATCGCCGAAGTCGCCTACTCCATAGGAATGTTCGCTGCGAAGGGAGAATACTGGGATGACAACACCTGCCGCTCGCCACGTGTCCTCTGCCAGGCGCAGATGACCGCCATGCAGGACGAGGACGTGGCCATCGGGGAGTTCGCGATTATTTCCGTCGACGGAATCGACGGAAACACTTTGTGCGCCAATAGAGACAATGCGGTTGTCGCCCTCTTCCCATTTCAGCAATTCGTGTGTCTCGGTGTCTACCACTACATATTTATACTCTATCGGCAACAGCCAGCCCTGTGCATTGACGGTCAGAAGCCATTCACCCTCACCAGCATAATCCATCTTCAGATAACGGCTGGGGCTCCACGAGCCGATGGCAGGATGACTGCCACAGACGGCTACAGCCTGTCCCTTCTTCAGCTGGGGAGCCGATACGCGGAACATCACCGTCCTGCGAAACAAAGGCAACGGTAGCGCTTTGGCACGTTCTCCGTGGGGACGTCCTATCGTAGTGAGATAGGCTGCGGAATAGAGGTGCATGGGTAGCGGACGGTCGCGCCACTGGTCAGGAAAGATGTAGTCCTTGGTGGCATCGAAGTGATAGATGCGAGGCACCATGTCCCACTCACGACGCAGCACGTTGCCGTCGCCGTCTTCCACCTGATAAGCATAACTGATGAGCGACAGCGAGTGCTGTCTGCCCATCAGTGCTGCTGTTTCCAGTGTCCACAGTTCGCCATCGTCCGTTTGCATCAGCAGGTTCTGGTGACGTACGGTACCATCCTGACGGTGGTAGTCAATGGCAACATGCAGACTTTCGCCCCATGCGGTATTATAATGTATGGTAAACTTGAGTTTCATATCGTTGTTTAACTAATCTTGCAGAGCCACAGCAAAGTAAGCCTTCTTGCCAGTAGGCATGATACCCTGGATGTAGAGTACGGGCTCCTTCGATGTTGACGCCTTCTTGACGGCATCCTGCAGATCGCTGATGGTCTTCATCGGCTCTTCGTTGACACGCTGGATGATGAAACCCTGAGGTACACCACCCTCCTTCAACTTGCCACCGCTGATCTTCGTGACTTGCAGACCATAGGCAATCTGGAGTTCTTTCTTCTGCGACTCGGTAATCTCGCGGAACTGTCCACCCAGCACGTCGAGGTCGGCATCCTTCACCACCTTCGTCGTACCCTGGGCATTCTTCAACGTCAGCGAGACACTCTTCTCCTTCTTGTTTCGCAGGTACTTGACGGTCACTTTGTCGCCAGGACGCTTCTGGGCAATGATAGCCTGCAGGTCACCCATGGTCTTAACCTTCTTGCCGTCGACCTCTGTGATGACATCCTCTTTCTCCAGACCGCCATCAGCAGCGGCACCGTCCTCGATGACCTTGTCGATGCGCACACCTTCCATCGTGCCGTAGTCGTTGACTTCCTTGTCCTGATCCTTCATGGCGTCAACATAGTCCTTCACGCTGCCACCCTGGATACCAATCATGGCACGCTGATAAGAACCGTATTTCTTGAAGTCCTCGACGGCCTTGTTCATAATAGCCGTAGGAATGGCAAAGCCGTAACCGATGTTCGAACCCGTCTGCGAATAAATCATGGCGTTGATGCCAATGAGTTCACCACGCGTGTTGACCAGCGCACCACCCGAGTTACCCTGGTTGATGGCAGCATCGGTCTGAATCATCGACGAGACGCCCTGTCCCATTGAACGCGCCTTAGCCGAAACGATACCAGCGGTGACGGTGTTGTTCAGTCCGAGAGGATTACCTACGGCCAACACCCATTCACCCACCTTCACGTCGTCAGAATTTGCCACGACGATAGCCGGCAGATTCTTGGCGTCAATCTTGATGAGTGCCAAGTCGGTAGTGGCATCGGCACCAATGATGCGTGCGGAATATTCCTTGGAATTCTCGTTGAGTGTTACAGTCAGTTCGTCGGCACCATCCACAACGTGGTTATTGGTGACGATGTAACCGTCAGATGAGATGATGACACCTGAGCCTGCTGCTGCACGCTTTGGAGTCTGCACCTGACGCTGGCGACGACCACCATTGCCATTGCCCTGTCCGCGTCCGAAGAAACCTCCGAAGGGGTCAGAGAAGAAATCCTCAAAGGGGTCGGAATATTCTACGGTTTGTGTCTTTGAATTAATCACCGACTTGATATACACTACTGAAGGCAGCGATTTCTCTGCTGCGTAAGTCAAGTCTACTGGTTGTCCTGGTGCTACAGCAGGAGCAGCAGGAGCTGCGGCCTGTGTCTTGTTGCACGAAGCTGCCGAGAATGCAATGACCATCAAGTACATTGCCGGCATTAAACTCTTTACAATCTTTTTCATAATTCTTACCTATTTATAATAAATGTGTTAATAACTTGCGACTGCTTTTTGTGTTTCGCGATGCAAATATAAGGTCAAAAATTGAAATACTGACAATATGTCACGCTTTTTTGTCGCAATTTAACACTTTAGCCTAGAGGGTTAACGGCTGTTAGAATTTAACGCTTGAAATGTGAAAAGACTGACAAAATTAACAATTCTGTCAGTCTTTAGTTTATTTCACGCAATTATCTTCCATTATCTTGCTGCTACATACTTGTGCAACGTGGCACGAACGGCACCATTGCCTGCGTACAACTCTTTTACCATACCCTCAATCTGTTCGCCCAGACCAGCCTCATAGAGGTCAAGTCCGAAGACGTCCTTACGGCTGTAGAGCTTCTTCAGCGGACTCCAGTCCTGATCGGGCTTGCCAATCTGCAGCGGAGCTACGATGGCCTGCAACTCTTCGAGCATGGGATCGGGCGAGCAGTCGAACGGTGTACCGTCGTCCTTGATACCCTTCAGATAGCGGGCATAGCCTGCCAGCGTCAACGGAATCAGCACGAGGTTACTCTTATCCAGTCCGCGGGCGATATACTTCTTCAGCGTCTCGCCGAAACGGATGGGCAGTTTCTGCGACGTATCCATTGCGATACGCTGGGGAGCATCGGGCATAAACGGATTGGGCAGACGGCGATTGATAACGGCACCGATGAACTCGTAGGGATTCAGCACGCCTGGGTCAACGACTACGGGCATCGCCTCCATATAACCAATCTTCTGGATGAATGGGCGCAGGTCCTCGTCGGCCATCTCAGCACTAATCAGCGTATAACCCAGCATGCAGCCGTAAATACTCATCGCTGTGTGCAACGGGTTCAGACACGTGGTCACCTTCATCGTTTCCACTTTATCTACAGTTTCGCGCGTCGTATAGAGTGCGCCACCCAAATCCAATGGTGGACGACCGTTGGTATAGTTGTCCTCGATGACCAGATATTGCACCTCCTCGGCATTTACGAATGGTGCCGTAAAGGTGTGCTTCTCCGTCTCGATATAGTTGTTGTCCTCGAAACCGTCAGCAGCCAGCATCTCCTTCACCTTCTCGTGTGGGCGTGGGGTAATCTTGTCAATCATCGACCATGGGAAGGTAATCTTCTTCTCGTCCTTCAAGTATGCCAGGAACTCAGCAGGCACCAGTCCGTCCTTCACCCAGCGCTCAGCATAGGCAAATACACCAGCCTTCACCTTGTCGCCATTGTGCGAACAGTTGTCCATGCTCTGAACGGTGAGAGGCAGTTCGCCAGCCTTGAAACGCTCGAACAGCAGCGCACAAACCTTACCCATAGCGAACAGGGGTTTCATGCCACGAGCCAAATCGGCCTCGTTGAACGTGTAGCCCTTCTCGGTGATGGTGAACGAAATCATCTGCAACGACGGATTTTTGAAAATTTCCACCAGACGCTTCCAGTCGTCAAACTGCGGGTCGGCCTTTAGGGCTTCTGTCACGCTGGCAATCACCTTCTTCTCGATAGAACCATCCGAGCAGAGGTTCACGCAGAGCGACAGATTATTATAAGGTGCATACGCCTTGTCGATGACCTCAAAGTCAAAGGTCTCTGCCACAATGACACCACGGTCGTACTTGCCCGTGTTCAGCGCGTCGTTCAGGATGGCAGCAGGGAACGCACGGAAGATGTTACCACCACCAAAATGTACCCATGTAGGTTCCTTGGCAGTCTTCTCGCGCAATTTCGCAATATCAAACTTCGGAAGCTCGTAACCCTTGGCTTCCCACTCTGCGGCATTCAGCTGGCCGCTCAGTATTTCGTTCAGTTTCATAATATTGAAAATTTGTTTTGGTTTTCTGTCGTGCAAAGGTACGCAATAATTTTCGAACATACAAATTTTTCTGCCACAATTGTAACAAAGAAAACAAGATAAAAAGTGGTTCTTTTGTACACAATCTCTTAAAAAAGTGTAAAAAAGACACTGAGAAGCAATTTTCCTTCCGTTTTTTTATTGCCGAATCAAAAAATTGTTGTAATTTTACAACCAAAATCAAAATTAGTGTAACTAAAAACGATTCATTACAATGAAAAAATCAACATTCTTTCTGGCTGGAATGGCAGCGGTAGCAGCCCTGCTGACAGCATGCAATTCTCCTATGCAGGAAACAACAACTTTATCTGGTCTGGATCCTGCACGTTTCGACACCATCATCAACGAGAAGCCTGTCAAGTTGTACACTTTGAAGAACGCTTCCGGAACGATGGAAGTATGCATCACTAACTACGGCGGACGTGTGGTCTCACTTGTCGTACCTGACAAGAACAACGTTCTTACCGACGTCGTACTGGGCTTCGACAACATTGCCCAGTATGCTGACACGTTGAATTCTCCTACGGACTACGGTTCCAGCGTTGGCCGCTATGCCAACCGCATCCAGGGTGGTAAGTTCACGCTGAACGACAGCACCTACCAGCTGAAACAGAACGACGGTCCTAACTGTCTGCACGGTGGTGGTACCACAGGTTGGATGAACCAGGTGTACGACGCCGAACAGATTGGCGACAGCATTCTGAAACTGACTATCGTTGCTGAAGATGGCGAGAACGGATTCCCTGGCAAGGTGACGGCCGTTACGACCTATAAGGTCACTGCCGACAACACCCTCGACATCACTTGGGAGGCTGAGACCGACAAGCCCACCATCATCAATCAGACCAATCACAACTACTATAATCTGAACGGTGACTTCACGAAGCCCGGCTACGACATGGAGCTTTACGTAAATGCCGACAACTTCACTCCGTCTGACAAGCTGTACATCCCCACAGGCGAGATTAAGTCTGTCGAGGGTACTCCTATGGATTTCCGCACCGCTCACGCTATTGGCGACAGCATCAAGTCGGAGTTCGACCAGATTCAGAATGCTGGTGGTTACGACCACAACTGGTGTCTGAACACCTATAAGGACGGCAAGGGCGACGACACCGTCGTATGTGCAAGCCTCTACAGTCCCACAACGGGTATCTTCATGGAGATGTACACCAACGAGCCTGGCGTTCAGGTCTATAGCGGCAACTTCCAGGGCATCGGCAACGAGCCGAACATCAAGCACAAGGGTGGCGTATATCCCCAGCACGTTAGCGTTTGTCTGGAGAGTCAGAAGTATCCCGACAGCCCCAACAAGAAGGACTGGGTACAGCCCGTGCTGAATCCTGGCGAAAAGTACTACAGCCACGCTGCCTATAAGTTTTCGACAAAGTAAAACATTAATAAAATAGTATTATGGCATTATTAGACTGGATTGTCATTGGCGTATTTTGTGCTGCGCTCATTGGCATTGTGATTTGGGTTGTATCACAGAAAAACGACAACTCGGCAGACTATTTCCTCGGTGGTAAGGATGCAACATGGATTGCCATCGGTGCATCTATCTTCGCCTCGAACATCGGTTCCGAACATCTCATCGGACTGGCTGGTGCCGGTGCTTCGTCAGGTATGGCCATGGCCCACTGGGAGATTCAGGGATGGATGATTCTGATTCTGGGTTGGGTCTTCGTACCGTTCTACACCCGTTCAATGGTTTACACCATGCCTGAGTTCCTCGAGCGCCGCTTCAACAAGGAGTCGCGCACTATTCTGAGTGTTATCTCGCTGATTTCCTACGTGTTGACCAAGGTAGCCGTAACGGTTTATGCCGGTGGTCTCGTGTTCCAGCAGGTATTCGGCATCAAGGAGCTCTGGGGCATCGACTTCTTCTGGATTGCAGCCATCGGACTGGTGGTCATCACCGCACTCTACACCGTCTTCGGCGGTATGAAGTCAGTGCTCTACACCAGCGTGCTCCAGACACCTATTTTATTATTAGGCTCGCTCATCATCCTCGTACTGGGTCTGAAGGCCCTCGGCGGATGGGATGAGATGATGGCTACCTGTTCTATCCAGACCGTCAACGAGTATGGCGACCACATGACCAACCTCATGCGCGACCTGCGCGATCCCGACTATCCTTGGCTCGGCGCACTCGTAGGCTCTGCCGTCATCGGTTTCTGGTACTGGTGTACCGACCAGTTCATCGTTCAGCGTGTGTTGTCCGGTAAGGACGAGAAGGAGAGCCGCCGCGGTACCATCTTCGGTGCCTACCTGAAGCTTTGCCCTGTATTCCTGTTCCTCATTCCTGGTATGATTGCTTACGCAATGGCTACCAAGGGCATCACACTGCCCAATGGCGAGGTATTTACACTGTCTACTCCCGACGCTGCCTTCCCCACCCTCGTAGCTAAGATTCTACCTGCTGGTGTGAAGGGTCTCGTCGTTTGTGGTATCCTTGCAGCTCTGATGTCTTCATTGGCATCTTTGTTCAACTCTTCAGCTATGCTGTTCACCATCGACTTCTGGAAGCGCCTGCGCCCAGAGACTCCTGAGAAGCAGCTTGTCCGCATCGGTCAGATTGCTACAGTTGTTATTGTTGTTCTGGGTATTCTTTGGATTCCCATCATGCGTTCTGTTGGCGACGTGCTCTACAACTACCTGCAGGACGTTCAGTCGGTGCTCGCTCCTGGTATTGCCTCTGCCTTCCTGCTGGGTATCTGCTGGAAACGTGCTTCTGCCAAAGGTGGTATGTGGGGTCTGCTCTCAGGTATCATCATCGGTCTCACCCGTCTGGGTGCCAAGGTGTACTATAGCAACGCCACCGACGTCAGCGACAACTGGTTCAAGGCCGTGTTCTACGACTTCAACTGGCTCTACTTCTGCGGTGTCATGCTCATCGTCTGCTGTCTCATCGTCATCGTCGTATCCCTCTGCACCGAGGCTCCCGACGAGAAGAAGATCCAGGGTCTCGTGTTCGGCACCTCTACTCCTGAGCAGATTGCTGCCACCCGCGCCAGCTGGGGCACGTGGGACATCATCCACACTGTTATCATCCTTGGTATTACTGTAGCATTCTATGCCTATTTCTGGTAAACGACAATGACTACGTACTATAAAGAATTCCAAAAGGTACTGCTGTCCGTCGACTGCATCATCTTCGGCTTCGACCAAAACAAGCTGAAGATTCTCATCGGTCGTCGCAATATGGACCCGGGTCGTGGCGAATGGAGTCTCTACGGAGGCTTCGTTCGCAACGACGAGAGTCTCGATGCAGCAGCACAACGGACACTGTTCGAACTGACAGGACTGCGTAACATCTACATGAGTCAGGTAGGCGCTTTCGGCAATATCGACCGTGACCCAGGCGAACGTGTCGTATCAATAGCCTACTACGCACTCATCAATGTCAAGGACTATAGCGAGCGCCTGCGCAAGCAGCACGGCGTGGAATGGGTCAACATCGAGGACATTCCCCAGATGTATTCCGACCACAACGCGATGGTTGCCAAGGCCCGTAAACTCATCCAACAGAAGATCAAGACCAATCCCGTTGGTTTCGAACTGCTGCCCGAACTGTTTACCTTAACCCAGCTGCAGCGCCTCTACGAAGCTGTCAATGGCGAACCACTCGACAAACGCAACTTCCGCAAGCGCATCAAGGATATGGACTATATCGAAAAGACCGAGCTCATCGACAAGAAGACGTCGAAGCGCGGTGCATCACTCTATCGTTTCAACAAAAAAGCATTTACTGAAGATAAGAATTTTAAACTTTAGATCAATATGTTAGAAGAACTGAAAGCAAAAGTATTCAAGGCCAATTTGGACCTTGTAAAGCAAGGACTGGTCATCTTCACCTGGGGTAACGTCAGCGGTATCGACCGCGAAAAGGGCCTCGTGGTCATCAAGCCCTCAGGCGTCAGCTACGACGAGATGAAAGCCTCCGACATGGTGGTCGTCGATTTAGAGAGCGGCAAGGTGGTCGAAGGCGACCTCAATCCCTCCAGCGACACCCCCACACACCTTGTTTTATATAAGGCATTCCCGAATATCCAGGGCGTCGTCCACACCCACTCCACTTACGCTACGGCTTTCGCTCAGGCAGGCCGCGACATCCCCAACATCGGCACCACCCACGCCGACTATTTCTATAAGGATATCCCGTGTACGCGCGATATGACTAAGGAGGAGGTCGAGGGACAGTACGAGCTGGAAACTGGCAACGTCATCGTCGACGAAATCCTGAACATCCGCAAGATCAATCCTGACCACACGCCCGCTGTGCTCGTCAAGAACCACGGTCCGTTCTCATGGGGCACCTCTCCCGACAATGCCGTTTACAACGCCAAAGTCATGGAGCAGTGCGCCAAAATGGCCTTCGTTTCATTCATGGTCAATCCCGCCACGACGATGAATCCGCTGCTCGTCGAGAAGCACTACATGCGCAAGCACGGTCCCAACGCCTACTACGGCCAGAAGGGTCAGAAACACTAATCGAACAACAAAACAAAAACATTTATGAAAGCATTTGAGAATTTAGAAATATGGTGGGTGACTGGTGCACAGTTGCTCTATGGTGGTGACGCAGTCGTAGCCGTTGACGGTCACTCAAAGGAAATGGTCGACGGTTTGAACAAGAGCGGCAACATCCCCGTGAAGATTGTTTATAAAGGCACGGCAAACAGCAGCAAGGAGGTTGAAGCTATCATGCTCGCTGCCAACAACGACGAAAAGTGCGTGGGTATCATCACCTGGATGCACACCTTCTCGCCCGCCAAGATGTGGATCAAGGGTTTGCAGCAGCTGCAGAAGCCTTTGTGCCACTTCCACACCCAATACAATGCCGAGATTCCCTGGGCCGACATCGACATGGACTTCATGAACCTGAACCAGAGCGCCCACGGCGACATCGAGTTCGGACATATCTGCACCCGCATGCGCATCGCCCGCAAGGTGGTTTGCGGCTACTGGAAGGACGAGAAGGCTCAGAAGCAGATTGCCGTATGGGCTCGCGTCGCTGCCGGTGTGAAGGATGCTCACGATGTGCGCTGCCTCATGTTCGGCATGAACATGAACAACGTTGCCGTAACCGATGGCGACCGTGTGGAGTTCGAGCAGCGTCTAGGCTACCACGTCGACTACTATCCCGTCAGCTCGCTCATGAACTACTTCAAGAAGGTCACTGACAAGGAGGCCGACGATCTCGTTGAGGAGTATAAGAAACTCTACACCATCAAGATTGACGAGAGCGGCGAAGAGGTCTATTGGGAGAAGGTAAAGAATGCCGCCAAGGCTGAGATTGCCCTGCGCCGCGTGCTGAAGGATGAGGGTGCTACCGCCTTCACCACCAACTTCGACGACCTCGGCGATGCCGACATCAACGATCCCAACTTTGTTGGCTTCGACCAGATTCCAGGTCTCGCCAGTCAGCGTCTGATGGCCGAGGGTATCGGTTTCGGTGCCGAGGGCGACTGGAAGACTGCCTGCCTCTATCGCACGCTTTATATCATCCAGCAGGGCATGCCTACTGGCTGCTCGTTCCTCGAGGACTACACGCTGAACTTTGCTGGTGACCGCTCGTCGTGCCTCCAGAGCCACATGCTCGAAATCTGCCCGCTCATTGCCAGCGACAAGCCCAAACTCGAGGTACATTTCCTCGGCATCGGTATCCGCAAGCAGCAGACCGCCCGCCTCGTCTTCACCTCGAAGACCGGTGCCGGCATCAAGGCTACCGTCGTTGACCTCGGCAACCGCTTCCGCCTCATTTCTCAGGAGGTAGAATGCATCGAGCCGAAGCCCATGCCCAAGTTGCCTGTCGCTTCTGCCCTGTGGATTCCTCAGCCCACGTTCGAGATTGGTGCCGCTGCCTGGATCCTTGCTGGTGGTACCCACCACTCAGCTTTCTCCTACGACATCAACGAAGAGTACTGGGAGGACTTCGCCGAGATGCTTGGCATCGAGTACGTCCGCATCAACAAGCAGACCAACATCGCCGACTTCAAGCAGACCCTCCGCAACAACGAGGTCTACTTCATGCTCAACAAGGCATTACGTTGATAGTATAAAATTTGAATTTGCCTATAGCACAATTGTGCTATAGGCATTTTTTATGGTAGGACGAAGCGGAGGGACTCGAGGAACTGGATGAGGAGGATGTAGAGGGGCAGCAGGGGTGCACACTGGCGCAGGCCGTAGACCAGCGCGCCATAGACGTCGGCAAGCGACTGGAACGAGCCCGCGATGACGCCGTGGATGATGGCGGCCATGAGGACTCCAAAAGCGGCGAGGGGCATGAGGCTGGCAGAGAATGGCGAGGGCCAGAGCTGTCCGCTGGCAGAGAGCAATACGGCGTGGGGCACGACGGTGAGCAGCAGCACAATGCCGACGTAGATGACGAGGAACACCACGGACACCCCGCGGCTGCGGACGACAGCACCGTAGGCCATTGCCAGCAGCAAGAGCCATACGAGTACAGGGCTGGCGACGATCTCAGCAAAATGGCCGAGGAACCAGCGGATGCCTTCCCCTGAGAGCATGCTGCGCACACCACTCAAGGGCAATGCAGCACTCCACAGCCATGAGCCGAGCATGAGCAGCAACTGGGCCAGCACCAACGTCAACGCGATATGTGGGAGAAACCTTTTCATCAATCCGTTTAATCCGTATAATCCGTGTTCTTTTAGTCTGCGTCCGGCACGAGGTTATCGATATCGAGGATGCGCAGTTCGATGGCACGTACGACAAGGCGCGTGGCATTGACACTCTCACCACCGGGGAACAACTTCTTCACCAGTTCGTTCTGGCGCTTCTCCAGACTCTTAACGCCAAAGGGCATGCCGCGCAGCGTGGTAATCTGCTCCTTGGTATAGCCGAGTGCGAGGTGGCGCAGGAAACGTTCGTCATACTCGTCGATTTCATAGTCGATGAGCGCCTCCTGGCTGGCCAGTTGTGACGACACGGCCTGCTTGAAACGGTCGACGATGCGCTCAAGGATGGGCTCGTTGAATACCAACGCCTTGCCCTCCATGACGGAGCGCACGTCGTGGCGTGTCAACAGTTCACCGCTCTTGAGGATGATGCCGTCGGCACCTGCGTCGAGCACGTCAACCCATAGTTTCTCGTTGAGTATTTCGCCCGTGAAGATGAGCACCTTGACCTGCGGATACATCTCCTTGGTCTGACGGCATATCTCGACGCCGACAGTCGTGGAGCCGCCCAGTCCGAGGTCGAGCAACACGAGGTCGGGCTGCTGTTTCTTGATGAGTCGCCAGAACGACAGCTCATCGTCGGCAGTACCGATGACTTCTGCCTCGGGAATCTCGTTACGAACGATACCTTCCGTGCCTTTGAGTTCGAGGGGCACGTCCTCGACGATAATAAGTTTAAACTTGTCCATTGTTGTATGTTGGTAGAGTAATTGTTATTTCTTGCGGTGTGACCGCGATGCCACAGGCGCGGCGGTGGGTGGCGTCGCCGTGGTCGCGGATAATCTGACGGCAGCGCAGGTAGTCGATGTCGGACAGCGGCTCGCTGCGGGTGACGGTGAAGACGACATAGCGGTCGTCCTTGACGTGTGCTTCGACGTGCTGCGGCTTCAGAATGTCGACCAGATAGCGCAGCAGGTTTTCGTTGCCCAGCACAGGCGTTTCCCAGAGCGTGGTATGGCTGACGTGGAGCTTGACTTGTTCGACCTGACGGACGGCCTGTGTACTGAGCAGTCCGTAGAGTTCGCGGTAGTATTGTGTCACCTCGTCGAGTGAACCGACGTCGCCCTTATCGACGAGCTGTCGGATGCGCGAGGGGTAGTACATGGTCTCGTGTTTCAGTGCGGAGAGGCAGTTGTCGAGCACGTTGTTGGCGACGTGGAGCTTGTTGTCCTCGAGTTCCATGCGGCGCAGCTCGTCGTCGGCAAACTCAATGTTGTCGAGCTTTATGCGCTCGCGACGGCGGCGGTCGTAGAGTCGGTGGCGGTAGTACACCATGTAATAGGCGGGCACGATGAGCAGCAGGATGACGATGAGCAGTATCATGGCGATGCGCTTGTTGGACTGTGACTCCTGCATGACGCGGCAATAGTCGGCCAGCGTGTTGTCGGCGGAGAGTTCCTTGAAGAGCTGGGTGTACACCTTATTATTATATATATATAGCGGCCATTCGTGGAGGGCGAGCGCGGCGACGGCACTCTCGTTGCGAATGTCGAGGATGACCTGATAGTTGATACTGACGCTGTCGTGAAGCCACTGAATCTCGGCAGGCACGGGCGAGGCGTCGTTGGCATCGGCAGTCATGAGCAGCGTGCTGTGGGGATGGTGTTGCAGATAGTGGCGGTTGAGTGCCGCGCGACAGGAGTCGGCAAACAGCAGCGTGCGCTCGTACTGGCCGTTGATGTTGCAGAAATAGGCGGAGTCGGCATAGATGTGAGCGCTGTCCAAGGCATTTTGTGCATGAAGAGGCAAAGGGTTAGAGGTAAGAGGTAAGAGCATCGTCAAAAGCAGGACGACGCGACGGATACCCTTCGGCAGCCGGAAGAAGAAGCGCGAGCCCCTACCCTGCTCGCTCTCGGCGGACAACTGGCAGACGATGAAGAGCTGGCTCATCTTGCGGTATTTCTCGATGATGCCCTTGCAGTTCATCAGTCCGAAACCGTGCTCGCCGATCACCTTATGGTCGAAGGCGTGGACCAGCTGTTCGTCACTCATGCCACAGCCGGTATCTGTCACGGACAGCTCCACGTAGTCAGGCTGCTCGGCAGCCGAGACGGTGACGCTGCCACCCTTGTCGGTGAACTTGCGGGCATTGTCGGCCAGCGTATTGAGCATGAAGAGCGTCAAAACGCGGTCGGCCTTGACAACAGCATCGGTGGGTTCTACGCTGAGTGATACACCCTTCATATCGAATGCCGAGCGGCTGCGCCCCACGATATCGAACAGTGGCTGCAGTGGGAAACTCTCGATGTGGAGGTTCAGTTCGCCGCGACGCAGCTGAATCCACGTCGTCAGCAGGTCGTTTTGCTCGTTAATCTTGTCGGTGACCTCGCGGATATAGTCGAGGCGTTCATGGTTTTCTGGGTTGTCTAAATTTTCTAGATGTTCTGGATTATCTAGAGGTTCTAGAGGCTCTAGATGTTTTACTTCGTGGCGGATGCGGTCGATGAGCGGCAGGATGCCTACGACCACCGACACTTTGGCACGCTGGTCGAGATTGCGGCGCTCAGACTGTTCGACACTCAGCTGTCGCATGCGGAGGTCTTCGGACTTCTGTTCGAGCACGTCGTCGAGCTCGTTACCATCCTTGCTGCGATGGTTGAGGTAATTGAACAGCCAAAGCAGGAACAGTAGCAGCACGATGGCACAGACAACGGCAATGAGCATCCAGTTGAGTTGTTCGGAGGCCTTGTCGTAATGGGCAGCGCGCGACTCGAGTTCACGGTCCTGACGCGTCTGTTCCTGCAGGTCGAGATAGAGGTTGCGGTTGTAGTCGCTGGCAGCCTTGTCGTTCAGGGCGGCATATGCCACGCTGAGCTGTTCGCGGATAGAGGCCACGAGGTCGGGGGCCTGATTGATGGTGGTGTCGGAGAGCGCCTTGTTCAGATGTTCGAGGGCCATCTCGTCGTCGCCGATGGCATGATAGCAGGAGGCCAGCGTGCGATGGGCACCGGCAATCTGGTAGATGTCTCCATAGTCCTCGAAGAGTTGCAGGGCTTCCTCTGCCAATTCCAGGTCGCCAGTATGGTCAGCCAACGCCTCCTTGGCCTGTGCCTCAAAATAGGGATAGTCGTGTCGCAGGGCAATGTTCAGGCAGCGCGACAGACAATCCATCTCCTCCTGATAGATGTCCTCCTGGCTGCCGTCGGTGATGATGCCACCAGCGCCCATGTTGTAGAGGTAATTAAGAAACTGAGCCGTGTCGCGGCGCACCTCATTAGGGTCGATGGCCATGAGTGCGTCGATGGACTGGCGCTCGAGGCCAACATAATAATAATAGGTGGAATTGACGATGCCGAACTCCGTCTCGGCATAGCGCAGACGTTGTTGCTGGCGGACGTCGAGTTGGTTGCGTTCCTCGTCGATACGCTTCATACAGGTCACGGCACGTTCGCGGAAATCGTGGAAGTCCTTGTTGCGCGAACGGCGCTGACACAGACGCATCTGCTGGACGTAACATACCAAGAGTTCCAACTGGTTGTCAGTCATCTCGGGAATCTGGTTCAGATAATCCTCTGCGGCCTTATAGTCCATCCGGACCATCTTGACAAAGGCTAGGTTGTTCAGTCCTTCAGCAGTTCCTTTCGCCGCTGAAGCATAGTATTCGACGGAGTCAATATTGCGATAATGATAGGCATAGGAAAGAGCATTCAGCCTGTCCATCGCCTGCCTATCTGGCGATGAACAAGCTGAAATAAGGAAAAGACCCAGTACGGCCAGAAGCCATACTGAGTCCCTAAATGTTATCGTTTTATGCGCGAGCCTTAGCACAGTAGCCGAGTGCCTCCTTGCACTTGTCGGTTACATACTGCCAGTCGCCGGCCTTCACCTTGTCAGAGGGGAACAGCTTCGAGCCCATGGATTTTCGACCAAGGCATGGGAGCCATCAGACCCTTGATGAGGTTTGGACCAACCACGTCGCCAGGGAATACCTTGGTGAAGTCGCAACCAACCTCCTGTGCCTTACCAATCTCAGAGGGTGTCAGACAGCCTGGGCAGTAAGTTACGCAACGACGGTTGCAAACAACAGCGATATCGGGGTTGAACAGAGGACCAACCACGAAGTTGGCACCCAGCTGGATGTACAGAGAAGCGGTAGGAGCATCGACAACAGAGCCAATACCCAGAGCCAGTTCAGGACATTCCTTATTCACCCACTTTGACAGCTCACCGAAAACCTCATGAGCGAAGTCACCACGATTGGTGAATTCGAAGGCACGAACACCACCCTCGTAGCAAGCCTTGATGACGTTCTCACAAACTTCAACGTCCTTATTGTAGAAAACAGGAACCATAGGTGCTTCGGCAATCTTTGCCATCACCTGGAATTTATCAAACTTTGCCATAATTACTCTTTATATTCACGCTTTAAATACAGGCGACAATCAAATACTG
>ONMN01000046.1 GCA_900318885.1 uncultured Prevotellaceae bacterium | reverse complement strand
CTCACAAATCTTACGAATAATCCAAGTACAGAAAAAATTCGTGTAATTCGAGAGATTCGTGTTCAAAAAAAATTTTGCGTTCAACGACACTATGGAAAATACGCGCTTTAAAATCTCTCAGTATGCCTGTGCGGTGCTGCTCATCGTGAGCAGCATTGCGCTGGTGTCTTATCAGGTCATCATGATCGACGATGTGTCCAGTGGTCTGCTGGTCTATGTCGCCCAGGCCTTCCTACTCGTCGCCAGCATCTTCGGCCTCGACTATTATGTAAAACTCATCACACGAAAAATCAATGGAAAACATTCTTAACACGAATTACCATGAATGAACCACGAATTACCATGAATTATAATGATGTTCGCTTATCATCCCACTTTTCTCTGAGCGAGTTTCTCAACCTGCAGAAGCACCCCGACAACCTGCCAACGCCGCAGGTGTTGTTTAACCTGAAGTACGGTTGCCAGTATCTGCTGGAGCCCGCACGCCGCGAGGTGGGAGCCATCATCGTCAATAGCGGCTACCGCAACGAGGCCTACAACCGCGAGGTCGGTGGTGTGCGCAACTCGCAGCACCTGCTCGGCCAGGCTGCCGACATCCGCCCCAAGGACCCACAGCAGTTCCAACGCCTGGTGGACTTCCTCCGCACCTGCGACTATACCGACCAGCTGTTGACCGCCCCCGGCTGGCTCCACATCTCCTGGACGCCCTTCGCCTCTCCCCGCCACTACATCCGAATTGGGTACTACAAATGAAAAAAAAACAGCAGATTCCTGATGTGGAGCCTGCTGTTTTTATAGGGATTATACGTATTTACTACTTACATGGCCGAGGCGGCGAAGAGGTAGTCGTAGATGCATGAGCAAATGCCGAAGAGGGCGATGCCTGCGGTGCAGATGGCGAGGGCAACACGGGTGTTGACATCGGTCTTGAACGTAGGCAGGGGCGAGTCGCTCGGCTTGATGTACATGGCCTTGACGATGAGCAGATAGTAGTACAAGCTCACGACGGTGTTGACCAAGGCTACGAAGACTACGAAATAAGCCCAGAAGGAGCCCTGCTCGGCAGCAGCCATGAACACGAAAAACTTAGAGAACATACCTGCGAACGGAGGAATACCAGCCAGCGAGAACAGGGCCAGCGTCATGAGGAACGCCAGCTTGGGGTTGGTCTGGTAAAGACCGTCGTAGGCGCTCATCTTCGTGAGCGATTGACCATTGACCATTGAACATTGACCATTATGCTCCACTGCCGAGATGACGGTGAAGACGGCCATGTTGGCAACGACATACACGAGGATGTAGTACATCAGCGAAGCCATGCCCGTCTGCGAACCACCAATAACTGCCAACATGATGTAGCCGGCCTGTGAGATAGAGCTGAAAGCCATGAAGCGCTTAAGCTCGCTCTGACGGATGGCGAAGAGGTTGGCAATGGTGATAGAGAACACGATGACCACGTAGAGCATGTACTCCCAGTACTCTATCATCGGACCAAAGGCCTTCATGAGGATGACCAGCGCAGCAAAGGCTGCGGCACCCTTCGAGCAGACAGAGAGGTAACCGGTGATGGGCGTCGGAGCACCCTCGTAGGTGTCGGCCGTCCAGAAGTGGAAGGGCACGAGCGAAAGCTTAAATGCCAAGCCACTGAAGAAGAACACGAGACCCATGATCTGCAGCGGCGATGCCCAATAATTATTACTGAGCACGTTGGCGGCATCATCGAAGTAGAGTGTACCCGTAGCGGCATAGATGAACGAGATGCCGTAAAGCATGACGCCACTGGAGAACGTAGCCACAAGGATGTATTTGGCAGCAGCCTCGGCACTCTTCTTGCTGCGCAAGCTGACCTTACCATTCTTTTGGAACTTGTCGAACGCCACCAAGCAGGCCATAGGCACTGAGGCAGTCTCGAGACCGAGGAAGAAGATGAGGAACGAGCCGCTGGACATCATAATGTACATACCGAGCAGGGTGCTCAGCACGAGCAGATGGAACTCACCGGCATAACGGCGGGCTTCGTTCTCCAACCAAGGCTCGGCCATCACCACGACGATAAACGTGCCGAAGGTAAGGATGAGCTTCATGACCTGAGCAGCCTGACCAGCGACATACATGCCGCCGAAGGCCTCAGCAGGACCGACGGTGGTGAGCATGATGGTCTGGCAGAGCAGCAGGGCAGCGGTGAGCTTGCCCAGCACGCCAACCTTGCGCTCGCTCTTCGTCAGGCAGAAGTCAGCAAAGAACACGATAATCAATGCGAGAACCAACAGGGCCTCGGGAATCATATTTAGAAATTGACTATATCCCATAATTTCTTTCTCCTATTTATTAGATGATGTTAGCCAAGATTGGTCCTACGGCGTCAGAGATGACGTTGCTTGCCCAGAGTGGGAACAGACCGAGGCCGGCGACACATGCGATGAGGCAGATGACGGCGACACGCTCGTCCCAAGTAGCATCGGTGAGCTCGAGATAGTGCTTGTTCTTCACCTCGCCATACAGAATCTTACCAACAACACGCAGGATGTAGACTGCCGTGACGACAATCGACGTACAAGCGATGATGGTGGCGATGCGATGGAACGAATCGGCATTCTCGAAAGAACCCACGAAGATGGTCATCTCAGCAATGAAGCCCGAGAAGCCCGGCAGACCGAGGTTGGCCAAACCAGCCACGACGTAACCCACAGCGAGGAAAGGCATGATCTTCATCAGACCGTCCAAGTAGCGGATGTCACGAGTGTGGGTACGACCGTAGATCATACCGATAAGGGCAAAGAAGAGGGCGGTCATCAAGCCGTGTGACAACATCTGCAGGATAGCACCGGTGCAAGAAGTCTTGGTCATCATCAGCAGGGCGAAGAGCACCAGACCGCAGTGTGACACCGACGAGTAAGCGTTGATGTACTTCAGGTCGGTCTGTACGCAAGCCGAGAAGGCACCATAAACCACTGAGATAGTGGTGAGGATGAGGAAGATCCAGGCCAGTTCATTGGCTGCATCGGGCAACAGATACATTGCCACGCGGAAGCAGCCGTAACCTCCCAGCTTCATCAGCACACCAGCGTGGAGCATAGACACAGCCGTGGGGGCTGAGGCATGACCGTCGGGTGACCATGTGTGGAAGGGGAACAGGGCGCCCAGCACACCGAATCCGATGAAGATGAAGGGGAAGAACATCTTCTGGATGTCAACGGGGATATTGTGCATGGCGGCAATCTCGTTGACGTTCATGGTGGTAGCACCGCTGAAGTAGTAGATGCCCAGCAGACCGATGATTAGCAGGGCGGAACCTCCCATCAGCATCAGCGTCAGCTTCATGGCAGCATACTCCTTGTTGCCGGAACCCCAGACACCAATCAGCAGGTACATGGGAATCAGGGCTACCTCGTAGAACATGAACATGGTGAACATATCGGTGCAGATGAAGAAACCATAGACACCCGTGGAAAGCAGGGTGAACCAAAGGAAATACTCTTTGGTGAGGGGCTTCAGCTGCCAAGAGGCAAAGGTACCGGTGAACACGATGATGCTCGACAGGAGCAGAATAGATGGTCAGCCATACGGACAGGGCCAGCAGGCACGAGGCGCCAGCCACCATCACACCACGCACCTGATTCAGGCTCTTGGCCAGCCAAAGGCCGACGAGCATCAGGGCGGGAATTACTACGAATAATGTTAATATACTCATAATTGTACTTTCGATTTAGATTGCAAGCAGGATTAACGTTAATGCAACGGTACCCGTGAGGAACCATACTGCATACTGACGGACATCGCCACTCTGCCAGGGACGGAGAGACTCACCAGCCTCGTTGGCACCCCAAGCCATGAAGTTGAACGTGCCATCAACAACGTGACGGTCGAACCAAGCCACAGGCTTAGAGATGCAGCGGAAGATGATGCGATGAGTGACATACTGCCAAATCTCGTCCTGATAGAAGCGCTTGTAGGCTGCACGGTGCAGCTTGGGGAACGTCTTATACAGGCGATCTGCGATGGGCTGACTCTCACCTTTATAAATATAGGTGGCAAGACAGATGCTCAGGATGGCAATAATCGTACTAGTAGCAGCAATCTGCGTGTCGAAGTGGATGGTGTAGTCGGTGCCAGCGGCAGACACATAGCTGCCGAAGCTGCCACCCCACCCTGCGAAACCTGCGATGGTGGAGTAGATACCCACACCCATCGTAATGACGCAAAGCACAATGAGAGGAATGGTCATCGTAGCAGGAGCCTCGTGAGGAGTGTGGTGCTCGTGAGCTTCCACATTCTCAGTACCCCAGAAGATGCCGTAGTACAAACGGAACATGTAGAAGGCGGTCATAGCTGCGATACCCGTCATAATCCAACCCACTACAGGACTGTAGGCAAAGCAGGCGGTGATAATCTCATCCTTCGAGCTGAAGCCCGAGAAGAACGGAATACCTGCGATGGCGAAGCAGCTGATGAGGAAGGTGATGTTGGTAATCGGCATATACTTGCGCAGACCACCCATCATAGCCATCTCGTTAGAGTGGACAGCGTGGATGATACAACCGGCACCGAGGAACAAGCAGGCCTTGAACATAGCGTGGGTGAACAAGTGGAACATACCGGCCATGAAGCCGAGCTGTGCGTGATTGTCGAGTACACCATGATGACCAGGCAGCGAAACGCCGAGGGCTACCATCATGAAGGCAATCTGAGAAATGGTCGAGAAGGCCAGCACGCGCTTGATGTCGCTCTGGGCACAAGCCACAGCAGCAGCATAGAAAGCAGTGAAGACGCCTACCCAAACGACGATGCTCATCTGAGGCTGAGCGTACTCAACCCAGAGCGGGAACATGCGGGCAATCTGGAACACACCGGCTACCACCATCGTAGCAGCGTGGATGAGTGCAGAAACAGGCGTCGGACCCTCCATAGCATCGGGCAGCCAAATATGCAACGGGAACATGGCACTCTTACCGGCACCACCGATGAACATCAGCACGAGGGCTGTAGGCAGGATGAAGCCTGCAGCAGCCACGGCCTTGGCAGCATTGCCGGCGATGAACGGAGTAGTACCCTCGCCCATCACGATGTTGCCAGCAAACGAGAAGCTGAACGAATCGGTGTAGTAGCCGAACATCAGGATACCGATGAGGAAGAACATATCGGCGAAGCGCGTCACGATGAAAGCCTTCTTAGAGGCAGCAATGGCGGGCTTCAACGGATAGTAGAATCCAATCAACAGATAAGAGCTGACACCCACGAGTTCCCAGAAGGTGTACATCTGGAAAATGTTGGTGGCGACAACCAGTCCGAGCATTGACATGGTGAACAGGCTCAGGAAAGCGTAGTAACGCTGGAAGCCCTTCTCACCGTGCATGTAGCCGAAGGAATAGATATGTACCATCAGCGAGACTGTCGATATGACAATGAGCATCATGACCGAGATAGGATCCAAGAGGATACCCATGTCAAAATGCAGATTGCCCAGAGGCAGCCAGGTGAAGTTATAGGGAACGATGGTAGCGTAAGTGCCATCAGCCAGACGGTCGGCACCGAAATAGGCGAAGGCCGTCAGGTAAGAGAGCACGGTAACCAGTCCCAGCGACGTGGTGCCGATAAGACCAGCAGTCTTATGCGACATCTTCATGCCAGCAAGCGCAAGAATCACGAAGGACAGCGCAGGCAGCAGAAGGATCAGAAATGAATAACTATATATTTCCATAACCATTTACCATTTCATGTTCTTGATACTGTCAACGCTATCGCTACGGAAGTTGCGGTAGACATTGATGATAATAGCAATAGCCACAGCCGACTCGGCAGCTGCCACACCAATGACGAACAGGGTCATGAACATGCCCTCCATGCCATTGGGATAGAGCAGACGATTGATGGCTGCGAAATTGATGTCAACGGCGTTGAGCACCAGCTCGACAGAAATGAGCATGGCAATCAGGTTGCGACGTGTCACGAAACCATAGACACCGATGAAGAACAACAGGGCGCTGAGCGCGAAATAACATTCTACAGGTATCATAGCTTACTTCTCCTCCTTTTCTTTACGTGCAACAACCAAGCCACCGATGATGCAGGCCAGCAGGAACAGTGAGATGAACTCGAAAGCGAGCACATACTGATACTTGCCGGCACCCACGAGGGCCGTACCAATCTCTTTCATAGGAACCTCCACGTTAGCAGGAGCCAGCGTGAAGAAGCCCGTCTTCAGCAGGATAAGAGCTACCACCACCAGTCCGGCGAGGGCAGCCAGTCCGCCACCAATCATCTTGCTGGACTTCACGCGCTCCTCCAGACCCTGAAGGGTGCGCTTCGATACCAGTTGGATGGCGAAGACATAGATCATCGTAACGCCTCCGGCATATACGCTAATCTGAGCAGCTCCCAGGAAGGTGTAGTCGAGCAGGAAATAGATGCCTGCCACACCAAAGAGCACGAACAACATAAATGTTGCGGCTCGCATAATTCTCGTTGTGGTGACACACATCAGCGCCGAGCCGATGATGAACACCGCGAGAATGATAAACATAACTGTATTACCCATAGCGCGTTACTTCGTTTTAGTGTTAAACTTACCGATCTGCCACTCAGCACCACCTTCGAGGAGGTTGGGCAGTGAACCACCCTTGTAGACTTCTTTGTCAAGGTGGAGCACCAGTTTAGAGCGGTCGAACACGGCGTTCTCGAAATCATTCGTAAACTCGATGGCGTCGAAGTTGCAGGCGTTGGTACAGAGCTGGCAGAACATGCAGTCGCCCAGGTCGTACTGATAATCGTCGAGCACCTTCTTTTTCTTACCCGTCTCAGGATCCTCAGCCATGTGGCTCAGAATCTTGATGGTTCCATTGGGGCAAGACTTCTCACAAAGCGTACAAGCGGTGCACTTGTAGTCACCATTCTCGTCGCGCTTGAATACCAAGCGTCCACGATGACGCTTAGCCACGTGAAGTGTGGTCTTGCGATTCTCAGGGTACTGCTCTGTAGACTTGTTGGTGAAGAAGTCCTTGAAGTATTCCTTCCAAGAGGTCTTCATGCCCACAGCCAAAGTCTTCAAGCCGTGCCCGATTTCTCCGAAATATGTTTTGTTATCTTCCATTGTTTTCTAGTTTTTCTAGATCTTCCAGATTGTCTAGTACACCTTACTTAATATATAGGCCGAGGGCCACAACAACAGTCATAATCACCAGATTGATGAGTCCCAGAGGCATCAAGTACTTCCACTCCAGCTTCAGAATCTGGTCGATACGCAGACGTGGGAACGTCCACTTAATCCACATCAGAATCCATACCAGGAAGAAGGTCTTACCCATAAACCATACGATACCGGGGATGTAGTCCATCACGGCATCAAAGGCCTCAACACCGATGTTCACAGGTGCCCAACCACCGAGGAATACGGTAGCAGCGATACCTGCGATGATGAAGAGATTGAGGAACTCAGCGAGGTAGAAGAAGCCGAAGCCCATACCAGAATACTCCGTATGGTGACCGGCGGTCAACTCACTTTCAGCCTCAGCCATATCGAACGGTCCACGGTTGGCCTCAGCGTTACCTGCGATGAGGAATACGAAGAAGGCAATGATGGCAGGAATGTGTCCTTGGAAGATGAGCCACTTCCAAGGGCCTGTCTGAGCCTCAACGATACCGCTCATCTGCATGGTTCCTGTCAGGATGACAGCGGTAATCAGGCAGAGGCAGAGCGACATCTCGTAAGAAATCATCTGCACAGCACCACGCATGGCCGAAACCACAGAGTACTTGTTGTTGGAACCCCAACCAGCCAGGAAGATACCTACCACGCCAATAGAAGAAATGGCGGTGAGCAGGAACACACCTACGTTGAAATCGAGGATGGTAGCACCATTGTTCCATGGCAGGAACGAGAAGGCACCCACAGAACCGATAATCACCAGCAGCGGAGCCACGAGGTAGAGCAACTTGTCGGCACGGTCGACGAAGAAGATCTCCTTAATGAGCATCTTCAGCACGTCAGCAAACACCTGCAGCAAGCCCCAATAACCTACTCGCATCGGGCCAAGACGGCACTGGAAGTAGGCACAGACCTTACGCTCCATAAATATCAGTACGCAGGCGATGAGGGCATATCCCAAAAGGATTCCCGTACCCACCAGCACGCACTCAATCAATATCGACAGAAAATCTCCCAAACCTAAAGTATCTCTCAGGAGAGCGTCGAACCATTGTGTAACAATACTAAAATCAAACATAATCCTTCGCTTTTATCTGTCAATATCAGGAATTACAACGTCGATAGCAGCACAAGTTGCAATCAGGTCGGCAATCTTCTGACCACGAAGCATCGGGTCGAAGGCGCCTACCAGCGAGAGTCCCATCGGACGCATCTTCATGCGGTAGGGGCTCTTGTCGCCACGACTATCAAGATAAACACCAAACTCACCAGCCACACCCTCAACAGAGTAGTACCACTGTCCCTCAGGAACCTTGATGATCGGCTTCTGCTTCACGTAGAAGTCACCCTCAGGAATGTTGTCGATGAGCTGTTCGATGATGTTCAGGCTCTGGTACATCTCGTTGATGTGAACGAGGTAGCGGTCCATAGAATCACAACCAGTCAGTGTGCACTGTTCCCACTCTACCTTGTCGTACATGTCATAAGGATGGTTCTTGCGCACGTCGTTCTTCCAACCTGAAGCACGTCCGGCAGGACCCGTCACTGCGTAGTTGATACAATCCTCAAGCGACATCGGACCACAGTTCTCCAGACGGTTGTGGGTAATCACATTATCACCGAAGATGTCCATATACTCCTGGATGGTCGGACGCAGATACGTCACGAGGTCCTTACAGTTCTTGACGAAGTTCGGATCAATATCATCCTGCAAACCACCAATGCGGTAGTAGTTCTGAATCAGACGACCACCCGTAGTCTCTTCCATGCAGTTCAGCACGTGCTCACGATCGCGCATGCCGTAAAGCATACCCGTCAGAGCGCCCAAGTCCTGAGCCACACAAGAGGTGTACAACAGGTGGGAATCGAGACGCTGCAACTCATCCATGATAGTACGAATGTACTTGATGCGGTCGGTCAATTCAACGCCCAAACCTTCCTCAATCACACCAACCAAAGCATGGCGATGTTGCATGGCTCCCAGATAGTTAAGACGATCTGTTAAAGCAAGCGTTTGAGGATAGGTCATACCTTCCCACATCTTCTCAATAGCACGATGGATATAGCCGAGGTGCGGATAGATGCGCTTGACAGTTTCGCCGTCGAGCACAGTCTGTAAGCGGAGCACGCCATGGGTAGCTGGGTGCTGCGGACCGATGTTAATCACATAGTCATCAGCACCAAACAGACGATTCTGTTTGCTCTGCAAATTGCCATCCTTATCGATAAAGTATTCCAGACCGTAGTCGGGTTCTACATCATCCTCCAGCGTATATTCGTCGTTGAACTTCCAGTTCTTACGGAAGGGATAGCCCTTGAAATCGCTACGCAGGAAGAGACGACGCATATCGGGATGACCCAGGAACACAATGCCGTAGAAGTCGTATATTTCGCGCTCCAACAGGTCGGCAACCTTCCAAATGTTAGAAACGGTAGGGATGTAAGCCAGCATCTGGCCTTCCAAATCGCAGCTACCGTTGCTCGACATACCGTCGCCGCAAACCTGTGTCTTGGCAATCTGCTTCACGCTGCAACGCTCGTGAGTCTTGGTATTCTCCAGAATGTAGATACATCCAAGTCCCTCTTCTGGACCGAAGTCCTCACCTACGATGGTTACAAGATAGTCGAAGCCCTTCTTGTCCTTCAAGTTCTGCATCTCAGAGGCGAACTTGTCAAAATCGAATGATAAGAATTCTAATTTCATGCCTTGTCCTCCTCTACTTTAGCTGTTTGCTCTTGGCTATTAGCCTTTAGTTCTTCTACAAACTCCTGGGGGACCTCGGTGATTACCATTGGCTCGCGACGATGGTCACCATGCTTAGAGCGGAATGTCAGCTCCTCGTTAGAAACGCCCAGTGCCTTCTCCTCAGCGGTCTGTTTGTGGTTGGCACCTCCGAAGAATTTCTCAATCTTCACCTTACGCTGCAGCTGCATCATGCCGTACATGATAGCCTCTGGGCGTGGAGGACAACCAGGGATAAACACATCGACAGGTACGATCTCTTCAATACCTTTCACTACATGGTAGCTCGATTTGAACGGACCACCGCTGATGGCACAACCACCGACAGCAATCACATACTTAGGCTCAGCCATCTCGTCGTACAGACGCTTCAGCGCAGGAGCCATCTTGTGCGTGATGGTACCAGCACACATAATCAGGTCGGCCTGACGAGGAGAGTTACGCGTTACCTCGAAACCGAAACGGGCGAAGTCATAGCGTGCACAACCGCAGGCCATGAACTCGATACCGCAGACCTGTCACCACATTGACGCCACCCTCATGGAGTTCGTCAACAATCTTCTCCAACGAGGCATTGTCGTTCCACTCCTCGTAGGGAATACTCTTGATGTGAGGCTTTCTTACTTCCATTCCAAGTCTCCTTTCCGCCAGGCATAAGCCAAGCCTAATACCAGAACTACCAGGAAGAAGCCGATGCTCAGCAGTGCTGCTGCGCCGAACTCCTTCACTACCACTGCCCATGGATACAGAAACACCGTTTCCACATCAAACATGAGGAACAAGATGGCGAAGAGGTAGAATCCAACCGAAACCGGCAACCACGAGCTGCCTCGCGTGGGGATACCACTCTCATACGGCTCACCTTTCACCTTCGCGTAGGATCTCGGTCCTATCAGCTTGGCTACCACGTAAGCCGCAACCACCAATGTAATAGCCGTCAGCAAGACGGTAATTAACAATGTAAAGTTCATAAAAAATTACAAATTATAGTATTGAATTCAATTTGTGTGCAAAGGTACTAAAAAAAACGCAAATAAAAGGCATAAATATGAAAAAAGTACAAAAGAAAAATAAAAGCCGCCACCTTTTCGAGGCAGCGGCTTATATCATTTCGACTTAGGGAAGGCTTCTTCGGACAGTTCCTTAAAGAAGTCGTAGCCCAAAATTACACTGATTCTCATCAGCAGGCGTACGTCCAAACTCTTACGCTTGAAAATGTTATAGACGTTCGTACGCTCGCAGGGAATCTGAGTTGCTAACCAAGCTGCTGACTTGCCCTGCTTCCTTAAAATCTCTTCAATGTGCTTACCAATGTTCATACTCTTAGCCTTAAATTTAGTTTCTACTATGTCGTATCGGCTGCAAAGGTATGAAATAATCTCAATATATCAGCAGTTTATTACAACTTTTTTTTCTAAAAAAACATTAAAATATCAAAGTGTCAGCAATCATGGGGCATTATTGTAGAGCGTAATGCGACAAATCGGCTGTTAGCACAATGATTAGTAGGCTGTTAGAGCGATGCTTGGAACTGTTCTGCATCATGGAGGGAATCCAGTTTGCCAACGTCCAAGATCCGAAGGTCGTCCTTCAACAGTCCGACGATACGCGAACGGTGACAAACCGAGAGGTAGAAGTCGATGATGCCGAAACGGTCGGGGAACCTATCCATCAGCGGGAACAAACGTGGCGAGAACGAATGAATGCCGGAGAAGGCAAACATATTCAGCGGTTCTCCGTGCTGTGAGAGTCCCGTGCGACGAATATACTCATACGGCGACTTAATCTCTCCCGTCTCAATATTCTTCCAACCCATAAGCCGCATGGCATTGTCGAACAGCAGATAGCGCTTCGTCTTCCGCGGACTCACCAGTAGTACCGCATCCTCGTCAGGCTGATGCTGACGGGCCAGCCAGTCGTAATCCACATTATCGAGGATGTCGACATTATGAATCAGCACGGGCGTATCGTCCAAAAACAGCGGTGCCGCCTTCTTTAGTCCCCCACCCGTTTCCAACAGTCCGTCCGTCTCGTCGCTGAAATGTACCAGCGGTGCGTAGTCTTGCTGCGCCACGTAGTCGACAATCTGCTGAGCGAAATGATGGATATTCACCACAAAGCGGTCATAGCCCTGTGCCTGTAACTTACGGATGTTCAGGTCGAGCAAAGGTGTCCCTCCCACCGGAACCAGTGCCTTGGGCATCGTGTCGGTCAGCGGTTTCAGTCGAGTTCCCAGTCCCGCCGCAAGAATCATTGCCTGTCTCATAGTCTATCTCGTTTGTAAAATCTCAATACATTACATTATATGTCAACATCCGGCTGCCAGAGGACGACTTCACCGGCATACAGCGATTTCTGCACGTCAATGAGCCGCTGGTTGCTGCTACCACGAAACAACAGGTCGGGGTCGCGCAAACTTTCAACAAAAGGTCCGTCCACCAATACGTCGAGTTCATAGAGCAGTTCGCGTTGTGCACGAGTAATGAGCTGCTCATACGTGAAACCCGTGTAACACCAGATGTCCTTGTTGGTCTGTGCATGAATGGCGCGAGCCAGTTCTGCGAAGCCGTCACACTGGTACATCGGGTCGCCACCACTGAACGTGACATTGGCATAGGGATCGGCGATGATGATGCGCATGAGTTCATCTGTCGTCATCTCGCGACCACCCTTGAAGTCCCACGACTGCGGATTATGACAACCTTTGCACGCATGGCGGCATCCGGCACAATAGATGGAGGTCCGAAACCCCGGGCCGTCCACCATCGTATCTTCTATGATATCCAACACTCTGATCATAGTCTAGAGATTCTAGAACATCTAGATTATCTAGAACATCCAGACGTCCTAGAATAATTCCTGCATACCGTGGTCTATGTGTGTCACGCGGTCGTTCAGTTCGGCCAGTTTACCGGCGTTCCAACGGTCGGTCGTTCCAACCAGATAACCCGTGATGCGCTGCAACTTGTCGATATTGGTGCTTCCACACTTCGGACATTTTTCCAGATGGTCGTCGGCATTCTCGTATCCACAGTCCATACAACGGTTGCGGTTGTGGTTCACACTGCCATAGCCCATATTCAACTGATCCATCATATCCACCACACTCATGATGACCTGCGGGTTATGCGTGGCATCGCCGTCAATTTCGACGTAGAAGATGTGTCCGCCACGCGTCATCTCGTGATACGGTGCCTCAATCTCAGCCTTATGTCGTGCGCTACATTTATAATATACCGGCACATGGTTCGAATTGGTATAGTAGTCGCGATCGGTGACGCCAGGGATGACGCCGAACTGCTTGCGGTCGCGCTTCGTGAATTTGCCACTCAGACCCTCGGCGGGCGTAGCAAGCACAGAATAGTTGTGATGATAACGCTCACAGAAGTCATTGACGCGCTGACGCATATACGACACAATCTTCAAACCCAGTTCCTGCGCCTCCGGGCTCTCACCGTGATGTTTACCCGTGAGTGCGACGAGACATTCAGCCAGTCCGATGAAACCGATACCCAGCGTACCCTGATTGATGACGCTCTCGATGGTATCCGTGGGGCCGAGCTTGTCGGCACCTATCCACAGACTCTTCATCAGCAATGGGAACTGCTTGGCAAAAGCCGTCTTCTGGAACTGGTAGCGGTCGTCCAACTGCTTGGCGGCCACCTCCAGCATATTGTCCAACTTGGCAAAGAACATGCCGATACGCTTCTGCAGGTCCTTCTCCTCCATGCACTCAATGGCGAGCTTCACAATATTGATAGTGGTAAACGACAGATTGCCGCGACCAATGCTCGTGCGGGGACCGAAACGGTTCTCGAACACGCGCGTGCGACAGCCCATTGTGGCCACCTCGTGGATGTATCGCTTGGGGTCGTCGGCACGCCACTCGGGGTCTTGGTTGTACGTCGCGTCGAGGTTCAGGAAATTGGGGAAGAACCTACGTGCCGTAACCTTGCATGCCAACTGATACAGGTCGAAGTTGCGGTCTTCAGGCAGATAGTTCACGCCACGCTTCTTCTTCCATATCTGAATGGGGAAGATGGCCGTCTCGCCACCACCTACGCCCTCATAAGTCGAGAGCAATATTTCACGCATGATGCAACGACCCTCGGCACTAGTATCGGTACCATAGTTGATACTTGAGAACACCACCTGATTACCGCCACGCGAATGTATCGTGTTCATGTTATGGATAAACGCCTCCATAGCCTGATGTACACGACCCACTGTCTTGTTGATGGCGTGCTGTTGGGCGCGCTCGCGACCCGTCAGTCCGTCCAACGGTTTCTTGATATAGTCTATCAGCGGCTCGTCGTACAGGTCCTTATAGTCCTCACCATTCAGTTCCTCCAGCGACTTCAACTCCTCGATATACGTCAGTCGCACATACGGTGCCAGATAGAAATCGAACGCGGGAATGGCCTGTCCACCGTGCATCTCGTTCTGGCAACACTCCATCGAGATACATGCCAGCACGCTCGCCGTTTCAATACGCTTTGCCGGACGCGAAGCACCATGACCTGCCACGAAACCGCGCGTCAGGATATTGTCCAGCGGATGTTGTACGCACGTCAGCGACTTCGTAGGATAGTAGTCCTTGTCGTGGACATGCAGATAGTTGTGCTCCACGGCGTCACGGCTCTCCGGTGACAGCAAATAGTCGTCCACGAAGGGCTTCGTCGCCTCCGAGGCAAACTTCATCATCATGCCTGCCGGTGTGTCGGCGTTCATATTCGCATTCTCGCGCGTCACGTCGTTGCTCTTGATGTTCACGATGTCCAGGAACACGTCGCGCGTCTTCGCCTTTCGGGCTATGGAGCGCTGGTTACGGTAAGCAATGTACTTCTGCGCCACGTCCTTGCGGCTCGACTTCATCAGTTCCAGCTCCACCATGTCCTGAATCTGTTCCACCGTCATCTGGCTGTCGCCACGCTGGGCAATGTGGTCCGTTATCTGGTATAGCAGGCGCTCATCCTCGCCCTTGTCCGTGTGCATCATGGCCTTGCGGATGGCGGCCATAATCTTTTGCTCGTTGAATCCAACGATGCGTCCGTCTCTCTTTACAACAGTTTGAATCATATTTCTTGTGTGTATAGCTTTAAGTTAAAAAATAATCCATATTAATATGCCGACCACAGCGACGATGGCCCACAGGCGCCACTGCTTGGCCATTGGTTTCAAGGCTCGCAAAAGAGCTCGCTTCACGAACGGACGTCGTGCTTCGCCCACGGTAGCGCCATTGCCCAGCAGGTATTCCTGCAGGCCGCGATACTGCGCCATGTCCGACGTCCATTGTCGGCGACCGCGCGCAAAGGCCAACCAGCCCTTCCACGCCACCAACCCTAATAATATAATAAGGTATAGCGTCTTCATAGTCTCACCACGTTTTGCGTTACACTCGTGTTCACGGCCACCACCGTCGCACCGCGTTCTGCGGCCTCGCTGATCATGCGTTCACGACGCATACGGCCGTCCTCGCTCAACGGCGTCGGTGGCTCATCGATGATAATCAGCTGTTTGCCTGTGTGCACGCCATGCTCCAACAGTCGCATATAGTCCGTCGGCACGTCATCGTAGCCCTCAGGCACCGTCAACCCCTGCGGCACGTACGCCATCTGACGACGGAAATACGGTGCCGACAACGGTGTCAGCAGTTCGCCATCGATGCTGATGTGCCCCTCGTCTGTCGCAATGAATCCCAGCAGTGCCCGCAGTAGCGTAGTCTTGCCCGTCCCCTGCTCACCGCTGATAGCCAGCACACTGCCCGTGCCGACTGTTGCCGACACCCCGCGCACCGACGCGCCAATCGATATGTTATGTAATTCCAAAATCATAAAATCGCTTGCAAAGATACAAAAAAGTTTAGAGTTTTGCGAGAAAAATTTAGAGAAATTTTGTAAATTTGCACGCAAAATAAAAAACTATGACGAAAACGACAAAACGACGCATGATGGCCGAATGGGAACCACAAAGCATGGTACAACTCACATGGCCGCACAAGGACACCGACTGGGCACCCATACTGCCCGAAATCACTGCCGTCTACGAAGAAATGGCACGTGAAATCGCCAAGCGCGAACCCCTCCTCATCGTCACCCCGGAAGAGTTTATCTCCAACGACACCTGGGCCCGCGACCACGGATTCATTACCGTCGAAGATCATGGGGAACTCGTCCTCCTCGATTTCTGCTTCAACGGCTGGGGCGAGAAGTTCGAGGCCGCCCTCGACAATGCCATCAACCGTCATCTCTACGAGCAAGGCCTTGTCCGCGGCACCTATGAAGACCACCTCGACTTCGTCCTCGAGGGCGGTTCCATCGAGAGCGACGGCAAGGGTACCGTGTTTACCACCACCTGCTGTCTCATGGCCCCTCACCGTAACCAGCCGCTCACTCAGGCTCAGATAGAAGACCGGCTGAAGCAGTATCTGGGCGCCGAACGCATCGTCTGGATCAACCACGGCAGTCTTATTGGCGACGACACCGACGGACACATCGACACCCTCGTGCGCATCTGTCCCGACGACACCTTATTATATATAGGGGCTGACACAGACCATCCCGACCTCCTCACGATGGAAGAAGAACTGCGTACCCTACGCACCCTCGACGGCCGGCCCTATCGTCTGCTACGACTCCCGCTCCCCCGTCCCATCTATGATGGTGACGACCGTCTCCCGGCCACCTACGCCAACTATCTCGTCATCAACAGTGCCGTCCTCGTGCCTACCTACGCGCAGCCCGACCTCGACGCCGAGGCTCTCCGCACCATCGCCCTCGCCTACCCCGACCGCGATATTGTCCCCATCGACTGCTGTCCCGTCATCCGTCAGCACGGCTCGCTCCACTGCTGCACCATGCAATACTACTAAGAACTTGAAAAAAAACGCCGATAGTTTGGTCGGCTCGTTTTTTATTCGTATATTTGCACCCAGAACTATCGAACAGCTAATTTAAAACAACAGAAACGTATGAGTATTTTAATGATTCTTCAACTCTTGATTGTGCTCGGAGCACTCTGGGTTGGTTCACGTTACGGCAGTCTGGCACTCGGCGCCATCTCGGGCATCGGACTCGCACTGCTAGTCTTTGGTTTCGGTCTGAAACCCGGTTCTCCCCCTACCGACGTCATCTACATCATCATCGCAGCCGTCACCTGTGCAGGCATCATGCAGGCCTCGGGCGGCATGGACTGGCTCATCCAGATTGCCGAGCGACTGTTGCGTAAACACCCCGACCGCATCACGTTCCTCGCTCCGCTGTGTACGTTCTTCCTGACGGTTCTCGTCGGCACAGGACACGTCGTATATACCCTAATGCCAATCGTTTGCGACATCGCGCTAAAGAAAGGCATCCGACCTGAGCGACCCTGTGGCGTGGCATCCATTGCCTCACAGGTCGGCATCACCTGCTCGCCTATTGCCGCCGCTGTCGTAGCCTTCGTCACCATCTCCAATGCCAACGGTTTCGACATCACCATCCCCCGCGTGCTCATGGTTTCCATCCCCGCCTGTCTGTGTGGTCTGATGGCTGCCGCTGCCGCCTCCTACCATCGCGGACTCGACCTCGACAAGGACCCCGTGTTCCAGAGTAAGATTGCCGACCCCTTGATGCGCGACTACGTCTTCGGCGGTGGTGCCACCACCCTCGACAAGAATATTCCCCCCGAGGCCAAGCGCGCCGTATATATCTTCCTGCTCGCCCTCGCAGTCATCGTCATGTTTGCCGCTGTACCGTCGTTGCTGCCATCGTGGGACGGCAAAGCACTGAAGATGAACATCGTCATCCAGATTGTCATGATTTCCGCCGCTGCCCTGATGATCATCTTCTGCAAGGCATCGCCGAAGAAAGCCGTCGCAGGCCCCGTATGGCAGTCCGGCATGGTCGCCGTCGTCGCCATCTACGGTATCGCGTGGCTCGCCGACACCTATTTCTCCAACTATATGGACACTATGCAGGCCATGCTCACCGACATCGTCAAGGATTATCCGTGGTCCATCGCACTGGTGTTCTTCCTCGTCTCCGTGCTCATCAATTCGCAGGGTGCCGTCGTCGTTGCCATGTTGCCGCTGGCCTACTCCCTAGGCATTGCCGGTCCCGTGCTGCTAGGCGTACTTCCGTCGGTTTACGGATATTTCTTCATCCCCAACTATCCGTCGGATATCGCCACCGTCAACTTCGACCGCTCCGGCACCACCGTCATCGGCAAATACCTGCTCAACCACTCGTTCATGATGCCGGGCCTCATCTGCGTCACGACTTCGACCATCGTCGCATACCTCCTGTCGATGGTGTTCTTCTAATTTTACGGGCTCATCGTTTGGTGGGCTCGTTTTTTTGTTACCTTTGCAACCGAACTAAAAATATAGAAAAACATGAAACAGAAACATCTATTTATGGTTGTCGCATCGATGATGCTGATGACGATGACGTTTGGCTCATGCAAGAGTAGTAACAAGCAAGCCGCGAAGCCTCGCGCATCGGCGAGATTCCGGAGGCCGCGCAGTACATCGTCGGCATCGAGAAGTACGACTCCGTAATTGACTACAGCCAGGCCGAGTGCTGGCTCGACGTTCCTGCCGCGATGGTGAAGGACGGCGTGCTCGACGCCACCGCCGCCGACAGCCTGAAGCCCGTCGATGTGTTCTACATCTATCCGACCGTGACCGGCTTCCGTCCTGAGAGCTATCACCTCCACGACTACGGCTTCTTCTACAACAACTTCAAGCAGAACGTAACCGACCGCGTCAAGGCATATATGGAAAAATGACAACGGATAAATAAAAAAAGGTGGGCTGATGTTTGGTCAGTCCACTTTTTTTTCGTATCTTTGCCGTCAGAAACTATAACACATATAATAATATGGACGTAAAACAAGCAAAACAGACCATCGAGGCCGGTAAGGCTATCTTGGGAATCGAGTTCGGTTCCACACGTATCAAGGCCGTGCTCATCGACCAGGAGAATAAACCTATTGCCCAGGGCTCCTTCGAGTGGGAGAACCAGTTGGTGGATGGACTTTGGACGTACAGCATCGACATTATCTGGAAAGGTTTGCAGGACTGCTATGCCGACCTGCGCAAGGACGTGAAGTCACAGTACGACTGCGAGATAGAGCAGCTGGCGGGCATCGGTTTTTCGGCTATGATGCATGGCTACATGGCATTCAATGCCGACGAGCAGATTCTGGTACCGTTCCGCACATGGCGTAACACGAATACGGGCAAAGCAGCGGCAGAGCTGTCGGAGCTGTTCAACTATAACATCCCCCTGCGTTGGAGCATCTCGCACCTGTATCAGTGCATACTGGACAACGAGCCGCACGTGAAGGACATCAAATATCTAACCACGTTGGCAGGCTATATCCACTGGCAGCTGACGGGTGAGTTTGTGCTGGGCGTAGGTGACGCATCGGGCATGATTCCCGTTGACCCTGCCACGAAGACGTACGATGCTGAGATGGTGAAGAAATTCGACGCCATCCTCGCGTCTAAGGGTTTGCCCTACAAGTTGCTGGACATCCTGCCGAAGTCGCTGAGTGCCGGTGAGGATGCCGGAAAGCTAACGGAAGCCGGCGTGAAGAAGCTGGACGTCAGCGGAACGCTGAAGGCCGGTGTGCCCGTATGTCCTCCCGAGGGCGATGCCGGCACGGGTATGGTGGCTACGAACGCCGTGAAGCAGCGTACGGGTAACGTCAGCGCAGGAACGTCGTCATTCTCGATGATTGTGCTGGAGAAGCCGTTGTCGAAGCCTTACGAGATGATTGACATGGTAACGACGCCGGATGGAAGTCTCGTGGCTATGGTGCATTGCAACAACTGTACGTCGGACATCAACGCGTGGGTAGGACTGTTCAAGGAGTATCAGCAGCTGTTGGGTGTTCCCGTCGATATGAACCAGCTCTACGGCAAGCTGTTTAACGAGGCACTGAAGGGTGATACCGACTGCGGCGGACTGATGGCCTACAACTACGTCAGCGGTGAGCCTGTCACGGGTTTGGCCGAGGGTCGTCCGATGTTCGTGCGTTCGGCTAATGACAAGTTCAACCTCGCCAACTTTATGCGTAGCCACCTCTACGGAGCCATCGGCGTACTGAAGATTGGTAACGACATCCTGCTGAAGGAAGAGAAGATCAAGGTGGACCGCATCACCGGTCACGGCGGATACTTCAAGACCGCCGGTGTTGGTCAGCGCATGCTGGCTGCCGCCCTGAACTCGCCCATCAACGTGATGGAGACGGCGGGCGAAGGTGGTGCATGGGGTATCGCCCTGCTGGCCGGATACCTTATTAATAATAATGGTAAGTCGCTGGCCGACTATCTGGAGCAGGTGGTGTTCGCAGGCAACAAGGGAACATCAGTAGCCCCCACCGCCGAGGAAGTGGCTGGTTTCGAGAAGTATATTGAGAACTACAAGCGCTGTCTGCCCATCGAGCAGGCCGCTGTAGACCACAAATAAGAAAAATGGGGGGCGTGCCGGTTCGATCGGGATACTCATCAAATTACATTGAAAACTGAGCTGACTTCTCCTGTCGATGGCGGGCCACAATAAAAGCCGCAAGGCCGGTGGATTACAAAGACGGAGAGCACTCGAATCTTTTAACAAAGGAGTTTTCATCACATCACCGGGCGTCCCCCTTCTTTTAATTGAGAATTGACAATTGATAATTGAAAATTAATAGTTGTGTTTTCAGGAATTATTGAGGAATTTGCTACGGTTGTAGCCATCAAGAAAGACAAGGAAAATATCGATTTCACGTTGCGCTGTTCATTCGTCGACGAGTTGGGCATTGACCAGAGCGTCGCTCATAACGGTGTGTGTCTGACGGTGGTAAAGATAGAGAACGGCACGTACACGGTGACGGCGATGAAGGAGACACTGGACCGTTCGAACCTCGGACTGCTCGCGGTTGGCGACAAGGTGAACGTAGAACGTTCGATGTTGATGAACGGCCGATTGGACGGTCACATCGTGCAAGGTCATGTGGATGAGACGGCGCGTTGCACGGCGGTAGAGGACGCCGGTGGCAGCACGTACTTCACCTTCGAATACAAGCAGGACCTGGAAATGGCCCGCAACGGATACTTTACCGTAGACAAGGGTTCGGTGACGGTGAACGGCGTGTCGCTGACAGTGTGTAACCCCACGCAGAACACGTTCCAGGTGGCCATTATCCCCTATACCTTCGAACACACGAACTTCTGCGACATCAAGGTGGGCAGCGTGGTGAATTTAGAGTTCGACATCATCGGCAAATACATTGCCCGCCTGCAACAGCTGAAATAAATCACCCTACCCGCTCGCCTATGACCAGAAAAGAACGCTACAAGCAAGTACTGGATTACTTCCGCAAGGAAATGCCCGTGGCTGATACCGAACTGGAGTTCGGTAGTGTGTTCCAATTGCTGGTGGCGGTCATACTGAGTGCACAGTGTACCGACAAGCGCATCAATCAGGTGACGCCCGAGCTGTTTCGTCATTACCCCGACGCACGGACAATGGCGCAAGCAGAGGTGGACGACGTGCTGGAACTCATCAAGAGCGTGTCGTACCCGAACTCGAAGGCCGACCACCTGGTGAAGATGGCGCGGATGCTGACAGAACGGCATAACGGCGAAGTGCCTGCAGATATGAACCAACTGCTGGACTTGCCGGGCGTAGGGCGCAAGACAGCTAACGTCATCCAAAGTGTGGCCTTCGGCAAGTCGACAATGGCAGTAGACACCCATGTCTTCCGCGTAAGTCACCGTCTGGGGCTTGTTGCAGAAAAGGACGACACGCCCTACAAAGTGGAACGCGCGCTGACAAAAAATATACCCGAGGAAGATATTCCCCGGGCACACCATTGGTTATTATTGCATGGACGTTACGTCTGTACGTCGCGCAAACCTCATTGTGAAAGATGTGGACTTAGCGACGTTTGCCCCACTGCTTACCACCACCGTTGAAGGGACCATTAGGACGTCCTCCCTGTTGGAACCCGTGCTGGAACCCATGCTGGAACCCATGCTGGAAGCCCTTCATCATGTTACGATGGAAATCGTTTTCGGCCTTCATAGCGTCGAAAACCTTGCTGGCAGGAACGACCTTCATCATTTTCTTGTGATAAGTCTGATCCAACTGCTTCAGTTCGATGTTGGCCTTGTCATAGTTGGCAATAGCCTCGGCACATTTTGCATCGCCTGAAGGTTTCTCTTTTTTGTACATGCGGGCATAGATGGCACGTTGCTTCGCCTGCATCTCACGTAACAGGGGGAAGTATTTGGCAGCCTCCTGCTGGTCGAAATGTGCCTCACGCGTGATGTACGCCTCAAGGTCGGCCTGGAATTTCTCGGGTGAGAACTTCCGCTGCTCCTGAGCGCTAACCGAAATGGCCATCACCAGACAAAAAAGAATGGTAGTTAAACGTTTCATACTTTACATTTTAAAAATCATTGTCAGCCAGATATGCGTAGATTTCTGCATTGTCAAGCATCGCATAGTCGGCATACTCATCAATATACTGGCTCTCGGTGTTGGTCGCAGAGGAATTGACAGAAGCATTGACATTGGCATTGGCAAGTGTCTGATCTTCGGTTGTCTGATGGAAATAGAGGGCTACTCCCATAAAGACAGCGGCCACCGTGCAGGCTGCGGCATACATCCAAGGACGCAAGGCCACCAAGCGGCTCTTAGGACGAGAGGATGACAGCGAGACATGCTCTGCCGTCTGTTCACGCTCAGGTAACTGAGACATCACGCGTTCGGTCAGTTGGTCGAAATAACCATCTGGAACTCGGAAGGGATTAACCTGTCCGAAACGCTCTTTTATTTCCTTTTCTTCGTAGTTCATTTCTTTTCCTTTTTTTGATATGACGAAACACGTTGTGAAAAGTTTAATCACGACGCTTAAAAAATTCAGAAATCTTTTTGACGGCAATGTGATAGGAGGCTTTCAGCGCTCCCTCAGAGGTGTTCAGCAGCTTGCTGATGTCGCTGTATTTCATGTCGTCGAAATAACGCAGATTGAAGACGGTGCGCTGGACGTCGGGCAACGTACTGATAGCCTCCTGCAACATGGCCTGCGTCTCGTCACCGTCGAAATAGTTGTCTGCAACGAGCATGTTGGCAACGCCACTGTCCACGTCGTCGGTATATTGCAGCGTCATGTTCTTCTGCTTGCGAAGGAAGTCGATGCTCTCGTTGACGGCAATGCGGTAGAGCCACGTGGAGAGGCGCGATTCCTGATGGAAGTCGTCCAAATGGGTCCACGCCTTGATGAACACGTTTTGCAACACGTCGTCGGCATCCTCATGAGTAAGCACCATACGACGGATCTGCCAGTAGAGCTGTTCGCTATATGCGCGCACGACACATTCGAAGGCCTTACGCTGCAGCTTGGGGTCGGACAACTGTTCGACCAATTGTTGTTCTTCCTGTTTAGTCATGATACGAAAGCTTTCAATTGGTTCCACATCACTTTATCGTAGCCATAGACATCGGGCCATGTCTGTAAGACGCCATTCTCGTCAGGCCAAAGGGTATAATATATAATATAAAGAGGTACGCGAGGTGATACGGGGACGTAGCTGATAATCTTGTTGCGCGTATCCTGGTCGGGATGCGACTGCAGCCACCGTGTGCCCTGTTCCGTCTCAGCCGACAGTCCCATCGCAATACGGATGCGGTCAAGCAGCCATTCGTCAGGGTTGTCGAGCACAAAGCGCGCCAGTTCAAAAGGCTCCGCCACACGTACGCAACCATGCGACATAGCTCGGGAAGCGCGCTGGAAGGCACTGGGATTGGACGTATCGTGGAGATATACGGAGAAATTATTCTTAAAGCGGAAGACGATACGTCCCAGCGAGTTGCCGGCCCCACCCTTTTGGGCTACACGATAGTTGCCGCTGAGCAATTGCTGGCGCGACACATGACGGGCGTCGAGGGTTTGGTTGGTGGACTTATCGACGATATCGTAGCGGTTACGTGCAAAATAGGCTGAATCGCCCGCACGTCGCGCAACTTCATTCTCGATGATGCTCTTGGGAATGACCCACTGGGGATTGACTTGCATATATTCGATGTTACTCGACAACTGAGGAGTCTTGGTGCCAAAAGCTCCGCAGACTACACGCATGTCGAGCATCTCACCAGGGCTATAGGCATAAAGGTGGTAGGCAGGAATGTTGACAACGATACGCTTCCCCGTATCGGTCAGCGGCTGACGACGACGCCAACGGCAACGCTCCATGTTGACGATGATGCGCTGACGTTCTGCTGGATCAGTAGCTTGAGAAAGCATCGTCTTCAACCGAGCGTAAAAGGGATCACGCGGCTGGATTTCCTGCAGATACTCTACGATGCTGTCGTGCATGATTATGCTCTTCACCTCTGTAGCATAATGCTCGTTGGGTAAGTCCATGCTGACATCGAAGAGCCCACGGTATTTGACATACCTACGCGTAGAGTCCTGTTTTTCGATGTCCAGGTTATTGAACAGCCGATGTGGATTGACAAAACCGAAACGCTGACCCTTACAATAGCTGACGCATGCTTTCGTCAAGTGATATTCCAGACGAGCTGCAACCTTACTTGCTTGGTTTTTGTCGTCATCGAAATCAAGCGTCCGCAAACGACGAAGGTCATTCTCAATGGCCTTGACGTGAAAGACCTGTTCAGAGAAACCTATCTCGCCCACCTGCTGGAGATATGCCAACAAAGAGTCTACGCGCTGATCCGTACCGCAACGGTCTATCCAAAGCAAAGGTTGTTCCGCATGATCTCCCGTCAGCGCATTCAGATGGCTGCGAATGTCCTGAACATCAAAAACAAAAGCAGGCGACTTCATGTCTGAAAGCGCCTCCATTGTGATATGTCTGTCCTTATGAGCATGATTGTCACACCCCATGAAGAGGAGCAACAAAAAAGGTAAGAGGGCTGTTAACGCACGGCCACTTTTCTTACCACTTTGCCTATCTTCAAAATGTAGCAACCTTTAGGGATGTTAAGCTCTATGCGTTGAGCGGGAGTTTCAATCTTTATAGTCTTAATCTGACGACCTGTCAAAGACACAACCTCTAACGTCAGTCCCTGAGCACCCGTGATGGTTACCCACTGACCATTAACCGATATGGTAATATCGTCGTCCAAAGTCTGCTCTGTCTGCAGCATTTCTGCCTCAGCGGCCTTCACCAGAACGGGCACTGAGAGCATCATTGAAACTGCCATAGATAATATGAGTAGTCTTTTCGTCATAAGCATTCCACTATATAGTTTGTGCAAATGTACGAAGAATTCTTGAAACTTCCAAATTTTTTGGCAGGAAAATGCATTTTATACGTCAAAAATGGCCTGTTCGTCCGTCAAACAGCTATTTGGGAACACTTCCTGAGCTTCACGAAGTAACACTTGCTCGTCTTCATAACGTGACGAATAATGGCCCAACAACAGCTGACGGACACCAGCGTCACGAGCCACCTGAGCTGCCTGACGGGCAGTAGAATGATGGTACTTCTGTGCCAACAGCAGATTGTCCTCACCATAGGTGCTTTCATGGTATAGTGTCGTAACACCTTTCAGTCGTTCGTGCAATGTCGGAATATAACGTGTATCGCTGCAATAGGCGTAGGCTCGCGGTGGCTCTGCGGGAGTCACAAGACGACTGTTTGCTACAACTTCACCGTCGGGAGTGGTCCAATCAGCACCGGCCTTGATGTTATTCACCTGACTGATGGGAATCTCGTAGAAATCTATCATGTCACGACGGATATGTGGCAACAGGTTCTTCTCACGGAAAATATACCCGCAACAGGGCATCCGATGTTCTAAAGGAACGGTTTCGACAGTCAAAGAGCGGTCGTCGTAAATGACCTGTTGCTGACGGGTATCAACAGCATGGAAATCAACCTCATAGTCGAAGTCGTGGCAGAACATGCGCATCTGCTGCCTTAGCATATCCTCCAGTTCCCCTGGGGCATAAACAGCCAGTCGCGCCGTACGTCCCAAGAGGCCGAAAGTGCTGAGCATCCCTATCAGTCCGAAACAATGGTCGCCATGCAGGTGGGTGATAAACACGGCACTGATTTTAGTGAAACGGATATGCGAGCGTCGCAACTGTACCTGCGTTCCTTCAGCACAATCAACCAAAAACAATTTACCCCGCACCTCTACCACCTGTGCCGAAGCATAGTGACGAGGTGTGGGTAATGCACTGCCGCAACCTAATATGTGGACGCGAAACGGTTCCAACGAGCAACCGGTTTACATAAAGAACTCGTTCTGCGAGTCTTCCAATTGGACTTCTTTTCCGTATTCCTCCTTGGGTTTCTGACGGCTGTATTCGAAGGTTTCGTCACCATCCTTGTAAACCAACGAATCGGCACCCAACTTCACGATATCGTACTGATAAAACTCGTCTTCCTCGCTGCCACCTTCGCGCATCATCACAATCTCCAGTTTGCCACGCGTCAGACGCCACGTTTTGTAAACAATACTGCTTTGTTCGATACCTTCGGCAATACCACCTTCCTTGATGGAGATTCCGACCTCGTCAGAACCATCCAACGGGTTAGGCATCACCCAATTGCCAAGCAGCGTAGACTGGTTGATAACCATTAGGGCAGACTTTTTTTCAGCGTCAGGAACTACCGCCATGCGATCGCCGACATGCATGCCGCCAAACACCTGACCGTTCTCCTGTGCAGTAGAAATGTCGATTGACAGCGTGTCGTCCATATCCGTAATCAACTCAAGGGTATTCATGGCCGTTCCATCAGTACAAACGCCATAAATTGTTGGATCGGCATTGGCAACATCTGCAGAATCACCATTGTCAAACGGAACTTTTTCTGTCTTTCCACCACAGGCTGCCATCATAGTAACAACTGCTGCAACGATTGTAAAAAGCGCAATTTTTTTCATAATAATCTTTCTTTTATTCGTTATGATCGTTTTCTAATGCTTTTGCTTCATTCCACAGGGCGTCCATCTCTTCCAGCGTCATATCTTTTAACGGCTTACCGATACGGATGCTGTGCTGTTCGATGTAGTTGAAACGACGGATAAACTTCTGGTTGGTCATCTCCAACGCATTGTCGGGATTGAGTTTATACAGTCGGGCAGCATTGATGACAGCAAAAAGAAAATCACCCAACTCCTGCTCGGACTTCTTCTTGTCTTCCTTACGCAATTCGGCCTCGAATTCATCCAGTTCTTCACGAACCTTACCCCAAACGTCCTGCTTGTCTTCCCAATCGAAGCCCACGTTGCGTGCTTTGTCCTGAATGCGGTAAGCCTTGATGAGCGAAGGCAGTGCTGAAGGCACTCCGGAGAGCACGGTTTTATTGCCGTCTTTTTCTTTCAACTTAATCTGTTCCCAACTCTCAAGCACGGCTTCTGCGTCCTTTGCAACAGCCTCTCCGTACACATGAGGATGACGGAATATCAGCTTGTCACACAGCTTGTTACAGATGTCAGCTATATCGAATTGTTGTTTCTCCTCACCTATCCTACCATAGAACACGATGTGCAACAGCACGTCACCCAATTCCTTGCAAATTTCGTTCTGATCGTCACGTATCAGCGCGTCACAAAGCTCATAGGTCTCCTCTATGGTATTGGCACGCAAACTATCGTTCGTCTGCTTTCGGTCCCACGGACATTCCTCACGCAGTCTGTCCATCACATCCAGCAAACGCCCGAAGGCCTGCAATTTTTCTTCTTTCGTATGCATTCTTTCCATAGTCATCTGCAAAGGTAAGAAAAAAAAGTGAATAGTGTATCATTGTATATGGAATTAGCAAGTAAATACGACCCAAAAGAGGTCGAATCAAAATGGTATCAGTATTGGCTGGACAACAAATTGTTCAGTTCAAAACCCGATGGACGTCAACCCTACACCATCGTTATCCCACCGCCCAATGTGACTGGTGTGTTGCACATGGGTCACATGTTGAACAACACCATTCAGGACATCTTGGTGCGTCGTGCCCGTATGGAGGGTAAGAATGCGCTGTGGGTGCCTGGCACCGACCACGCCTCGATTGCTACCGAGGCCAAGGTAGTGAAGAAACTCGCTGGTGAAGGCATCAAGAAGCGCGACCTGACGCGTGAGCAGTTCTTGGAGCATGCCTGGGACTGGACGCACGAGCATGGTGGAATCATCCTGAAGCAGTTGCGCCGTCTGGGTGCCAGCTGCGATTGGGACCGTACGGCTTTCACCATGGACGAGAAGCGTAGTGAGAGCGTTATCAAGGTGTTTGTTGACCTCTATAACAAGGGCCTTATCTATCGTGGTCTTCGTATGGTCAACTGGGACCCCAAGGCGCTGACAGCACTTTCTACCGAGGAGGTCATCTATAAGGAAGAACAGAGCCATCTGTTCCACCTGAAGTACTATGTTGATGGTCTGACCAACCTTGATAATGAGGAGGCGCTGAAGGCCGAGGGCAACATCATCCACAAGGATGCCAAGGGCTATTATGCCGTTGTTGCCACCACGCGTCCTGAGACCATCATGGGTGATACCGCTATGTGTATCAACCCCAAGGACCCCAAGAACCAGTGGCTTAAGGGCCGCAAGGTTATCGTTCCTCTGGTGAATCGTGTCATTCCCGTTATCGAGGACCGTTATGTGGACATCGAGTTTGGTACAGGTTGCTTGAAGGTGACTCCCGCTCACGACACCAACGACTACATGCTGGGTAAGACGCACAACCTCGAGACCATCGGCATCTTCAATGCTGATGGTACCATCTCTGAGCAGAGTCCTATCTACGTCGGCATGGACCGCATGGACTGCCGCAAGCAGATTTCGAAAGACCTGCAGGAAGCTGGACTGATGGAGAAGATTGAGGACTACGTCAACAAGGTGGGCTACTCTGAGCGTAACCCCGATACTGCCATCGAGCCTCGTCTCTCGCTGCAGTGGTTCCTAAAGATGAAGCACTTTGCTGACATCGCCCTGCCCCCAGTGATGAACGACGAGCTGAAGTTCTATCCTGCAAAATACAAGAACACCTACAAGAACTGGTTGGAGAACATCCAGGACTGGTGTATCTCTCGCCAGCTGTGGTGGGGTCATCGTATTCCCGCATACTATTACAACGAGAACGATGACTACGTCGTAGCCGAGACCCGCGAAGAAGCTTTGAAGCTGGCTCAGCAGAAGAATCCTGCCATCACGGATGCCGACCTGCGTCAGGACGAGGATGCCCTCGACACCTGGTTCTCTTCATGGCTGTGGCCTATCTCGCTGTTCGATGGTATCAACAAGCCCGGCAACGAGGAAATCAAGTACTACTACCCCACCAGCGACTTGGTAACCGGTCCGGATATCATCTTCTTCTGGGTAGCACGTATGATCATGGCGGGCTATGAGTATATTGGCGACATGCCTTTCAAGAATGTCTACTTCACTGGTATCGTTCGCGACAAGCTGGGTCGTAAGATGTCGAAGTCATTGGGTAATTCACCTGACCCCATCGAACTCATCGAGAAGTTTGGTGCCGACGGTGTGCGTATGGGTATGATGCTCTCTGCACCTGCTGGTAACGATATCCTCTTCGACGAGGCACTCTGCGAACAGGGCCGTAACTTCAACAACAAGATTTGGAACGCCTTCCGTCTCGTCAAGGGTTGGAAGGTTGCTGACATCGAACAGTCTGAGGCTGGCAAGATTGCCACCGCTTGGTTTGAGGCCAAGCTGAAGCAGACCAATGCCGAAATTGACGATCTCTTCAAGAAGTATCGTATCTCTGAGGCTCTGATGGCTGTCTATAAGCTCTTCTGGGACGAGTTCTCCAGCTGGTATCTGGAGATGGTGAAGCCCGCCTATATCAATGGCGAGGCACAGCCCATCGACAAGCAAACCTATGACAAGACGCTGGAGTTCTTCGAGCAGTTACTGATGATGCTACACCCCTTCATGCCGTTCATCACCGAGGAGCTGTGGCAGCACCTCTACGATCGCAAGGAAGGCGAGAGCATCATGCGTGTCAGCCTGCATCTTCCCGCTCCTACTGCTGCTGACGACGAACTCGCCGCACAGATTGAGAGCGTCAAGCAGATCGTCTCTGCCGTTCGTATGGTGCGCAGCTCCAAGAACATCGCACCTAAGGAACAGCTCCCGTTGCAGGCCGTTGGTCAGAACCGCTACGAGGCTTTCAATGCCGTCATCAGCAAGATGGCTAACCTGAGCAGCATCGAGGTGGTTACTGAAAAAGACGCCACCGCCAGTGCCTTCATGATTGGTACCGACGAGTTTGCTGTACCTCTGGGTAACATGATTGACGTAGATGCTGAAATCCAGAAGATGGAGGCTCAGTTGCAGCACTTGGAAGGTTTCCTGCAGGGTGTCCTGAAGAAGCTCTCCAACGAGCGTTTCGTTGCCAACGCCCCTGAGCAGGTTGTCGCTATGGAGCGCAAGAAGCAGAGCGACTCTGAGGAGAAGATTGCAGCCCTCAAGGAGTCTATCGCAGCACTCAAGGCACAGAAGTAAAACTACATCTTATATATAAAAAGCAGGAGCCTCAAAACCGAGACTCCTGTTTTTTTTATTGTCGACGTCAGCCTTCAGCCCTCAGCCTTCTTTCTTCTAAAGCTTCATCTTCCAAACGCGGGCATTGTTTGCCGGAACAGACATCCTGATGCTGCCGTCTTTCTTCAGACGAACGGCCAGTTTCTCTTTCGACAACAAGTCCGTAGCAATGACGTTCTTCTCCTTAATGTCCATATAGTCAAAAGCATGAGTGGGCAGATTCACGTCTATCACCGCCTCCTGATCTTCGAAATTCACCACTACCAGCAACAGTTCCTTGTCGGCCTTGCGCAGGAAGGCATATTGGCGTTGCAGGTGATTGTTCACATACATCAGGTCAAACGTCAGACCCTCGACTATAGCCTTCTCCTTACGTGCCAACTGCAGTGTTTTCTGGTGAATGGCAAAGATTTGCTCCTCATCGGCTGTCAAATTATTCTGCGCAGCACGACACAACGTGTCAATGTTCCAATAGTCGAAGATGGTCGTACGTCCGTCGTTGCCACTGAAGCCCTCACGGTCCATACCCCGCTCACCATATTCCTCACCGGCATAGAGCATAAACGGATTCTTGTACATCAGCACCGAGGCAATCATACCTGGCACACCCTTCACCGAACGGGCGGCAAAGAAGTCACTACCGATGCGCTGCTCGTCGTGATTCTCCAGGAAGTACACCATATGGTCGCGGATGTCATCAGTCTGTTGCCAAGCTTTAGTGATGGCATGTGCGGATTCTATGCAGCAAATCACGCCACGCATGGTGTCGTACATGCCAACCTTATCGTAGAGCCAGTCGAAACCCGACTCCAAGTAGTGACGATATTCAAACGGATTATACACCTCGCCCATGAAGATGATGTTCTTAAACTTTTTCTTCACGGCTTTCGTGGCGTATGCCCAGAATTCGGCGGGCACCATCTCCGCCATGTCGCAACGGAAGCCATCTACACCTTTCTTCGCCCAGAACAGTAGGATAGCGGTCATTTTCTGCCACGTATCAGGGATGGGATCGAAATGTCCGATGCGTCCGGCATAGTAATCTACACCGTAATTCAACTTCACCGTCTCATACCAGTCGTTACGGCCTGGAGCATTGTCGAAATGGTCATTACCCGTAGCCTTGGCGGGCTCTTCCAAATAGGGCTCTGCCTCGCCACGATACAAGTCAAAATAAGGTGCAAAACGCTCGCCCGGACAATAATAAAAATTGTTCTGCGGGTCAAAGCCGTGCAACGTCTGGTCCTGTTCGCCCAGATCCTTCACGCCGCGGGGCTTGCAGATGCTCTTATACTGGCGGGCCACATGGTTAGGCACGAAGTCGATGATGAGCTTCAAACCGGCAGCATGGGTGCGCTCCACCAACTGCTCAAACTCCTGCATGCGCTGTTTCACGTCGACGGCCAAGTCGGGGTCTACGTCGTAGTAGTCGGTAATGGCGTATGGCGAACCAGCCTTTCCTTTGATGACGGCAGGATGCTGGCGCGGAATGCCGTAAGCCGAATAGTCGGTCTGCGTGGCGTGGCGGATGATACCCGTATACCACACATGGCTGACACCCATCTGCGCCAAGTCGTTTAGCACCTTCGGCGTAAAGTCGGCCATCTTACCACAACCGTTCTCGGCTATCGTACCGTTTTCCTTGCGGGTCGTGTTACGGTTACCGTACAGTCGTGTAAAGACCTGATAGATGATGACCTTATCCGATGCCATGAGCTGACACTTCCTTGTTGATTTTTGCAATCATACCTTGCAGGGCCTTGCCAGGACCACACTCAGTGAAGTCGTCGGCACCATCAGCAATCATGTTCTGCACACTCTGCGTCCAACGTACGCTCGACGTCAGCTGGGCAATCAAGTTGGCCTTGATTTCAGCTGGGTCAGTATGAGGTTTGCCGTCCACATTCTGATAGACGGGACACTTCGGAGCCTTGATCTCTGTAGCCTCGATAGCTGCCTGCAACTCGTCCTTGGCAGGCTGCATCAGCGGAGAGTGGAACGCACCTCGCAAGCCTCGTTGATAGCCTCTACGTTACCAGAGATTACCAACTGACCGGGATTGTTATAGTTAGCGCAAACCACTACGTTGCCTTCGCGGTTGATAGCTGCGCAGATTTCCTCAACCTTTTCGTCGGGCAGACCAATGATGGCAGCCATTGTCGAGGGCTGAGCCTCACAAGCCTTCTGCATAGCCATAGCACGAGCATACACCAGTTTCAGACCATCCTCAAACGACAGGGCTCCAGCTGCTGTCAGTGCCGAGAACTCACCCAGCGAGTGACCGGCAGTCATCTCAGGCTGGAAGTCGTCACCCATACAGATGGCGCTGATGACCGAGTGCAGAAACACTGCAGGCTGTGTCACCTTCGTCTGCTTCAGGTCGTCGTCCGTACCTTCGAACATGATGTCCGTGATGCGGTAACCCAGAATCTCGTTAGCTTTCTCAAACAACTGCTTGGCAGTCTCATTCGTGTCGTACAGGTCCTTGCCCATACCTACAAACTGTGCTCCCTGTCCGGGAAAAACAAATGCTTTCATTTCTTCTCTTTTATTTAATAATGTACATGTACTTATTTATATTGGCGTACAAAGGTACATATTTTTCACGACATAGCCAAATAGTTTGCAAAAAACTACGCAATTCCTTTGGTCATTTCGAAATTTGTTAGTACCTTTGCACTCGCTTAAAGGAGAGTTGAAACGTTGTTTCACTATCCGCACGTTCGGCCAATCGAGCATAGCTCGTTGGCGCTCACACAACTGGAGAGTTCAAATTCTATTTGACTCTCATTGCGCTCGGACATTTGCAAGCAAGCATGCATGTCCCTCGCTTAAAGGAGAGTTGGCAGAGTGATCGATCGCGCTGGACTCGAAATCCGGTATACGCTTATGCGTATCGGGGGTTTGAATCCCTCACTCTCCGCTAAAGGAGTTCTACAAGTAACATTGTGGAACTCTTTTTTGGTAATAATTTGTAAACGTTTACATGGAATTTTCGGTGTTGGGAGATACAACTTGCGACAAATGTTTGTATCTTTGCAGCGTAAAAAACAAACTACAATTTAAATAAATAAACGCTATGAGTAAGAAATTTGTTATCGGAGACCGTTTGAAGGATGAGTGGATTTCGGTGTTAGACACTGAGAAGAAGAAGCTCGAGTTTACTAACCATCTGGCCAGTGCCAAGGAGTATCTGGCTGAAGAGGATGCCAAGGCTAATCTGAAGGCTATTCAGGAAACCGGTTACTTCAGCGATTTGCAGATCTATATGAAGGAGGACAACAAAGCCTTCAAGATAGACGAGCGCGACACTCTCTAAAAAACATCGAGAAATCACAAACACAAATCCCGAGCGTCTTGCGACACTCGGGATTCTGCGTATAATAACTATGATTTGCTTTACAGCGGGTTATTATTCTTCTGTAGCGGGAGCCTCAGCTTCCTCGATTTCAGCCTCAGCCTCTTCAGCGGGAGCTTCCTCTGCAGCAGCGGCAGCAGCCTCAGCGGCAGCCTTCTTAGCCTCAGCAGCAGCTCTAATAGCAGCCTCTTCCTCAGCAGCAGCCTTCAGCTCAGCAGCATTCTCGGCAATGACCTTCACAGGAATCTCAACGGTAACCTCCTTGTGGTAGTGAACCAGAGCTACATAGTCACCAATCTGCTTAGCATCCTTCATGGTGATGATCTTGCGATCAACCTCCTTACCGAGCTTCTTCAGTTCCTCAGCAACCTGATTAGCACCTACAGAACCGTAGAGCTGACCGGTAGCGCTAACCTTAGCGGCAATCTCCAGAGCTACACCCTGCAGCTGAGCAGCCTTCTCCTCGGCAGCAGCCTTCTGGGCAGCCAGCTTGTGAGCCTGCTGCTTCAGGTTCTCAGCGAGAATCTTCTTAGCCATAGGACTGGCGATAACACCCTTACCCTGAGGAATCAGGTAGTTACGGCCGTAACCTGACTTAACGTTCACGATATCGTTCTTGTAACCCAGACCGATAATATCTTCTTTCAGTATAATTTCCATATCTTCTGTCCTCCTAATTTTACTTCATCATGTCAGTTACGTAGGGCAGCAGAGCAATCTGGCGGGCACGCTTAACGGCCTGAGCCACACGGCGCTGATACTTCAGAGAGGTACCGGTAATACGGCGGGGAAGAATCTTACCCTGCTCGTTCAGGAACTTCTTCAGGAACTCGGGATCTTTGTAATCAATGTACTTGATGCCGCTCTTCTTGAAACGGCAGTACTTCTTCTTCTTCGTGTCGATAGAAGGAGCGTTCAAATAACGGATTTCAGTGTCTTGCTGTGCCATAGTTTAAGCCTCCTCTTTTTTACCAAATTTGTTACGACGCTTCTCAGCATACTC
>ONMN01000099.1 GCA_900318885.1 uncultured Prevotellaceae bacterium | reverse complement strand
CTGTGGATCAACGGTCAGGAAGTGGGCTACAACGAGGGAGCTCAGGAGCCTGCCGAGTACAATATTACAAAGTATCTGAAGAAAGGCCGTAACACGCTGGCCATGAAGGTCATCAAATACAGCGACGGCTTTTATCTCGAGGGTCAGGACTACTGGCGCCTGGCAGGTATCTTCGACGATGTTTATCTCTATGCCACGCCCAAGACCCGTCTGTTCGACTGGTATGTGACCACCGATCTGGACAAGGATTACCGAGATGCCGACCTGAACATCGAGGTAAGCGTCAGAAGCTATGACAAGCAGCCAATTACGACTCCCCTTAAGGTGCAGGCCGTGCTGACGGATGCCGACGGCAAGGAAGTGACTCGCCTGGAGAGTGGTTCTGGGTCAATGGTTAATGGTCAATGGTCAATGGTTAATGGTCAATGGACAATGACGCTGAACATGAGCAAGCATATCAGCAACCCCTTGAAATGGACGGCAGAGACACCGAATCTGTATAACCTCAAGATGTACCTCGTGGATGCTGCCACCGGCAAGCGGCTATCAGAAAACACGCCTGAGGATGCCCGTCAGGATGTGGGCTTCAAGGAGACTGAGATGCGCAACAACGTGTTCTATCTCAACGGTAAGCCGCTGAAGGTGAATGCCCAGTGCTCTCATATGCAGGATCCCGACAACGGCCATGCCGTGAACGACGAACTGGTCAAGAAGGATATGACCATCCTGAAGCAGTTTGGCTTCAACGGTGTGCGCACCAGCCACTATCCCCCCGTACCGCGCTATCTGGAATATGCCGCCCGCTATGGACTGTACATCATCGACGAGGCAGGCGTAGAGGCACATGCCACCGAATGGGTTTCTGGCGACAAACGATTTATACCGATGTATCGTGAACGTGTGCGCCGCATGGTGCTGCGTGACAGAAACCAGCCTGCGGTACTCTTCTGGAGCGCTGGCAACGAGAGCGGCGAGGGTCCTAACATCGGCGAGGTGATTGCCGAAGGGCGCAAATACGACCACACCCGCTGGTGGATGTACGGTGGCAATGCCTACAGTCATCCCGCAGAGGATATCATCGGTCCACGTATGTTCGACGAGATGTGGCGCGCCGTCTATACCCATGAGCGCTGCATCGGCGGTGCCGTATGGGACTTCGTGTCGCCTGGACTTACCCAGCCTGCACGCAGGCTCAAGGACAAATCAGGCCACGATGTCATGGCGCATATCATGGGCAATGCCAAATTAGTGGCCGACAGCCGTAACCGAAAAAATCATGTGATTGACCTGAGCGGCCACGATGAGTGGGTGGAGGTGTATCGAGATGACTGTCTGGAACTGACCGGCAACACCCTGAGCGTCCATTTCGATGTCTATCCCCGCAAGCTCATCAGTTCCTGCGGCTCATACGTGACCAAGGGTGAATGGCAGTTCGGCGTTCAGCAGAACGGTAAGGAGCAACTGGTGTTCTACATCAACACCGACAAGGCACCAGCCTCAGAAGGCGAGCCCAAGGCATTCCCCTTCGGTAGAAGACCTGCGGCCACCAACCACAAGTACGAACTATCGGCACCACTGCCCGCCGACTGGGAGAACAAATGGCACCATGTGGAAGCCTGCTACGACGGTAAGAAGATGACAGTAAGCATCGACAAGACAGAGGTGGCACAGATGGAGGCTCAGGGCAACATCATCAACGCCCCGTTCCCTGTAAACATCGGCCGCAATGAACAGACCCATGGACAGGACACCCATGTGTATATCTGCGATGCGCTGATGGATAATGTCGTCATTGCCGACAATTCGGGCCAGTTGTTGAATCTCGACTTCGAGACAGAGCAACAAGAAGGCTCCTATTTCAGCTACGGCATCGGTGCCCGCACCTACGGAACGATATGGCCCGACAGAACCGTACAGCCGGAAATCTATCAGATGAAGAAATCGGCCCAGCCCGTATCATGCCGGTTGCTGAGTGCCGACAATGGTACGGTAGAGATCTGGAACAGGAACCATTTCCTCAACACCTCTTATTACAATATGACATGGGAACTCTACGAGGACGGCGTGTGCCTGCAGCAGGGCACGATCACTCCTGATGTGGAGCCGCTCAGCAAGAAAATCATCACCCTACCCTACAACCGTCCAGCCATCAAACCTGGCTGCGAATACCGACTGATGATAACCAGCGCGCTGAAGGCCGATGAGATATGGGCGCAGAAGGGTCACGTGGCTGCCTGGGACCAGTTGGAACTCCCCTGGCGACAGTTGGCCGTGCCTTCTGACAAAACCGTTGGGAAGGCTGTGTTGAGCCAGAAAAACGACTCCATCACCGTGAGCGGAGAAGGCTTCTCCTACACCTTCACACCCGACGGCCAACTCTTCAGCATCCGACAGGGCGGACAGGAACTGCTCAAGTCGCCAATGCAGTTGAACGTCTGGCGTGCACCGTTGGCACTTGAAGTTGACGGCTGGGATCAATGGAACATCACCTACAACAACCGCAAGCCCTGGAACGGCGGGCAGATAGCCAACGAGTTCTACAGCAACAACCTGGATGCCATCACCCGCATCCCCATCTCTTGTCAGGCCTTCGAAGCCAACGGTCAGGTGTATATCAACGTACGCTGTTTCTCACAATTCGGGGCACCCGTCAACACATCGCTCGATGCCTATATCACCGGCCTGCGCTATTCAGGCTTCTCTGAGGTCTATGAATACCGCATCAACGGCGACGGAACCATCGCCCTGCATCACATCCTTGAGCCCGAAGGCCCGATGCCTGCTCTCCTGCCCCGCATCGGACTGACCATGACGCTCATCGACCCGTTGCAACAGGTGAAGTGGTACGGCCGTGGACCTGAGGAGAACTATCCAGACCGCAAGACCGGCTATGCCATCGGCATCTATGAGAACAATGTGGACGATATGTTCGAACCCTACCTCATTCCACAGGACTGCGGCCTGCGGTGCGACAACCGCTGGCTTGCCATGAGCAATAAATCTGGACTGGGACTGCGCTTTGCGATGGATGAGCCGTTCAACTTCAACGCCTACCACTACAGCACCGACAACCTGACGAAGGCGGTATATACCTACCAATTGCAAAAGCAGGACGGCATCACCCTGAACCTGGACTACAACACCACAGGCGTAGGCTGTACGGCCTGCTATGTGCTGCCCGGCTATCAGGTCAAGCCCGCCCGCTACGAGCGACATCTGACAATAAAACCAATATCTCAGTGACTTACCGACATTAAAGCGAAAAATCTGCTAAATCCGTAAAATGGGTTGATATATCACGGAGGGACAGTGCGGCCGGCATTTATGAACTTTATTAGATAACATCACTTTATTAACATAAAATATAGACTTATGAGTAATCCGCTTTTCAACATCCAGTATGGTCTGTTTGTCATATCGACTTGTGATGCAGGCAAGGACAACGGCTGCATCAGCAACACCGTCGCTCAGGTGACGGCACAACCCAACCGTATCTCAGTAGCCCTGAACAAGGGTAACTTCACGACCGAAATCATTCAGCGTTCAGGCAAGTTCACCGCCTCCATTATCAGCGAGGCCGCCGACTTCGAGATGTTCAAGCACTTCGGTTTCCAGAGCGGAAGGACGGTCGATAAGTTCGAAGGCTTCACCGACTGTCGCCGCGTCGCCAACGGCACACTGGCCATCACCCGCGGCACCAATGCCTTCATCTCTGCCGACGTGGAGCAAGCCATCGACCTTGGCACCCACATGCTCTTCGTAGGCCCCGTCACCGAAATGGAAGTGCTCGCCGACGTGCCTTCTGCCACCTATAATTATTATCAGCAGCACATCAAGCCGAAGCCCCAGCCCGTGGGTCAGACAGCAGAGGGCAAGACCGTCTGGCGCTGCAGCATCTGCGGCTACGAGTACGTGGGCGAGGAACTGCCCGACGACTTCACCTGCCCCATCTGCAAGCACCCCGCCTCTGACTTTGTGAAGGTCACTGCCGAAGTGCCAAGCGATTCCGTCGCCGGGAAATACGCCGGCACCCGCACCGAGAAGAACCTCGAAGCCGCCTTTGCCGGTGAATCGATGGCCCGCAACAAATACACCTACTACGCCTCCGTGGCCAAGAAGAACGGCTACGAGCAGATTGCCGCCCTCTTCCTGAAGACCGCCGAGAACGAGAAGGAGCACGCCAAGCTGTGGTTCCGTCATCTGGGCGGACTGGGCACCGTCGCCGAGAACCTGCTGCACGCTGCCGAGGGCGAGAACTACGAGTGGACCGACATGTACGACCGATTTGCCCGCGAGGCCGACGAGGAGGGCTTCCACGAGCTGGCCGAACAATTCCGTGGCGTGGCAGCCATCGAGAAGCACCACGAGGAACGCTACCGTGCCCTGCTGCGCAACGTCGAGACCGCCGAGGTGTTCCGCAAGGCAGGCGTCAGCATCTGGGAGTGCCGCAACTGCGGCCACATCATCATCGGCACCGAAGCCCCCGACGTCTGTCCCGTCTGCTTCCATCCGCAGGCTTACTTCGAGATTAACGCAGAGAACTACTAAAGCAGCGAGCGCCATGAAAGCTTGCTTTCAAATGGCCGAGTCGCGCAAGTAGTCACCAAAGGTAACTACTAAAGCAGCGAGCGTCATGATAATATCAAGACATTTAATGTAAGATATGGAGAATAAACTGATAGACGACTGCATGAAACTGGGCTTCGGCATGATGCGGCGGACGTCGCGGTTGTCCAGGCCCATCTCGTAGAGGATGAGGAAGAAGGTGTTCTTTACTTTTGTAGTTGTCGTTCTATAAACGAACTAGCACCCAAATGTTAAATCATAGCAAATATTTGGCCGAAACGTTCTTGGTATCAAAAATAATTCCTATCTTTGTGGCGGATAAACAATAAAACGAAAGAAATATGCCAGAAGTATTCAGATTCTTTGGGTTCTCGTTCTTCTTCTACAGCAAGGAACATGAGCCACTGCACATCCACGTGGAGGGCAATGGCGGCATGGCCAAGTTCGAGTGGAACGGCACGGAGTTTGTTCTCACAGAGAAGCAGGGCATCAAATCGAACGATTTCCGCAAGATCAAAACTGTGATTGACGAGAACGCTGACATCATTATCAAACGTTGGAACGAACATTTTAACAAATAAAGGAGGACAAGCCCATGAAGATCAAGGAGATTTGGTTCGATGCCGAACACATATACGGTCGTGACGAGGAGGGACGTGAGTACAGCCAGTCGCTCCTCTGGTATCCTAAGTTACGGACGGCCACCGACGAAGAAAGGGCTGCTTACACTTTCGGTTTCGATGGCATCCACTGGCGCGGACTTGACGAGGACATCAGTTTCGAAAGTTTCGCCTACGACGATACCGAGCCAACGCCCCTGCAGCAGTTCTTCCTTACCCACAAGGAAATCAATGTGGCTGAGTTTGCCCGCTCCCTGGGCATGAATGCCACCCTGCTACGCAACTACATCAATGGTTTCAAGAAGCCATCAGCCGAGCGCGCTAATGCCATCCTTGCTCACATCCACAAGTTGGGCAAGGAAATGATGGCAGCATGTTTCTAAACGACACGACTGACTTATGGAACAGAAATTCAGCAATAACAGTATTGACCTTCAGGTGCTGCGTGAGTTTTGCGAGCGTGAGGGTGAGGCGGTGTCTT
>ONMN01000044.1 GCA_900318885.1 uncultured Prevotellaceae bacterium | reverse complement strand
TTTCCGGTGTTCATCGAATGACTGATTTGCTTTTGGATTGCAAAGGTAGTCAATTCAAATCGTCACCGTCAATTTTTCGCTCTAAAACTCTATATTTAAATAACTTACAAACATATCCGCTAATTTTTAGTGGACACTAGTGATAACTTAAAAACACAAAAACAGAACAAGTTTTTCGTTATTTATTTGCGAAGTTAGACAAAAAATGTCTATCTTTGCAAACGAAAAGGAAATTTAAACATGGGATCAATATTCATTATACAAGGAATTCTGATTTATATATATGCATTCGACCACAACCCACCCCATATTCATGTAAGGTGTGGAAATGGAGAATTCACGATAACAATTAAAGACAGAATCGTTGAAGGTAAGGCCAAAGCTAAAACTATTCAATTGGTGAATGAGTTTATTGATAAATACGAGAATGAAATCATGGTTATCTGGGAAAAAGCCCAAAGAGGTGAGAAAATTGAAAAAATAAAGAGATAAGATTATGCTGAAGGTAACAGATGTAGAATATATGGGTAATTACTCGCTGCTTTGTTGGTTTAACAATGGGCTGATAAAGCTTGTTGATTTGGAGCCATTGCTAAAGTATCCGATGTTTGAAGAACTGAAGGATAAAGAGCTGTTTAAGCAATTTGGCCTTGATACTACTATCTTTTGGACCAATGGTGCTGATATTGCTCCTGAGTACCTTTTAGAAAACGGAAGAGAATGGCCACCAGTAATGGCTGCAGAGCCTGTCGGGTAATATTATTCATATATAATAACAACGTCAAAACTTTTAAAACAAATATTGATCATGGGGTCGGTTCTCCTGATCATATTCAGAAGTCCGTTATCTTTATGATAATTCATTACTTGTTTCATTTACATTTCCATTTATACTTTTTCTATCTTGAAAAATGATCATTAGAACCGACTTTTAGAAAGTCGTCGATGTTTATTACATCAACTGATGGGAAGTCAATTTCTTTTAGTACATTGAAATGGTGGTCTTCTGTCACAATGAATTTCGCATTGGCAGCAATGGCACAGTCAACAAACTTATTGTCATCCGGGTCGGCTGTAATAAGATTCCACTTATATGAAGGCGATATCAGTTTGACATTCTTGCGCTCCATAATGGTATAGATGACATATCGGGCTATTTGTGTCAATGACGACGTTATCCATACCTAATACGGATTTTATTTGTACGCCGTGCGCTCATGAAGTGAACGGAAACTCTCGACCTTTGCTTCGGTCAAAGTGCCGTCCTCCCACAGCCTGTCGATTTCCTCTTCTGTCTTCTGGGCAAAATAGTTGGAAATGGCCTGTTTCAAGTCAGTAACGGCCTCCGGGGTATTAAAGACGGACACCATCCTCAACAATTCCAGTTGTGCTTCATTCAATACTGTTGCTGCCATAATTATATATATTTGTTGGTGCAAAGATACGAAAAGATTTCGATAATGTGTCGACTTTTCCTGCTTTTTTCGAAAAAAGGCTCAAAAATTTGGAAGTTTCGGAAATAATTCCTATCTTTGAGATAAATCTCGAAGATACTTTCGTTCGAAACTAAAATAAACACGATTTATTTACCGCCTCTATGCCGTCTGCTCTGGCATAAGGTAGAAGTCTCTTGGACGTGAAAGATGTCAATCAACTGTATCTTTTATGTACGTGATTCCTTAAATAGTATTAAAACGAATACTATTTTTGTGTTTTCTCTTTGAAAATGGTATTCTTTTTATTACCTTTGCAGCGTCATAAAGCAGAAACGATGAGAGCATATAAAGTTATTGAGGTCATCAAACTTCTTGAGGCAGATGGATGGATCCTTGTAGCAACAAAGGGTGACCATCGACAATACAAACACCCGCAAAAGAAGGGAAAGGTGACTATCAGAGGACATAAGAATGAGGTATTAAGCCAATTTCTCTTGAATAGTATTTGGAAACAGGCAGGTTGGAAATAAAAGGTAAGAGTATGGAAAAAATTATTGTAAACGTATCTTGGTGTGATAAGAATTATGGTGCAGCGCTGAGCGATAATGTGCCTGGTGCTGTGGTGGTGACAGCCAAATCGTATGACGAATTGATTGAGGAAGTGAAGGCCACCCTTCAGTTCCACGTAGAGGGCATGATTGCAGACGGCGACGATGTGCCTCAATGGTTACGCGATGGCGACTACGAATTCGAATTCCATTTGGACGCTGCTGCCTTGTTGCAGTCGTGTTCTCTTTATGCATCCATCGCAGCGATTAGTCGCGTATCTGGCATCAACCAACACCAACTCAGCCACTACGCCAATGGTCTGAAGAAACCCCGTCCAGAACAGCGTCGCCGTATTGTCGAAGGGCTTCACAAAATAGGCAGAGAACTCATAGCTGTAGAATAATCATTCGCAGAAAAAGAAAAGATCATGGGGTCGGTTCTTCTGATCATATTCAGAAGTCCGTTATCTTTATGATAATTCATCACTTGTTTCATTTACATTTATACTTTGTCTATCTTGAAGAATGATCATCAGAACCGACCCCGTGATCCGAGGATTTGGCCGTGATAAAGCAAATTCTTCACTGATATAATCTATCAGAGCGCAAAATTAGAGTCCCCTGGTCACTGCGTTAGAACCGACCCCGTGATCCTGAAGCATCCCCTGGTCATGGAGAGTCCCCGATGTTCTCCTCAAATGATATTTTAATATTATCAAAAATGTCATCATATTTTTTTTTCAAGCGTAAATTAACTTTGTCATAAGAAATGTTCAAATGATATGGATATATATTTAATTCACGGCAAAATTTAACTATTCCATTTTCAATATATTTACCACATTCTTCTTTTAACATATTACTTATTTGGCGACTGGATATAATATCTTTTTTCTCAATCAAAGGTAAAGAAACCATAGAGCCTAGATGAATGGTAATTATACTCGAATCTTGTGGTATAATATAATCATAGAAAACGCCTTCTTCGTATAGCATTTCCTTTTTAATGTATTCTTCGGGAAAAACCAGCATAATACAAAAATCAGATACTCGAACTGTGTCTGGTTTAATTTGACCAACTATGTTTATGCTGAAAAACACAAACAAAATTAAAATATATTTTCTCATCTTTAGAGTTAATTTCTATTATGAATATTACGTTTTGTCTCTTCTTCCACTCTATCTATTTGTGTCTTTAATATCTCATTAGAATCATATCTTATAAGGTCATAATATTCAACCCCATTAAACATATACGAATTCCCTTGTTTATTTTTGTAATGATGAGATGCAGCATTTGGATCTCTTGTCATTTCATAAACTAAACCATGACCAAATCCTTCATGAGCAAGGGTTATAGCCTGCTGCTCTTTTGAAAACATGCTCCCAACAATTATATGTACCTTACCATCAATACTTGGATGAGTTTGTGCACCAGGCATTTCGGTAACACCACGATAGTAGCTATTATCATTTTCCATAAATAGACGACCTTCACTATCACACTCTTTTGATTCAAATGAATACACGATTTCACTTTTTGCCAACAATTTAAGTGCATCCATATTTGCAGAAGAACCTTCGAACTGACATAATAGTTCGTAATTTAATTGTCCATTGGAATCGAAATCTACATATTCAATTTCTTTTTCTGTAAGTGTATTCTTAATATTCTGTTGTGAAACCAAATCGCTATATACTTCTTCTCCATTTGGATCAACAAATATTACCGGATTCCCAGCACAATACGAGTATGGAGTAATATGATAATACTTCTCACACAGCGGATCAATGCTCGTCCACATAGGCACACCTGCGACATCATACCAACGGGCACCGAAGTCGTACATGTTCAGGCTGTTCATTCTATCCAGCTCCTTACCGGTGAAGCGGTAAGGATGTGAGGTACCACCGGTCAGCAGGGCGGGGTTCACCATCTGCATCTCACTGCCGAAGGGATAGTAGTTGATGGTTTCTCTGATGCTGTCGTTGCTGTCGACTACCATCCTCGTACTGCCCAGGTGATCAGTGACGTAGTAGTTCCAGCGGGTCGGGGTACCGTTGGTATTCAGGTCCACATAGCCGCCGTCGAACCGCCACAGCAGCGTTGTGTCGCCACGCAGCATGACATGATAGCTGCCTGTTGCATTATGTAAGCGCTTTTGTCTTGGCATAATATCGGTTAGTTTATTATTTATGGCGCAAAGATACATATTTATTTCCTTATTGCAAAATATTTCTGAAAGTTATATCGCTCTTGACACTAAAAATGTAAAAAAGCGGGCGAAGACATGTCACGACGACGGCTTCATCAAGAAACACCTGCGGAAGTAAAGCCCCCCAACAAACAACAAACACGACAAAATGACATACAATTGTGTCATTTTGTCTGTTTTTCATTGGTTGGCATTGTTGTTGCAAAGAAGGAGTGTGAAGGCCGGAGGGTGGAAATGACCGGAAGGCCGACAACGAGAGAACAAATAAAACAACATGTGTAACAAATAAAAAAAACAGAATTTAGGAGGTAACAACTATGATGCCAACAATGAGAAGTAACAACTGGATTCCTGCAGTGTTTAACGACTTGTTTTACAACGACATGATGCCAAAGGCAAACTGCACTGCACCCGCCATCAACGTGAAGGAGTCGGACAAGGCCTATACGGTGGAGCTGGCCGCTCCGGGCATGAACAAGCAGGACTTTAACGTGCACATCAACGACGAGGGTAACCTGGTGGTGAAGATGGAACACAAGGAGGAGCATAAAGAGGAGGAAAACAAGAACGTGCGCTATCTGCGCCGCGAGTTCAGCTACTCGAAATACGAGCAGACGCTGATACTGCCGGACGACGTGAAGAAGGACGCGATATCGGCGAAAGTGGAGGACGGCGTGCTGACCGTGGAACTGCCGAAGGTAGTGGAAGAGAAAGTAAAGCTGTCGCGCCAAATTGAGATTGCTTAACAGGTAAAAAGATGTAAGAAGGATGAAGCCCCGCCCCGAAGGCGGGGTTTTTTGTGGCCGAACGAAAAAAAGTTATACGTAGTATAAAGGGAGGTTTAGCGAAAAAAAATGGGATTTTCGTTAAACCTTCTTTTTTGTGGTGCGTCAAAGAAGCAGAACAAGGACAAAGATGTTCGGGATAACAAAAAAGATAACAAACAGGATAACTAACAAAAAAAAGAAAATTATGAAAAAGATTATTTTAACAGTAGTTGCCACAATGGCACTGACAACAAGCTTCGCTGAGACACAGAGCAAAAATTCGGACAAAAGATTCGACATGAACTGTGACATCTACCGCCTCTCGGAGGTGCTGGGACTGAACGACGAGCAGATGGACAAGGTGGAGGCAATCCACGAGACATTCACGGACGACATGCAGACGGCATCGGAGGTTCAGGGTATGAGACAGCGACACATGATTCATCAGGCGGTGAGGAAAGACGCACGAGAGATGCACCGCATATTGACTGAGGAGCAGTTCCGCGACTACATGCGTATCTTAGGCGTGACACTGCGCAACAGACACCTCTAACTAAGAGCACACAGAGAAAAAAATCCGCAGGCTGGAAGGCGCTGCGGACTTTTTTTATCTATGAGGATTATGAGGATGATGACAGATTAGAAATCAGTGTCGAACTGATCCTTCATGCTCATGGTGACAGCCTTCTCTTTGTCGCTGACGAACCAACCGTTTTTGCTGGTCTCGCGCAACTCAACGAAGCGCAGGTCAGGATTCTCGAAGCCCATGTCGGCAAGGTCGGTAGCGCTGGGATTGGGGAAGAGACAAATCTTGGCCATCTGTTTGTTGCCCCACTGTCCAACGGGAGTGAGCGGAGAACTAGGATGCCAACCAACGCGAACTTTATACGGTCCCTGGTCGTAACCCTTGCCATTAGGCTTGTATTGATTGCTGGGGGTTGCGCCGTCGAAATAGCCGAAGAGGGAGTTGAACTGCCACTGGCCGGCACCGTCCTTGCCTACGAGACCGGAGGTGCAGACATCCTGGAATACCTGATTGGAGACACCCGTGGTGTTCAGTTGTGAGTAGTGCTTGCCGTAGAGATAGTCAATCATGTCGCGGCAGTCCTGACTGCAGTCAAGGATACGGGGCCAGACGGCAATAAGGCAGGCGGCAACGAAGAGTGGGTTCTTCATGCCCTCAACGCGGTTGCCGTTGGCGTCCTCGATGAGTGTCTTCAGCTCAGCGACGTTGCGGGGCAGGCGGTTGAAGGTGAACTCGGCCACGCGGAAAACAATGGTTCCGTCGCCAGGGGTCTTCACGTCCCTGCCGTGGAATGTGTATTCGTAGGTGGTGGTGGAGTCACAGGTGATACGCTCAACGGGGATGGAATAGGCGCTAATCTTTTTGATTTTATCCACTTGGTAAGGGTATTTCAGAACGACACCCGGGGTCTGACCTGTACGGCCGTTCTCAAGGTAGAAGGCTGAGTTCTCGGTGATGTTTGTCGTGGTAGAGCGGAATTTCATGGGGTTCTGAGCCTGGAAGTCAAGATACTCATGCAACGGATTGCAGAAGGTGTATTCATCCTTCATTGTGGCTGCTACGCTATTGTTGGACTGTCCGATGGGAATATTATCGCCAGTAATGGGTACAGTGAACTCTACGCGGAAATACTGCTGATTGTTTTGCGCAGAGGCGGTCAGGGCAACAATGGCCATAACGATAGTTGTAAATATCTTTTTCATAATTGTTTCTGAATTTAATGGATTTATTGTTTTGATGATTATTTTTTGATGAATTTGAGTGATTTATTGCCAACCTTTACGATGTAGATGCCATGGGTGAGGTGTCCGACATAGATGGTGGTGGCGCCATTGACGACGGCCGATTCTGCCATTTGCTGACCGTTAGCCGAGTAGACGACGGCACAAGAGGCGGTGCCGCACCCCGAAATCTGCAATTCGGAACTGACGGGTGTGCGAAGTGTCAGCCGCTCGGTAGCAGGAGTGGTCTTCGGACTGTCGATGCCTGACACGACGTCAATGTTCTCAACGGGACCGCGATAGAAATAAACATACTGTACGTCGCTTTCCGTCGTTGCACCCACGGTGACGTCGAAGCGGTCGCTGCCGTCTTTGGCCGTCATCATTGGCAGGTCCTTCATGTAGTAGTACTTGCCAGTGCTGGTAAGCAGGAATACGGGCTTCGACATGTCGATGTTGTCGCCCCCTCCGCTGTTGCCGCCATACTTTGACAAGTCAATGTCGGACTCGTGCTTCTCAAACGAGATGCTCTCCACGCCCGTAGCGCCTTCGCCGTCCTTCACGACAATTTCGAAAGTGCTGGCACCGTCGGCTACTACCATCATGCTTACGCGTGCCACTTCAATGTACTGACCAGTATTAGTCTTCACGCACATCACTTGTTTGGCTGCCATCGCGTCAGTCGAGGTGCCAAGGCCTGCTACCATTAGTGCTGCCAAGCCCCAAATTTTCCAACGTTCTTTTGTTCTCATTTTTTTAGTTGTTTTCTTTAAATGATTAAACTATGGTTTATTAACACAAGTCATATTAAGTTGCGACAGATACGCCTTGATTCTGCGGTCGATCATTTCCTCGAATGCTGGCGTCATTTCCTGAAAACGTCGGTCGACAACACCCTGCACAAACTGTTCTTGGTCAGCCAGGAACTGCATGTGCTCACTGATGAGCCGGTGTGCTGCCTTTTGTTTGTCAGTCAATGGTTCCATCGCAACTGATGATTTTCCGTCTGCAGTTTTTAAAGATGTGGTACACCCAGCTCTTGCATCGTGGACTGAATCCACTCGTCGGTGATGTCCTTGCCACCTGCCGACTGTTTGGCAAGACTGGCAAACTCCTTGATGAGCGAGGGAAAGTCGGCATACTTCTTCATAATATCTTCAAACTGTGCGGGCTGAGCCTCGTTCATAGCCACGGCGAAGGGTTTGTAAGCCTCGAGGGCCTTCTTGAACTGCACCTTCCACTCGTCGTTGCTCCACTGTGCACCCTCGGTTTTGGCTTTGGCCACGATGTCTGCCAACGATGCTGGTTCTTCGGGCTCGACAGCGGTCGTCTGCTCTGCCACCTGCTCTGCCTGTTCGGACTCTGCAGCGGTTGCTGCACTCTTGTTTCCACATGATGCCACGAGCAGTCCTGCTGCTACGATAGCGATACTGAATAATACTTTTTTCATTGTTGTAATTGTTAATATGGTTAATAATAAAGAAATTTCATCATATTAATAGAAGCCGAAGAAGTAGAACACAGCGGCTTTCTTCATATCACCCAGAGGCTCGACGCGACCAATGATGGATCCGCCCTGGCGAACGTCGCCAGTACGGCTGTCGATGCCACCCACAATGGAGCCGTTCAGGCGTACGGTGCCGTCGCTGTCGATGGTTCCCACCACATGGCCATTCTTCAGCACTTCGTCGTTGCGTATGCCACCCTCAATGTGTCCGCCGACATAGATGTTGCCATCAGCATCTATCTTACCAGCGATGTGTCCCCCCACGTATACGGTGCCGTCGGCCAGGATACTTCCCACGATGCTGCCGCCTTTACGAAGCTGCATGTCGACCGCGCGGCCGCCAGTGCCACTCGACGCGAAACGTTTCTGCAGTTCTTTGTTGCTGCGGGCATAGAACTCCTCATCGGTCTCCTTTTCCGTCATGGTGGCATCCTCGTATGCCTCTTTGCCTTTCAGCAGCCGCTCGTTGGTGTTCATCACGCCGAATACCAGATAGGCCAGCACCTCGCGCTCCATCTTGTCTGATGCATCGGCGTAGATATTGCCTTGCATGACAGCCATTTTGTTGTTTTGAATACTACCGACATTTTCCTTGCCGACGAACACGATACCAATGTCGTCACATCTCAACTTGTCGCCATGGGGAGTCGTCAGCTCCTCGCCGATAATGCTTCCCACCTGAGTGCCATTGCCGTCGGTTACCGCTCCGTCCTTGCCGAAGACATACGTCTTGCCATTGTGCGTCAGCGTCCGTGTTGCGCGGTCATACACGCCGATGACCTTGCCCGACTTGCGTTCCTTAATGGTCACTTCGCCCGACTCAGGAACACCTTGACTTTTCCTGTCCAGGATCTTGCCCTTCACTTCAGACTCCTTGGTGTCATTCTTGGCCTTGACAGCTTGCTTGGCTTTCTTCAGCAAGCCTCCAAACTGTGCGTTAGCCGTTGTCTGTACTCCAAATGCAATGGTCAGCATCACCAATGCCTTTACGATTGAATGATTCGTTTTCATAACTGTTTTGACTTTAATAATTTAAAAAGATGATAATGATTCGTAATTCCGGTTGCAAAATTACGGTAAAAACGGCTTTGGATGATTGATAAAAACTGCCAAAAAGTTGTTTTTTTCTTCCAAAATGCACGAAATGTGGAATTTTATTTATAATTTTGTCGTCGAAATAAAGATAAACCTTATGAAAAAGCTGTTTTTTCTGTGTTTTTTTGCTGTGTTCAGTCTTTTGGCTCGGGCACAGAATGTGGAGCAGACATTAGCGCGTTTCAACCAGCAGTCTGATGCCGCTACGGCTAATGCCTTCTTCGACGCCCTGATGAAGGAAAAATTCATCGACGCCCCAATCGTGTTCGCATCCTCAGTGCCTGTCGACTCCATGCGACAGCAGGTGTGCTATTGGGCTGCTGAGTGGATGTACGACCAAGAACAGTATAAGGATGCCGAGCGTTATGCCCTCGAAGCACTGCCGAAATACCATCCCGCAAATTCCGAGAAGGCTGATTGTCTCAACCTTCTGGGCTGCATTTATGTACGTTTGGGAGATTTCAAGCAGGCAGCCAACTATGCCCGGCAGTGTGTCGAGATTGACGAACAAAGTGGCGACCACGACCGCATCGCGTCGAGCATGAACACGCTGGCGGGAATCTATATGGCTGGCTATCAGGCCAAGGAAGCCGAACCGATTATCCTGCAGGCCATCGAGCACATCAACCAAGTGGATAATCCGGCGCGCAAGGCAGTCATCCTGGGCATGGCCTCGGAGATTTACCACACCCTGGGCGACGACGCCAAGGCATTGCCGTATGCCGAAGAGGCGGTAGCCATCGAGCAACAGTTGGGCCGACAGCCAAAACTGGCCATCCGACTGTCGCAGAAGGGGTCGGCGTTGCTGGGACTGCACCGTTACAAGGAGGCTGAGGATATCTACCGCCAGATACTGCCCGACCTGAAAGCCTCGGGCGACTTCCACGCATATGCCATCGCCCTGAACCGTCTGGGCATGTCCCTGCTCTGCCAGAAACGCCAGCAGGACGCTATACCTTATTATAAAGAGGCTGCCAGCCTGTTTTCAAAGATGGGTGACCTCTACAACGAGATTCATTCCCACCGCGGACTCTACGAGAGCTATTGGGAACTGAACCCCGACTCGGCCAAACAGGAACTCGACGTGTTCGACCTCCTGAAGGACTCGCTCTACACCCACGCCACGGCCGACGCACTGGCACGGTATAATGCTGAGTTCGGCAATGACCAGCTTCAGCAGGAGAATGCCGAGGTGCGCAGCGCCCACCAGCGCACAATCATCATAGCCATTGTGGCCATATTGATTGTCTCGTTCGTCGGTTGGTGGTTCGTACGCCGCGCACACTTGAAAGAACAGCAGCACGTCGCCGAACTGATGGAGGAAATCAGTCGCCTACAGGAAGCTCAACGTCCGTCAGAACCGACGGAAGAACCGGCAGAGGAACCGCAGGCTGAGCAATCGAACGAAGACCGCCTGTTCCTGATGCACGTCATTGAAATTGTCAACGAAGGTTTCTCAACCCGCGAGCTGGGTGTCGAGACCATTGCCTCGAAACTCAATATGAGTGTCCAGACCTTCCGTCGCCGCCTGATGAGTGCTGCCGGCGAGACGCCCAAGGCCTTCATCTCTGCCATTCAGATGGAGAAGGCTGGTAAACTGTTGAAGCAACGACCGGACATGCCGATTGTCGATGTTGCCTTCAAGTGTGGTTTCGACGAAGCCAGTTCTTTCGCCCATACGTTCAAGCGCGTCTTCGGATGCACACCATCGCAATACCGAGGATAAAAAAAAATCCGCAGCGCCTTCCAGCCTGCGGATTTTTTTTAATTATAGAGGAAGTAAATGTGTTGCGGATTAGTCGGCAACGAGCGTGAAGCGCTTGAAAGCGACGATCTTCAGGTCCTTGTCCTGCTTGGCGAGCCACTGAGCAACAGTAGCCTTGTCGCCGTCGCCGAACTGGAACTCCTGGTCGACGAGGCAGTTTTCCTTGAGGAACTTCTGTACGCGACCCTTGGCGATGTTCTCGATCATAGGCATCTTGAGGTTTGCCTCGCCCTCGACCTTTGCATCGGCGATGACCTTGCGAGCCTCGTCGGCCTGCTCCTTGGTGAGCCAACCCTTGGCGGTGTTCGACTCGATGTGGTCCTCAGAATCGACGAGGTTGGGGTTGATGCCAGCCTTCTTAAGCTTCATCTCAACGAACTTCTCGACCTGCTCGAGTTTAGTCTTCTCGAAAGAAGTCTTGTACTCCTCGTCGAGGATCTTCTGGTCAACGCTCTGTGCGTCGAGAGCTACGGGCTTCATGGCAGCGACCTGCATGGCCACGAGGTGACCCTGCTCTGCAGCGGGCTTGTTGGTCTGGACCATGGTGCAGAGGGTGTGCTTGCCCATGTGGTCGTAAACCTCCACGTTGTCGCCCTCGAGAGTGAGGTAGCCGTCGAGCTCCATCTTCTCACCGGTGATACCAGAACGCTGTGTGACAGCCTCCTGAGCGGTCTGACCGTTGATGGTGAGGTTCTTGACAGCCTCGATGTCGGCAGCCTTTGCAGCGATTGCTGCGTCGAGGATGGCCTGTGTGAGTGCGATGAAGTCGGCACCATTAGCCACGAAGTCGGTCTCACACTTGAGTGCGAGCATGGCAGCGAAGCCATCCACCTTCTTTACGAGTACACAACCATTAGATGTCTCACGGTCGCTACGCTTGGCAGCGATAGCGAGGCCACGCTCGCGGAGGAGCTCCTTGGCCTTGTCGAAGTCGCCCTCGGCCTCGGTCAGTGCCTTCTTAACGTCGGCGAGACCAGCGCCGGTCATAGCGCGAAGCTTCTTGATATCGTCAATTGAAATTGCCATAATTTACTTTAAACTTTGAACGTTGAACGTTGAACGTTGAACGTTGATTTTTTAACTTTTTACTTTTTTACCTTTATAAATTACTCAGCAGCCTCTTCTGCGGCGGGAGCGGCCTCAGCGGCGGGAGCCTCAGCAGCAGCCTCGTCGGCAGCAGCAGCCTTGCGGGGCTTGCGGGCCTGACGCTTGGGCTTAGCCTCCTCTGCGGGAGCCTCATCCTGCTCGTCGGCAGCCTTCTCGTCAGCCTTCTCGACCTTACGCTCCTCGATGCCCTCGTTGATGGCAGCGCAGCAAGCAGAGAGGATAACCTCTACTGAATCCTTGGCGTCGTCGTTAGCGGGGATGATGAAGTCAATGTTCTTGGGGTCAGAGTTAGAGTCGACGATACCGAATACGGGGATACCGAGACGGTTGGCCTCGCGGACGGCAATCTGCTCCTTGAGTACGTCAACGACGAAGAGTGCAGAAGGCAGACGTGTGAGGTCGGCGATAGAACCGAGGTTCTTCTCGAGTTTAGCACGCTGACGAGTCACCTGCAGGAGCTCACGCTTTGAGAGGTTGTTGAAAGTACCATCGGTCATGAGCTTGTCGATGTTCGCCATTTTCTTGACGGCCTTGCGGATGGTGGGGAAGTTAGTCAACATTCCACCGGGCCAGCGCTCGATTACGTAAGGCATACCAACGCTCTGAGCTTTCTCTGCGATGATTTCCTTAGTCTGTTTCTTAGTAGCGACGAACAGAATCTTCTTGCCACTCTTGGCAATCTGCTTGAGTGCGTCAGCAGCCTCGTCGATTTTAACGACTGTCTTGTGGAGGTCGATGATGTGGATACCGTTACGCTCTGTATAGATGTAGGGAGCCATTGCAGGGTTCCACTTACGCTTCAGGTGGCCGAAGTGGCAGCCTGCCTGGAGCAACTGGTCAAAATTTGTTCTTGCCATTGTTTCTTTGTCTTTTTTTTTAAATTGTTTACTTTCTTTTTAATCTTTTTTTTAGATCAGCTGGGGGGTAGTCATTGAACGTTGAACATTGAACATTGAACGTTGAACGTTAAACGAATCCCACCAGTTTAGATACTAAACGTAGTCCAGTAGGATTATTTTAACGCTTACTGAACTGGAAGCGACGACGAGCCTTGGGCTGACCTGGCTTCTTACGCTCAACCTCACGAGCATCGCGGGTGAGGAAACCGGCATCCTTCAGCTTTTTCTTGTCCTCTTCGTTGATTTTCACGAGTGCACGTGCAATGGCGAGGCGCAGAGCCTGGCTCTGACCTGTGAAACCACCACCGTCGAGGTTTACCTTGATATCATATTTCTCAGCTACCTCGAGCAGGTTGAGCGGCTGCTTAACGACATACTGCAGGATAGCCGATGGGAAGTATACTTCCAAATCTTTCTTGTTGATCGTGATCTTGCCATTACCCTCTGACAGATAAACGCGAGCTACTGAGCTCTTGCGACGACCTATTGCGTTGATGTATTCCATCTTAACTATTATCTTTAATCTTTAAACTATAAACTTACTTATACTGGTTGATGTCGATAGCCTTGGGCTTCTGAGCGGTATGAGGATGCTCTGTGCCTTCGTAGACATACAGGTTGTTGAGCAGCGCACGGCCGAGGGGGCCTTTGGGGAGCATACCCTTGACAGCGTGCTTCAGGATGCGCTCTGTACCGAAAGGCTTCTTGCGGAGCTGAGCGGGTGTGTTGAAGCGCTGACCTCCGGGATAGCCGGTGTAGCGGGTGTAAACCTTGTCGGTTTCTTTCTTGCCAGTAAAGATAATGTTCTGGGCATTGATGATAATGACATTGTCACCACAGTCCTGGTTAGGAGTGAATGTGGGCTTGTACTTTCCGCGGATGATTTTAGCGACCTTTGAAGCCAGACGGCCTACTACCTGGTCGGTAGCGTCGATGACCACCCATTCCTTCTGCTCACGAGCAGCTTCCTTAGATACGGAAACGGTCTTGTAACTTAACGTGTTCATTTCTTTAAAATTTTTACTACTAAAAAACAGTTCTTATTAATATAAATAATGTACGCACATAAATAAACACCCGAGGTCTAACTCCCGGTTGTTAGTCTAACGTGCGCTCCGCTGTGCCTGTAAACAGGCGTGTTGCGGATGGTTGAACCAGCGATTCCCGAACCACGACGTCCGGCCAAAGACGTTGCTATTCACACTCTAGTCCACGGGGATTCTAAGTGTTTTCCCCTAAATCGGACTGCAAAGGTACGCTTTTTTATTAAAATACGCGCGAGGAAGTGAGCCCCGCGCGTAAGTTTTATGATTATTTAACAGATTATTCTACTGCTTCTTCTCCTTTTTGACCTGATAGAGCACCATCAGTGTCGGTTTGTAGGTATTCTCGAGAATGACCGATACGAAGCCGCCGTCGGTTTCGAAGTCAGCCTTCTTGTGGTCGTCCTTGAGGATGGGGCAGTTAGGCCATGCGTCGAGTTCCTTCTCCAGTCCGTCGCGCAGCTGCTGCCACAGTCGGCGTGTGCTGTCGTTGGTGGAGAGGTGGTAGTTCTCCTGGATGGCGCGTATCTGGTCGTTCTCATAAGCCACGAGTACGCGGTAGGGTTCGCCGTCCTTGTAGAGCTGGTACTGGCTGCCGCTGTCGGATGTGGCAGAATCGACGAGGAATCCACGTGCCAGGAGCGAGTCGACCAACTTACTGGCGGGCATGGAGAACGAGAGACCACGATAGGTGAAGGGTTTCTGCTCGGAGCAGGCGATGAAGGCCATCAGGGCCACGAAACATACAACAATCTTTTTCATACTGTTATGGGGTTTTGAGGGTTATTGAGCCAATGACTGGTTGAGCTGGTCGGTATCGAGCTGCAGCTTCTTGTCGAGAATCTTAAAGGAGAGCGATGCCGTCTTGCCGTTGGTGGCGGTGGCGGTAATCTGGAACTCGCCGTCGGCAGCATTATCGGCCACGGCCACGACGCCGTCCTTGTTGACGGTGGCGCGGCTGGTGTCGGACGATGTCCATGTGATGCCGCGAGAGGTGGTGTAGTCGGGGAAGAATACGACGAAGCACTGCAGATATTTGCCGCAGTTGACGACGCCCATTCCGGGATAGAGGCCATTGACGCCGATGGCAATCTTGTCGGCATCGACGATGAGGAATGCCGGTGTATATGTCGTGCGGTAGTTGCTGCCGTCAGCCTCGATGTCGAGTGCGAAGGCATAGCCCTGCTGTGCTGCGAATCCTGCGGGAGTGACGGTGAGCGCGAGCAGTCCGTCGGCTGCCGTGGCACTGCCGATGGTGAGTGATGCGCTGGTGGCACGCGTCATGGCGACATCCTCGCCGACGAGTTTCATGGCTGAGGTATGTTCTGCGAGGTAGGTAGCCACTGCCGCGGGCTTCACCTGATAGCGCAGCGTCTGTGCGGTAGCATTCTTGACGCCAATCTGTCCGTCGAAGAAGTCGGGAACATATACGATGCTCTGTACGCGGTCGCGCACCTTCTTGAACTCGTCGAAGAGCGGCAGTTCGAAGGTTGTCACGCCGTCAGCCAGTGTGAAGATGACGCTGGAGGTGCCAACCGTGACACTCTTGAAGAAGGAGTCGCCCTGGTCGCCCTTGTCACCTTTGTCACCTTTGTCGCCTTTATCGCCTTTGTCGCCCTTGGCACCCTGAGAAGCGGTGGCACTGATGCCCAGTGACGTCCAGCTCTGGCCATAATCGTAAGAGACCTCCCATTCGTTGGTGGTGGGGTTGATGCGCAATATCGGCGTTACGCCATCCTTGCCATCTTTGCCATCCTTACCGTCGACGCCATCCTTGCCATTTTGGCCATCCTTGCCGTCAACGCCATCTTTGCCGTCCTTGCCGTCGGCACCGTCCTTACCGTTGGCGCCGTTGGCACCATCCAGTCCGTTGGCGCGCACCTTCTTACCGTTGTCGAGGAGCCATTCGCCATTGACGGTCCAGTACCAGTTGCCGTCAGTATCCTGTTTCACACCAATGACCGGCGTTGTGCCGTCGGCACCGTCCTTACCATCGGCACCGTCCTTGCCGTCCTTACCATTGCGGATGGTGATGGTTTTGCCGTCATAGAAAGTAATCTGGTAGCCATCTGCCTTCTCGGTAACCTTGGCGATATAGCCATTGACGGTGATTTTGTTTACAATCTCCTGGATGGAGGTGATGTCCTGATTGTAGTTGTTCACCGTGGTTTCCAGATTGGTAATCTTCGTATTGATCTGGTCGATACGGTTGTTAATACTGTCGATGTCTGAGCTGTAGCTGCAGGCGGTGAATGTCAGAGCCACGAACAGGGCACCGACAACACTCTTTGCGATTTTACTGTTAATTGTTTTCATAATTATGTTGTTTTTGTTTTTTATCTTAACGTATAATTATCGTTGGTTTTTTATTTAACGTATAATTGCCATGTAATTAACCATATAATTTTTCATATAATTATTATTAATGATAATTCGTGGATAATTAATGGTAATTCGCGTTTATTTAACAACCACTTTACGGCCGTTGTGAATATACAGTCCCTTCGTGGTGGGCTTGGTAGAGAGCTTGCGGCCATTGAGGTCGAACCAGCTATCGTCGTTCGACGTTTCACGATCGGCGTTTAACGTCGAGATGCCCGTTTCGCTGTTGTTGATGGACAGGCTGGGGGCCATGGTGCTGCTGGTCTTGCGCAGGACGGCCTTACAGGGGCTGACGGACGTGTCGTCGTCGGCTTTCAGCTCGTGGAAGGTGTTGTTATAGAGGATGTAATACTCCGTCGGTGTGAAGTGCGTCTTCACGAGGGCGGGCACGAGTTGGTTGCCGGCATAGCTCTTGGCGTCGGCCGTAGAGGGCGCGGAGCCGCTAGGTCGGTCGGCACTAGGCCATGCTATGAGGTCATAGGTGCCGGGCGTGCCACCGAGCATCACACCATTGTTGGCTTTGACGATGACGCGGTCGGTGCCGTCGATGGTCGCCGTGGTCGAGGTGATGGCGATGGCAGCAACTGCCGTTGTGCCGTCCGCCTGACAGATATATGCCGTCTGTCCTTCGGGCACCACGATATCGACGCTGCTCGACAGCGTCCAGTACTGCGTGGTGGTCTTGATGGTGGTCATCACGTGGCCGTCAGTATATTCCTTTGCCAGTCCGGTGCAGAGGGCGTAGTCGTCCAACAGCGGGAGGGTGGTATGGATGCGTGCCGTGACGCTCTCCGTGGCATTGAGTCGGAAGGCGTGAGGAGCGACGCTGACGATGGCGTCGGTCTCGGGCATCCACACATCGGTGACAGGCACGTTGGCGTCGGTCACGATGATGTCGGTAGCGACGCCGTAGGTGTTACCCGTGGTGCCGTCGTAGTCCTTCAGCGTGGTGGGGATATATACCGTCACTGCTACGGGGTTGGCCGTAGTGGCGTCGGCGGGAGCCACAATCTTCACCTGGTCGATGCGCAGTGTGCCGTCGCTCATTTTCGTGAGGTAGGCCTCGTTGTCGACCTCTGCCCCGGTGTCGTTACGCTTCACGACGATGTTGCTGTGTTTGCGGTCGATGGTGCCTGCGCTATGGATGCTAAAGCCCTTCGTGCAGTCTGCCGGCAGCTTGTAGTTGTTGTTGCTCAGTGCGGTGGCCGTGGCGGTGTAGTCGCCAACCTCGGTCTGTGCGCCGGTGACGGTGACGGTACACTCGTCGGTGCCGATGAGGTTGCTGACGTTACATGTCGGCACGTGGCTGTTGCCGTCGTAGTCGAACGACAGGTTGCTCCAGCTGAGCACGGCCTCCTTCGGAGTGATGGTGAAGTGAGCCACCTTCGTACCGCTATAGCCGCCCTTACCCTTGACGGTGACCGTTGCGGTGCCGACATTGCGGTTAGCACTGTATTCTACGGTGTAGTCCACATCCTTTGTCAGCGTCGTCGCGCCCTCCTTCACCGTGGGTTCGGGCGTGATATCGCTGCCGGTATATTCGTAGCTATCGTCAATGCCGCTCACCGTGAAGGTGCTGGCATCCTCGGCAATGATGCTCCAGTGCGCCTCGGCATAGCCGCTGAAGTTGGAGTCGTCCTTGGCGGTG
>ONMN01000023.1 GCA_900318885.1 uncultured Prevotellaceae bacterium | reverse complement strand
GTAAGACATTGAACGTTGAACATTGAACGTTGAACATGATACACTGTGGTAACATATTCATGAGATTTGCATTGTTGTTCTTTGCACTTCAATGTTCAATGTTCAATGTTCAATGTTCAATGTGTCATGCCCAGTTCAATACCGACCGATTGCTGATGATAGGACGCTCTGCGCTCTATTATGAGGACTACGTGCTGAGCATCCAGTATTTCAATCAGGCTATTTCGTCCAAGCCATACCTCTACGAGCCGTGGTTCTTCAGGGGTGTGGCGAAATATTATCTGGACGACTATGTAGGTGCAGAGAGCGACTGTACGGAGGCGCTGGAGCGTAACCCATACGTTGTGGGCATCTACGAATTGCGCGGACTCTGTCGTATCCATCAGAAAAATTTCGAGGGAGCCGTCAGCGACTATAATGCCGCCCTGCGCTACGATCCTGAGGGCATCAATCTGTGGCACAACCGTGCATTGTGCCGCATCGAGCAAAAGGAATACGACAAGGCTTTGGCCGAGTTGGATACGATGAGCGCGCGTTGGAGCAAGAATGCCCGTATCCCTGCCATGAAGGCCAATGTGTATATCCAGCAGAAAGACACTACGAAAGCTATTGAGGCGTTGGAAAAGAGTATCGAGCTTGACGCCTACGACGGTAATGTCTGGGCTCAGCGTGCTGTCATCAGTCTGGCGCGCAGTGAATGGAAGGAGGGTGAGGGTTATCTGAACAAAGCCATCCACCTATTGCCCAAAGATGCCAACTTGTATATCAATCGTGCGTTGGCCCGCTTCAACCAGCAGAACCTGCGTGGTGCTATGGCCGACTACGATACAGCGCTCGATTTCGAACCAAACAACTTCCTGGGGCACTACAATCGAGGACTGTTGCGTGCTCAGGTAGGTGACGACAACCGCGCTATCACCGACTTCGACTTCGTCCTGAAGTTGGAGCCCGACAATCTGATGGCACTCTACAATCGTGCCCTGCTGTTGGAACAGACGGGTAATCCCCGTGCTGCCATTCGCGACTATTCGAAGGTCATCGACCAGTATCCGAATTTCTGGACGGGACTTCATCAGCGTGCCCAGTGTTACAGGAAGCTGGGCTTGACCAAGCAGGCCGAACAGGACGAGTTCCGCATCCTGAAGGCACAATTAGACAAGCGTATGGGCAAACAACCGCGACTGTCACCCAAACAGATGCGTAAGCGTAGCGACGAGGATATCGAGAAGTATAACCAGCTTGCAGTTGCTGACGAGCAAGAGGTGCAGCCCGAATATCAGAGCGACTATCGCGGTCGCGTGCAGAACCGCCATGTGGCTATGGACTATCTGCCGATGTATGTGCTTTCGACACAGCGCCAACAGAGTGCCGTCAAACGTTATGTGGCCTACGACCGTCAGGTGGATTCACTGAACCATACGCTACCTGCTAATCTGCAATTGTATATTGTCTGTGGCGAAAGTACCATCCACGATCCGGCACCCTGGCTCGAGCGTGATTCCAAATCGGCAGTAGCCCTTTGGTTGCGGGCTATCTGTCAGGCACAGCAGGAATCGTCCGACATGCCCCTGATGACTGCCAACCTATTGGAAAACCTGACGCAGGCCATTGCGCTGGCGCCTACTAACGCCTACCTCTATTATAATCGCGGCAATGCATACGTGCAATGCATGGACCATCAGCAGGCCATTGCGGATTACACCAAGGCCATTACGTTGGATGCCCATCTGGCAGAGGCCTACTACAATCGTGGCTTGGCCCATTTGACGTTGAAACATCAGAAGGAGGCTACTGCCGACCTCTCCAAAGCTGGCGAACTCGGTCTCTATGCCGCCTACAGCCTTCTGAAAAACCAGCGGAAGTAAATAAACTCGAATAATATGGGCATTGGAACGTTGTTATATTACATTCTGCGGATTGTGAAGCCCTACCGATGGTTGTTGGTAGTGACGCTGGTATTGACCTTGCTGGGGTCGCTACTGGCGCAGGTCAACGCCATTGTCCTTGATCGTGCAGTCGATGCCATTAATATTATTGACCAGCAGCCGACGCTGATGTGGCCCAGCGCTTTGCGTGTCCTCATTATTGTCAGTGCCGTATTGCTTGGCAAAGAGCTACTGGCCGCCGTAGTCAACTTCTTCCGTCGCTATTACGGTGAGCGCATGCGCATTTTGGTGAGTCGCGACCTGACGTTACAGGTGGTTCACCACATGCAGACGTTCCGCATGGCGTTCTTCACCACTTCAGGCAACGAGGCAGGTCGTCTGCAGTCGCGCATCGACAAGGGCGTATTGAGTACGAGCCGTGCTGTCAACAGTTTCTTTATCGACATCCTGCCGTTGCTTACGAGTGCCGTGCTGGCGCTTATCCTGATGTTCATGGCCAATGTCTATGTGGGCTTGGTGGCTCTGGCCATTGTCCCTGTCTATTTCTACGTCACCTACGTCCAGGCAGAGCGCATGCGGGCTGGACGCCGTGGCATCTTCAACGGGCAGCAGGCTGTTAGCCAGAATATTCTGAACATCATCGAAAGCATTGGTGTCATCAAGTCGTTTAACCGCGAAGTGGTAGAAGACCAGCGCATGGAAGGCGTACAGGACGCTGTAACGGATCTGCAGCTGTCAACGCGCAAGCAGAGCTACTTTTATACGGGATTGAAAGGTTTTCTGGAACAGATAGGCACCGTGCTCGTCATCATCCTGACGGCTTACCTGGTGCTTATTGACTATCCGGGTATGACCATCGGTAAGATTATGTACCACGTTATGTTGTTTGCCAACGTCAGTGCCCCTATCCGTCAGCTGCACCGCATCTATGATGACTTGAACGATGCGTTGATTTATTCCGAGGGACTTTTTGACTTGTTGGAGGGCGATAAACATGTGGAGGATACGGGCGATTACCGTCCTGACGAGGTAAAGGGTTGCTTCGAGATGCAGCATGTTGACTTCGCCTATCCCAATGGTGTCAAAGCCCTGCACGACGTGTCGATGCGCATTGAGCCTGGCAAGATAACGGCTCTGGTGGGTATGAGCGGAGCGGGCAAGAGCACTGTCGTAAACTTGCTCGACAAGTTTTACCACGCAGACAGTGGCACCATTTTGCTCGACGGGAAACCCATTGAGCAGTGGGACACTCGCTGGCTGCGCGAACATGTAGGACTGGTGATGCAGAAGAACCACATCTTCGACGGAACCATCGAAGATAACATCAAATACGGCAATCCGCAGGCCACTCACGACGATGTGGTGAATGCTGCCCGTAGGGCCTTCCTCTACGACCAGGTGATGCAGTTGCCTAAAGGTTTCGAGAGCAGTGCCCTGCGACTGAGTGGTGGGCAGCAGCAACGTGTGGCTATTGCCCGCATGTTCATCAAGAATCCCACCGTCATCATCCTCGACGAACCTACGGCCAGTCTGGATGCCATTGCCACGGAGCAGATCAAGGCCAGCATTGATGCCATTAAGCAGGGTAGGACGGTGATTATCATTTCGCACAACATCGGACAGATTATCGATGCCGATACGATTTACGTATTGGATCAAGGCCGTGTTGTTGAGAGTGGTAAACCGGATGATGTCTATCGGCAAGGCGGGCGTTACAAGGAAATCTTCGATGCCAGTGCCCGTAGTATGAATGCCGACAAAATTGCAGATGTATTAGAACACTAAAGTAGCTGAAGATGAGAAAGAACATTTATATAACAATGCTTGGTTGTCTGGTGATATGGCTGATGGCGGCATGTATGGACGATAAAATCCCAGCCTCTTCAAAAGCGTTTATCGACCAGTATTTTCCTGAGTCGTCTGTCGTCCTTGTGGAGATGGATACTGACGACGATGGTGGGAAAGAATATAGTGTGTGTCTCAACGACGGCACAAAGATCGAGTTCGATATGCAGGGAAACTGGAAAAGGGTAGGGCGCAAAAAGACGGGCGTGCCTTCCACACTCGTCCCGCCCCCCATCTGGGAATATGCGAAGACCCATTATCCTGAGGACGTCATCACCAAATTGAGTAAGAAGCCCTATGGCTATAAGATAGAATTGTCGAACGACGAAGATATGCGTTTTACCCCCCAGGGCCAGTTCATCGAAAAGATTGATTAAGCGAAGAAGGTTCGAAAAAGTCCCAAAATTATTTGGTTATTCGTTCGATTATTTGTACCTTTGCGGCCGTTTAAATTCAAACATATATTGTAGATATGATTAACATTACTTTCCCAGACGGATCTGTTCGCTCGTATGAACAGGGCGTGACTGGTTTTCAGATTGCCGAGAGCATTTCTCCTGCTCTGGCACGCAGCGTTGTCAGCTGTGGCGTGAATGGAGAAACCGTTGAGTTGAACCGTCCTATTATGGAGGATGCATCGATTGCCCTCTATAAATTCGACGACGAGCAGGGTAAGCACACTTTCTGGCACACCTCAGCCCACCTGTTGGCAGAGGCATTGCAGGAGTTGTATCCTGGCATCCAGTTCGGTTTCGGACCTGCTGTCGAGAACGGATTCTTCTATGATGTGCTGTTGAAAGACGGCGAGATGATCAAGGAGAGCGACTTCCCCAAGATTGAGGCCAAGATGAAGGAACTGGCCAGCAAAAAAGAGCCCGTCGTTCGTCGCGAAGTATCCAAGGCCGAGGCCCTGAAGCAGTTTGCTGCCGACGGACAGACCTACAAGTGCGAGCACATCGAGCAGGACCTTGAAGACGGTTCAATCACCACCTATACACAGGGTAACTTCACCGATCTGTGTCGTGGTCCACACCTCGTGGATACAGGCGAGATTAAGGCCGTAAAGTTGACAAGCGTTGCTGGAGCTTTCTGGCGTGGCGATGCCAACCGCGAGCAGATGCAGCGTCTGTATGGTATCTCATTCCCAAAGAAGAAGATGCTCGACGAGTATCTTGAGATGCTCGAGGAGGCTAAGAAGCGCGACCATCGTAAGATCGGTAAGGAGATGGAGCTGTTCATGTTCTCCGATAAGGTTGGTAAGGGTCTGCCCATCTGGTTGCCAAAGGGTACCGAACTCCGTCTGCGCCTGCAGGACCACCTGCGCAAGGTTCAGAAACGTTTCGGCTATCAGGAGGTTATCACTCCACATATCGGTTCTAAGAACCTTTACGTTACCTCTGGTCACTATGCTCATTACGGCAAGGATTCATTCCAGCCTATCCATACACCTGAGGAGGACGAGGAGTATATGCTGAAACCCATGAACTGTCCTCACCACTGCGAGATTTTCGCATGGAAGCCCCGTTCATATCGCGACCTGCCTCTGCGTATCGCTGAGTTTGGTACAGTATACCGCTACGAGCAGAGTGGTGAGTTGCACGGACTGACTCGTGTACGTTCGTTCACACAGGACGACGCCCACCTGTTCTGTCGTCCAGACCAGGTTAAGCAGGAGTTCCTGAACGTCATGGATATCATCGGTATCGTACTGACAGCCTTCGGATTCAACTTCGAGGCTCAGATTTCTCTGCGCGATCCTAATGACCACGATAAGTATGTAGGTACTGACGAAGACTGGGCACTGGCTGAGAAGGCTATCGTTGAGGCTTGTCAGGAGAAGGGCCTGCCCGCAAAGGTAGAATATGGTGAGGCTGCATTCTATGGTCCTAAGCTCGACTTCATGATCAAGGACGCCATCGGTCGTCGTTGGCAGTTGGGTACTATTCAGGTGGACTACAACCTGCCGAAGCGCTTCCAGTTGGAATATACCGACGAGGACAACACGAAGAAGACGCCTGTCATGATTCACCGTGCACCGTTCGGAAGTATGGAACGTTTCTGCGCTGTGCTCATCGAACACACTAGCGGTCACTTCCCCTTGTGGCTGACGCCCGATCAGGTGGCTATCCTGCCGCTGTCTGAGAAGTACAACGACTATGCCAAGGAGGTTGCTAAGAAGTTCGACTTGGGTGGCGTGCGTCCTACTATCGACTTGCGCAATGAGAAGCTGGGTCGTAAGATTCGCGACAACGAGCTGAAGCGCATTCCTTACATGGTCATTGTTGGTGAGAAGGAAGCTGCTGACGGAACCGTAGCCGTTCGTCCTCAGGGCGGTGGCGAGCAGAAGGTGATGACCATTCAGGAGTTCATCGACCATATCAATGCCAAAGTGAAGGAAATGACAAAGGACTTTTAAGGCTTTTTAGTCTGAAAAAAGGCTTTCCTATAAAAAAAAGTAGCAAATATTTGGCGGAATGCTAAATATTTGCTATTTTTGCAGCTGAAAATAACGAAACCCTAAGCAAAATGGAACTGAACGAAAGTTTTGAATCACAAATAAACCGAAGCGATTATAAAATCCTGATCGTTGACGATGTGGTCAGTAATGTGCTTCTGCTGAAGATTCTCCTCACTAATGAGAAATTCCAGGTTTGTACTGCCAATTGCGGTAATGCATGTATTGAGCAGGCCAAAGCCGAGAAGCCCGATTTGATATTGCTCGACGTGATGATGCCGGACATCAGCGGTTTTGATGCGGCAGTCATTCTGAAAAAGGACCCTGAGACGATGGATATCCCCATCATTTTCCTGACGGCGCTGAATAATCCCAGTGATTTGGTGAAGGGTTTCCAAGTTGGTGCTAACGACTTCCTGACAAAGCCATTTAATAAGGAAGAGTTGGTGATGCGTGTGATGCACCAAATTCAGTTGGTGGCCGCCAAGCGCATCATTGTGAGACAGAACGAAGAGTTGAAGCGCACCATCTCGAACCGCGACAAGATGTATTCCGTTATTGCTCACGACCTGCGTTCGCCGATGGCTTCCATTCGTATGGTGCTCAATCTTGCTGTCAACGTGGTGTCGCCCGATGTAGTGGGAGAGGAGATTTTCGGACTGTTGGACAAAGCCAATCGTGAATCGGAAGAGACCCACGACCTGTTGGATAACCTGCTGAAATGGACCAAGAGTCAGACGGGTCGCTTGAATGTCGTCTATCAGGATATTGATTTGGAAGATGTCGTTCCTGGCGTTGTGGATATCTTCAAGATGATTGCCGAGATGAAGAAAATCAACTTGCAGTATCTGCCTGCTGAAGAGAAACTGACCGTTCGTGCGGACAATGATATGATCAAGACTGTTATCCGTAACTTCATATCGAATGCCGTTAAGTTTACTCCAGAGGGCAAGGGTATTGAGGTGTTCTACAAGCGTGAAGGTGATTTTGCCCGAATCTGCGTGCAGGACCATGGTGTCGGTATTGCCGCTGATCGTGTGGACAGCATCTTCCATAAGGGTGAGACGACGTATGGTACAGGTGGTGAGGAAGGTTCCGGATTGGGCCTCCAGCTGTGTCAGGACTTTGCTCGCAAGAATGGCGGTGATGCTTACGTCGAATCCGTCGAAGGCGAAGGTTCCGTATTCAGTTTCACCATTCCGCTGAAGAAAGACGAATAAAAGAAAAGAGGCCAGCGCCTCTTTTTTTGTTCCGATGGTGCCATTTTCTATTCATTCTTATTGTTTTCCCCTTCGCAAATGTTTGCAAATGGTCCTTTGCGCATTTTTGCAAACCATTTTTCTTGCAAGTAAAGCAATTATTTACTAATTTTGCAGCAACAAAATCAATCAAACGGATAAAAAACATGATACTGACCGATCGCGAGCTGTTTCTGCTCATCATCTGCACCGTGTTCTACATCACCTTATTTATAGTGGTGCTGCAGAGCAACCGACGTAAGATGCAACTCCTGCAAAGCCGACTGGACAACATCCACGCCATGCAGAAGATTGCCGTGATGGAACAACGGACGCATGCGCAGGACGTGAACGACATCTTCTCGTCGGACGTTTACCAGCGCATCAAGCAATATCTGGCAGACGGAAAGAACATGCCGGAGGCCGAATGGGCGGAACTGACGGAGGTGGTGAACAATACCTACACGGGGTTTACTGACAAGTTGTACAGCCTCTATCGTATGAGCGAGCAAGACTATCACGTCAGTCTGCTCATCAAGATACGCATGCAACCCAAGGATATCGCTACGCTGACGGCACATTCGAAGGAGAGCATTGCCTCGACACGCAGCCGGCTCTATCAAAAGGTCTTCGGCCGCAAAGGCTCGACAAAAGACTGGGACGACTTTGTACTGTCTATATAAAATAATGTATAATTAATAATAATGAACGCGTATGATTGAGTATTTCTTGCAAAACATGTGGCAGGTATGGGCCATCATTGCCGTATTGTGCCTGATTCTGGAACTCTCATCGGGTGATTTCTTCATCATCTGCTTCTCTATCGGTGCTGTCTTTGCCATCATCGGAGCCGTATTGGGACTGAATGTCTATTGGCAACTGGCCATCTTCGCACTATTTTCCTTGCTGGCCATCTTTACCGTTCGTCCTGTGGCACTGCGGTATCTGCACAAGAACGAACCCAACAAACCCAGCAATGCCGACGCGCTGTTGGGACGTACGGGACGAGTGACAGAGCCTATTACGGCTAATGCCAGCGGCTATGTACAGATTGACGGAGACCTGTGGAAAGCCGTCAGCAATACGGACATTCCCGTGGGAACCACCGTGCGTGTCGTCAACCGCGAAAGCACTATTATCACAGTAGAAACGCTGTAAACAATAAACTTAAATTATAAACAATAAACTATCAAAATTATGGACATCATGAGTTATGTATTAATCGTCATCATCGTCTGCGTTATTCTCTTCGCCAAGATGGCACTAGTCATCATCCCGCAGTCGGAAACCAAAATCATCGAACGTCTGGGTCGCTACTATGCTACGCTGAATCCCGGTATCAACATCATCATCCCTTTCATTGACAGGGCCAAGGACATCGTCGTGCTCTCGCGTGGCCGCTATACCTACTCGAACAGCATCGACCTGCGCGAACAGGTGTACGACTTCCCCTCACAGAACGTGATCACCAAGGATAATATCCAGATGGAAATCAATGCTTTGCTGTACTTTCAGATTGTGGATCCCTTCAAGGCCGTCTACGAGATTTCGAACCTGCCCAACGCCATCGAGAAACTGACACAGACCACGCTGCGTAACATCATTGGTGAGCTGGAGTTGGATGAGACGCTGACCTCGCGCGACACCATCAATACCAAGCTGCGTGCCGTATTGGACGACGCTACGGACAAGTGGGGTGTCAAGGTGAACCGCGTAGAGCTGCAGGATATTGTGCCGCCCGCAACCGTACTGAACGCGATGGAGAAGCAGATGCAGGCCGAGCGTAACAAGCGTGCACAGATTCTGACCTCTGAGGGTGAGAAGGCTGCCGAGATTCTGGCATCTGAGGGTGAGAAGACGGCTATCATCAACCGTGCCGATGCTCAAAAACAGCAGGCTATTCTGCACGCAGAAGGTGAGGCTCAGGCTCGTATCCGCAAGGCTGAAGCTGAGGCAAAGGCTATCGAACTCATCAGCGAGGCTGTAGGTAAGTCGACCAATCCTGCCAACTACCTCTTGGCTCAGAAGTATATCCAGATGCTGCAGGAGTTGGCTACTGGCGACAAGACCAAGACAGTCTATCTGCCTTACGAGGCCACGAACCTTATGGGAAGTATCGGTGGTATCAAGGACCTGTTCAAGTCAGAATAGTCTGAACGTCATAGAAAAAAAGGAAGCCTCCTGTTTGGGAGGCTTCTATTTTAGTTGTGTGGTAGTATTTACTTAATGAGGTCCACGGAGCGCTTCAGGAACTTGTCCAAAGCTTCGCCCTTTAACATGCCGTTCTGCAATAGTGCTAGATCAATGAGTTGGTGAACGATATCGTTCTTAGCGGCATAATCGTTGAGCACACTCTGCTTCTTGTCCTTTTGCTCCTGTACGGCCTTTTCGCATTCGGCCTTCATGTCTTTGTCATCCTGTGTCAGTTCCTCGGGCTTCTTCTTGTCCTGTTGCTGACGGATAGCTGCGAGACGGGCTTCCTGACCCTTCAGTTCGCTCTCGATGGGTTTCAGCGTTTCCTCGGTCGTTGCCTTGCAGTCGTCCAGTACGCGCTTTACCAATGGATGGTCTGCATTGAGCACAAGATTCAGTGAATCAGGCATTTGCGCATAGAAGTTCATGCCTTGCTGGAAGCGACTCATCTCCTTCATACGGCGCATCCATTCGTTTTGCGTGATGACGACAGGACGCTGCTCTGCGCCTAAGCTCTGCACCTCAACCATGAACTCTGTCTTCTCCATTTTCGGCATCTGCGAACGGAAAACCTGTGACAAATTGGCAGACTCGTCCTCTGTCAGATTCGACTTCGGCGCATCGTCTTTCACGATAAGGCGGTCGATGATGTCGCTATCAACACGGGTGAAGCGGCTCTTCTCGAACTTCTGCTCCAGCATCTGGATGGCAGGCACGTCGAGTTGTCCGTCTAACAGCAATACGCTGTAGCCCTTGTCCTTGGCAGCTTGGATGTAGGAATACTGCTCCTCTTTGTCGGTAGCGTAGAGATAGACGAGCTGGTCGTCCTTGTCCTTCTGAGCGCCCTCGATGAGCGTCTTGTATTCGTCGAAGGTGAAGTACTTGCCCTCCGTGTCCTTGAAGAGTGCAAACTCCTTGGCACGGTCGTAGAAGCTCTCCTCGCTGAGCATGCCGTAGTTGATGAAGAGTTTCAGGTCGTCCCATTTCTCCTCATACTGCTTGCGGTCCTCCTTGAAGATAGCCTGCAAACGGTCGGCCACCTTCTTGGTGATATAGGTCGAAATCTTCTTTACTTCGCGATCGCTCTGCAAGTATGAACGGCTCACGTTCAAAGGAATATCTGGTGAATCAATCACACCGTGCAACAGCGTCAGGAACTCAGGCACGATACCTTCTACCTGATCCGTCACGAACACCTGGTTGCAATACAACTGAATCTTGTTGCGCTGCAAGTCGATGTTCGACTTGATGCGGGGGAAATAGAGGATACCCGTCAGATTGAAGGGATAATCGACATTCAAGTGAATCCAGAACATGGGTTCGTCGCTCATGGGATAGAGGGTACGATAGAACTTCGTGTAATCCTCATCCTTCAGTGTGCTGGGGGCCTTGGTCCACAGTGGCTCCGAGTCGTTAATGACGTTGTCCTCGGCGGTGTCCACCATCTCTTTCTTCTCGCTCGACCATTCCTGCTTCTTGCCGAATGCCACGGGAACAGCCATGAACTTGCAGTACTTGGTGAGCAGCTGCTGGATGCGCTCCTTCTCGAGGAACTCCTTGCAGTCGTCGTCCAGATATAGGATGATGTCCGAACCGCGATCCTCCTTCTCAGCATCGTCAATCTCGTAGGCAGGACTGCCGTCGCACGACCACTTCACGGCTTTGGCACCGTCCTTATAGCTCTTGGTGATGATCTCCACCTTCTTCGAAACCATAAAGCTGGAATAGAAGCCCAGTCCAAAGTGTCCGATGATGTTGTTGGCGTTGTCCTTATACTTCTCCAGGAAGTCGTTGACGCCCGAGAAAGCGATCTGGTTGATGTACTTGTCGATTTCCTCCTCGGTCATACCTATACCACGGTCTGAAATCGTAATGGTACCCTTGTCCTTGTCCAGGCTGACATGAACCGTCAAGTCACCCATGTCGCCTTTGAACTCGCCCTGCTGGGCCAGTGTCTTCAACTTCTGCGTGGCATCGACAGCGTTCGACACCATTTCGCGCAGGAAAATCTCATGGTCGCTGTAGAGAAACTTTTTGATGACGGGGAAGATGTTCTCAGTCGTAACCCCGATGTTACCTTTTTGCATATCCTTTTATTGTTATATATTAAATTCTGCCCTTTATTCTGCAAATTCCGTGCCACTTTCTTATATAATTGTCAATTGATAATGGATAATTGAGAATTATTTTGTAAATTTGCACACAAAATAAAGAAAACTATGGCAAAAAGAAGATGGCGCTGCAAGCCTGGACAGCAACCCACGGAGTTTGACAAGCGCATTATGTATCTGGAAAACAAGGGGGCTCTGGTGCCTACGCCCGACCTGATCAAGACACCGGAACAGCTTGAAGGCATCCGTCGTGCGGGTGTGGTGAATACGGGCGTGCTCGATGCAGTTGAACAAGAAATTTGTGCAGGTATGTCGACGCTGGAGATTGACCAGATCTGTCGCGACTACTGTGCCTTGCACGGCGCCATTCCCGCCTGTCTCAATTATGATATCGAGGATGGCGAAACACCGCCGTTCCCCATGAGCGTCTGTACTAGCATCAACGAGGTCGTCTGTCACGGCATTCCCAAGGCAGAGGATATTCTCGAAGAGGGAGATATCATCAATGTTGATTTTACCACCATTCTCGACGGCTATTATGCCGACGCGTCGCGTATGTTCATCATCGGCAAGACCACGCCGGAGAAGGAACAACTGGTGCGTGTCACTAAGGAATGTCTGGAGATAGGTATGGAGGCCGCAAAGCCCTGGGGCTGGGTGAACGACATCGGCAAAGCCATCGAGAAGCACGCCAAGCGCTACCACTACGGCGTCGTCCGCGATCTCTGCGGCCATGGGGTAGGGTGTGCCTTCCACGAAGAGCCCGAAGTGGCTCATTTCCAGCAGAAGGGCAACGGAATGCTCCTCGTTCCGGGAATGGTCTTCACCATCGAACCGATGATTAATATGGGCTCGTGGAAAGTCTTTATCGACTCCGAGGATCCCTACGGCTGGGAAGTCATCTCTGACGACGAACTGCCCTCCGCACAGTGGGAACATACGCTCCTCATGACCGAACACGGTGTAGAAATTCTGTCACACTAAACTAATATGAAATCATTTTCGTCGAAAATCGGAGTTCTGCTGGCCGCTGCAGGCAGTGCCGTAGGGTTAGGCAGTATTTGGAAGTTCCCCTATACGGTTGGGGAAAACGGTGGTGGCGCGTTCATAATCCTGTATATCGTCTGTTCAATTATCTTCGGATTGCCGTTGGTGATGAACGAGTTCCTGATAGGTAAACTGTCGCGTAAGACTGCCTTCGGCGCCTTCCGTGCCCTGACCGGTTCTAATCGCTGGCAATGGCTGTCATGGACATGCCTGCTGTCCTCGACGTTCATCTTGGGTTTTTATTTTGTCGTCACAGGATGGTGCATATTCTACATGGTCGAAGCAGCCTCGAATTCCTTTGCCGGCATGGATGCCTCTCAGCTCACGGCCTACTTCAACACTTTCGAGGGAAATGCTCCTCTGATGATATTGTATGCCGTCATCTCCATTGTCCTGACGGCAGCGGTATTGTGGTTCGACGTCAACAAGGGTATTGAGCGGCTGAGCAAGATTCTCATGCCCCTGCTGTTCATCATGTTAATCGTGATGGCAATCCACATGGTGCTTCTCGACGGCGGAACCGCCGGACTGCGCTTCCTCTTCGAGCCCGATTTCTCGAAAATCAACGCGAATGTCATACTCGAAGCCATGGGACTTAGTTTCTTTACCTTATCCCTTGGCGTCGGTGTACTCATTACCTATGGAGGATACATGCCGAAGGAGCAAAATGTTACCCGTACGTCGCTGCAAATGATTATCCTGGTCATTATCGTGTCATTGCTTGCCGGCACCATTGTCCTGCCTGCCGTATTTGCCTTCGGATTCAGCCCTACGGAAGGACCGGAACTGACATTTGTCACACTGCCGGCAGTGTTTATGCATATGTTCAGTCCGACTATCACCAGTGTCGCTTTCTTCGCCCTGATGTGTGTCGCAGCCATCACCTCAACCATCTCCTTGATGGAAGTGATGGTAGCCTTTTTCTGTGAGGCAACGTCAGAAACCAAGCATCCCCTTAACCGGCATCAGAGTGTGATTTTTACCAGCCTGATACTTGTGGTAACCAATACGTTGTGTGTGCTGTCGCTGACGGGTCATGCCGACTGGCTCACCATCATGGGGAAGAACCTCTTTGACAATTTCAACGATCTTGTCACCAATTTCCTGATGCCACTTGGAGTATTAACTATGGCGCTGTTTACAGGATGGTTTGTTCCTCAGACCAGGTATCAGGGTTCACGTGTGGCCTCGTTCATTTATCTCGTTCTCCTGCGATGGATCATCCCCATCGCCATCGTCATCGTATTCCTCAATTCCCTGAATATCCTGTAAGAATGTGAATAGCTACACGGATAACCGAGAAAACACGGAAAAGTAGCAAGAGTGCTTAGAGTTTTAGTCGTTAATGTACGACTTCGTCGTCATGTCATAATATAGTGCCTCTAATTCGGCTAAAGTCAGTTTCTCCACACTATGCTCGATGATACGTATCAGCTCTTCACGCCGATAGTCATCAGACTGGTATTTATTTATATATGCCATAGTCTATTCTTCTTTGGTCACAGGCATATTTGCTTCTTTCCATGCGAGGATGCCACCTTTGAGGTTCACGCACTTGTAGCCGACATCTGCCAATTTTCCAGCAGCATTGGCTGAACGGCGACCGCTGCGGCAGTAGATGGCGATAGTCTTGTCTTTTGGCAGTTTTGCCTTAGCCTGTTCCACGAAGTCGCTTTGGAACTGGTCGATAAGGATTGCTCCCTTGATATGCCCTTCTGCAAACTCGTCGGCTTTTCGCACGTCAAGGATTACCACGTTCTCTGACCTAAAGGTCTGAGTGTGGCACGCAATGGAGTCTGCAATCAGTTCGGCAAACTCCTTCACTTCCATGTTTTCAAAATTCTGACTGCAAGCTGTGTTAAGCCCGAGGGCAGCCAGAAGGAGGGTCAAAATCTTCTTCATTTCCTAATATTTCGTTAAAACTTGGCACAAAGGTAGCAAATATTCTTCATTTTTTCGTACCTTTGCGAATAAATTTGCGAGAACGGGCTGCACCTCAGCAAATAGAGCAAGCTCTATTGCATTCGGTTTGCACCGTCCTTGCCACCCAGATTTAATATGTATTGTGATATGAAAGAGATAAACTATAAAGAAATGAGGTTCAATCCGTTTAACCTGATTGGTGGTGAATGGATGCTGGTGACGGCGGGCGATGAGAATAGTTGCAACACTATGACGGCCTCTTGGGGACACCTGGGATGCCTGTGGGGACATAATGACCCTACGGCTGTGATTTATCTGCGTCCGTCGCGCTATACTAAGGAGTTTGTGGACAGGGAGGACTACTTCACACTCTGTGTCATGGATAAGTCGTTCAAAAAGCAGATGGCCTACCTTGGCAGTGTGTCTGGCCGCGATGAGGATAAGATTGGTAAGGCTGGTCTCACGCCCGTCTATGCAGACAATACCGTCTATTTCGAGGAAGCCAAGCTGGTATTGGTTTGCAAGAAGCTCTATCAGTCGGAGCTTCAAGAGAGCGGTTTCCTCTATCAGGACACCATCGATGCGAATTATCCCCAGCGTGACTTCCACACGATGTACGTCGGCAAGATTGAGAAGGTGCTGGTGAGGGATGATGAGTATCTGAAATAGATTATGCCCAAGGAACGGAACAAGGCAGATAGCTATCGTGAGTCACCAAGGCCATCGAGGTATCATAAAGTGATTCCACTTCAAAACAACAAGACCCCGACCTGCAGAAATGCAAGCTGGGGTCTCTTGACCTTTGGTCGACGCTGCTCACGCTCGACAATCGATGCAAGCATCATTGCCCTCGCTTAATCGCAGCCTTGGGATTATATATGGAATGGCAAACAGTTATGCCATGAAGTGCTTGATGTTGCGGGCTGAAGTCTTATTAGCATCGTAGCGGACTGTCAACTCACGAGTGCGTGGATTCCAGTTGGTGTCCATCACGCCCTTCATGTTCTCGACCTTTGCCACAACTTTCTTGTGAGAGTCGTGACGGCTCACCTTGATGGTGGTGGTCTTCACGTCAGGACGATAGGCATGCGTCTTGTGCGCATCGTTATGAGAGAGTGCTTTATCCACCTTGTCAAAGTGAGACTCAGACTTGTGGTTATTCACTACAACGGCCTTGTCGTTCTTGCCATTGTGATGGTTACTCTTGTTACCTGCCATTGCCGGCATTGCGAATGTGATGCTCATCATCATCATGATTGCGATCACCTTATTCAGCCAATTAGTGCTCACTATTGTCTTCTTCATAATCTTCATTTTTTATAAGTTAAACTTCTGTTTCGTGAGAGGCTCTTATGTCCTTTTCACGGTGCAAAGTTAAAGCGAATCTATGGGATTTGAAAATGAAAATTCCTATTCTGCGATTCCAGAATCCCTAAACTTTCGTGGGGATTTTCCCTGAAAGAAACGATAGCTTCATAAACAATCCTAATATTTGGTGTAATGATACGAATAATAAAGGGAAAATGAGTACCTTTGCAATAAAAATGAAGTAATGAAGAATTTTGAAGAGTTGATTGGCGCAGATTATGAGAATACGATAAATAAGATTAAAAGACATTCCATTCTGGGAAATAACCAGGGAAGAAGAAACGATAGATATATGAACAAAGTACGAATCACAGCCATTCGCCAGACGGTCTATGAGGATTTGATGGCGAAATACGAGAACCCGATTGAGCATACCTGCGATGTCAGAGAGGGCCAGCAGTGGATTTCCATTGACGGCCGAAAGCCTGAAGGAATGTGTCCGTCTGCATGGGAATCCATGAGACCGTTCGTGGAATCCCTTGCCCGAGGCGAGGGCAACTTCTACGACGGATGGATGAAGAACCAGATGAGTGCGATGATCAGCTGCAACGACGGTTTCCGTCCATTCAGTTTTTATATAGAAGTGTCGAACGATTAGCTTACCAGAAGACGATGCAACTCATTACTACAATTATCTGAAATGAACAAGCCAATGAGATGATGAAGATTGATACGACAAACATGTGTTCGCACCTGCAACGCAAGCTATTCGAGGAGGATGGTGGGTATCATTCTCTATGGATAGCTATGCAGGATGATCCAGAACTGACAGCTGTAGTCCGCTCTCGCCAGCTACATATTTACCGCAATGGGAGGAAGGTCTTGGTGTTGGCAGGTAAGGCTGCTCCAAAGGTCATCAGGGAAGATGGAATTTGTGAATTGCTACTAAAGGACCTGAAATAATGAATGCATTGTTATATTATCTGATAGTTATTAACGTCGTGACCTTCCTCGTCTATGGCATTGACAAGGCTGCGAGTAAGCGAGGGCAGAGCCAAACTCGTTTGAGGTATGCCGAGCGTGAGCAGGCTCGACCGAAGGCCAAGTGGAGGGCCAAGCAAGGCAGCTGGCGCATATCGGAGGCAACCTTGCTGATACTTGCAGTCATTGGCGGCAGCATTGGTGCATTGCTTGGCATGAAAGTCTGGCATCATAAGACAATGCACAAGAAGTTCAAATATGGCCTTCCGCTGATTCTGTTGTCCCAGATAGCACTTATTTATTCCATCTGCAACTTTTCGCATTGTTTTTACGTCTAACAAACAGAGAATTGTAAAAGATCGAATATGAAGATATTAGGTAACATCATTTGGTTAATCTTTGGCGGGCTGCATACTGCCATTGAGTATTTTATCGCCGGACTGGTACTGATGATAACCATCATAGGCATTCCGTTCGGTTTGCAAAGCATGAAACTAGGCATGCTGGCCATCTGGCCGTTCGGCTCGAAGGTGAAGTGGAAGGAGTCGCAGCCGGGCTGCTTGAGCATGTTCATGAATGTCCTGTGGTTCTTCGTTGGCGGCATCTGGATTTGTCTTACCCACATCTTTTACGGCCTGCTGCTTTGCATCACCATCATCGGCATCCCCTGGGGCAAGATGCACTTCCGCTTGGCAAAGCTGGCCTTGTCACCGTTCGGTATGGAGGTCGTATAGCTGCTATTCTTGGCTTACATCGCGGTGTTGTTCCTATTTATTAAATAAAAAGGCCGCTGAATCATATGATTCAGCGGTCAATTGAAATTATCTGAGTCGAGGTGACAGGACTCGAACCTGCGACAGCCTGGTCCCAAACCAGGAACGCTACCAACTGCGCTACACCTCGATTTCGGGTGACAAAATCAGTGCAAGCCGAATGCAGAGAGCTGACTCTATGCTGAGGCGAAGCCTGATTTCGCTGCGCTTTTCACAAAAGCGCTGCAAAGGTACGCATTTTTTGCGACACCCGCAAATATTTCGGCAATTATTTTACTTGATGATGCCTTGTTCGACGAAGATTTTCTTCAGTGCGACGACAGAACGGTCGACCTGTTCCTTCGTATGCGTGGCCATCAGCGCATAACGCACGAGTGTGTCCTGTGGAGCACATGCGGGCGGAATGACTGGGTTGATGAACACACCGGCCTTGAATGCCAAAGAGGTGACGAGGAACGTCTTGTCGACGTCGCGTACGTAAAGAGGAATGATGGGGCTTTCGGTATCGCCAATTTCAAATCCTTCTTCGCGGAAACGCTGCAGGGCGTAGTGGGTGACGTCCCACAGGGCCTGGATGCGCTCGGGCTCCTTCTGGATGATGTGAAGGGCTTCCATTGCAGCAGCGGTTGCAGCAGGCGTGTTGGATGCCGAGAAGATATACGTGCGACAGGTGTGGCGCAAGAAGTTGATGGTGTCCCAGTCGGAAGCAATAAAACCACCGATAGAGGCCAGCGACTTTGAGAAAGTACCCATGATGAGATCAACCTCGTCGGTGAGTCCGAAATGGTCGCAAACACCGCGGCCCTGCTTGCCAAATACTCCGATGCCGTGTGCTTCGTCAACCATGATGGAGCAGTTGTACTTGTGCTTCAACTCGACAATCTCGGGGAGTTTGGCGAGGTCGCCCTCCATCGAGAATACGCCGTCAACAACGATGAGTTTGATGGCTTCGTATGGGAGCTTCTGGAGCACGCGCTCGAGATCTTCCATATCGTTATGCTTATAGTGCAGCTGCTTGGCAAACGAAAGACGGCGACCGTCCACTATACTTGCGTGGTCACGATCGTCGCAGATGATATAGTCGTCCTTGCCAACTACCATTGCTAAGACGCCCTGATTGACGGAGAATCCTGTTGAGAAACACAGACAGTCGTCTTTGCCGATAAACTCTGAGATTTCCTTCTCCAGCTGTACATGCAGGTCGAGGGTACCATTGAGGAAACGGCTTCCAGCACATCCTGAGCCGTACTTGTCGAGTGCAGCCTTAGCGGCATCGATGATACGCTGGTCACCCGTAAGACCTGTATAGGCGTTAGAGCCGAACATCAAGACCTTATGGCCACCCATCTCAACCTCAGTTCCCTGCTTGCCCTCAATGGCGCGGAAATAAGGATATACGTCAGCCTCCATAAACTTCTGGGGCTCACGATAAAGCTTGTATCTTTCTTGTAATTGTCCCATAAAAATAGGTGTAGCCGAAGCCACATATTTGTTTTCAGACTGCAAAGATACACATTTTTCTTTAAACTGCGCACAAAAAATCGGATAAAATGTCATTTTTACTTAATTTATTTCAAAATATGTTCTAAATTTCAACGTTTTTTTGTAATTTTGCATTCAAATGAGTACGAAAAAACGCATCATATTCATTGTCAATCCCATTTCGGGTACTGCCAGCAAGGAACACATTCCTGAGCAGATAGCTGAGGTGATGGACGCGGAGCGCTTCGACTGCGAGGTGCGCTTTACGGAATATCGCGGCCATGCTGCCGAGATAGCCCGTGAGGCAGCCAAGGACGGTGCCGATGTTGTCGTTGCCGTGGGTGGCGACGGGACGGTGAACGAGGTGGCGCGGTCGCTGGTGCATACAGATACGGCGCTGGGTATCATCCCTTGTGGCTCTGGCAACGGACTAGCGCGCCACTTGTGTATCCCTCTGAATGTCACGAAGGCACTGGAACTGATCAATACGTGTCAGATTGAGGCGTTTGACTATGGCGTCATCAACGGTCTGCCGTTTTTCTGCACTTGCGGCATGGGCTTCGACGCGTTTATCTCGCTGAAATTTGCCGAGGCGGGCAAACGCGGACCAATCACGTATGTGGAAAACGTTTTGAAAGAGGGATTGAAATACAAGCCTGAGACGTATGAGATTGTAGATGACACGGGTACGAGCCGTTATAAGGCATTCCTCATTGCCTGTGCCAATGCGTCGCAATACGGCAACAATGCTTACATCGCTCCTGGGGCGACGATGAAGGACGGCGAGATGGACGTTATCATCATGGAACCGTTTACGGCGCTGGATGCTCCGCAGATTGCCGCCGACCTATTTATGAAGACGCTGGGCAACAATTCGAAAATCAAGACGTTCCGTACGCGTAGCCTGCACATCCACCGCAAGGAGCCAGGGGCTATTCATTACGACGGTGATCCCATCATGACCGATAACGACATTGACGTGTGCATTGAACATCTGGGCATCAAGATTGTCGCTAATCCCGAGGTAAGTGAAGACGAGGCTCAGCCCAATCAGGTGTTGAATGCTTTCAGCGACTTCTTTAATAATATAAATAATGTACGTGAGGACATCACGCAGGATATTGAGAAGGGTGGACGCAAGATTCAGGCCATCAACAAGGTATTATTGAGGAAATTGAGGAACTAATTGCGGTTCAGGGTTCACGGTTAAAGGTTCATGGATATACAAATTTTGATTACGTCAATCATCCTTTTTGCGGCATTTGGCTATGCCGCTTGGCGGTTGTATGATGCCTTTCGCAAAGGTGGGGACCCGTGTAAGGATTGTGAATTGAAAAAAAACTGCAAAAAATTTGGTGGAGTCCAAGATAATTCGTACCTTTGCACTCGCAAATCGCAAAAATGCTGTGCTTGACCTAAGGTCAGCCACCTATGGTGCCTTGGATGAGTGGCTTAGTCAACGGTCTGCAAAACCGTCTACGGCGGTTCGAATCCGCCAGGCACCTCAGAAGAAAAGAAAAAGGAACTCGAAATGAGTTCCTTTTTTCTTTTTGTTTTTGCCGTGTCGGGACTGCTGCCTGCGCCTTAGCGGATAAACAGCAGCTCGCGGTACTTCGGCAGCGTCCAAAGACCGTCTTCGACGATGAGTTCCAGTTTGTCAATCTCTGTGCGGATGGCCTCCATGTGAGGACAAACCGTATCATGATAGGCAATAGCGCGCTGGTGGATGTTCTCGATGCGGTTGGCCACGCGACGTGCTTCCGTCAAGTCATCAACGAGCTGTTCGATTTTCTCTGTGCGCTCGGCAATTTCCTCGATGAGTTTCATGTTTCGCGACGACAGACGCTCGGCCTTGTCAGACGAGAAAACGTCTTTCATGCCTTGTACGTTCTTGATGAGCTGCGACTGATAGTGCGTCGATACGGGGATGATGTGGTTCATGGCGAGGTCACCCAATACGCGGGCCTCAATCTGCACGGTCTTCACGTACATTTCCCATTTTACCTCGTTGCGAGCCTCCAGTTCCTTGCGATTCATGACTTTCGTGCTCTCGAACATCTTGACGCTACTGTCGTCCAGATAATGCTCGAAGATGACGGGGCACGACTTCTCGACGTCCAGTCCGCGCTTGGCGGCCTCTTTCACCCAAGCCTCCGAGTAACCATTGCCGTCGAAACGGATGGGTTTGCAGGTCTTGATGTCATCCTTCAACACTTCGAGGATGGCAGGAATCTTCTGCTCGCCGGCTTTGATTTTGGCATCCACGCGCTCCTTGAAACTTGTCAGGGCTTCAGCCATTGCGGCATTCAGGGCAATCATGGCTGATGCGCAGTTGACGCTCGAACCAGGTGCACGGAACTCGAAACGGTTACCTGTAAAGGCAAAGGGCGATGTGCGGTTGCGGTCAGTATTGTCAACAATCAGGTCGGGAATCTGCGGGATGTCAATCTGCATACCCTGTTTGCCCTTCAGGTTGAAGAGTTCGTTTTTATCCGACTGCTCAATGTGGTCGAGCAATTCCGTCAGTTGGGTGCCAAGGAACGACGAGATGATAGCGGGAGGTGCCTCGTTGCCACCCAAACGATGGGCGTTCGTCGCACTCATGATGCTTGCCTTCAGTAGTCCGTTATGCTTGTAAACAGCCATCAGCGTCTCGACGATGAATGTCACAAAACGCAGGTTCTCCTCGGGCGTCTTGCCTGGAGCGTGCAGTAATACGCCGTTATCAGCACTGAGACTCCAGTTGTTATGCTTACCGCTGCCGTTGATGCCGGCAAAGGGCTTTTCGTGGAGCAGCACGCGGAAACCATGATTGCGAGCTACTTTCTTCATCAGCGACATGAGCAGCATGTTATGGTCGACAGCGAGATTACACTCCTCGAAGATGGGTGCCAGCTCAAACTGGTTAGGTGCCACCTCGTTGTGGCGCGTCTTCACGGGAATGGCCAACTCCAGAGCCTGTATCTCCAAGTCTTTCATGAAGGCCTGCACACGATCGGGGATAGTGCCGAAATAGTGGTCGTCCATTTGCTGGTTTTTCGCACTCTCGTGGCCCATCAGCGTGCGGCCGGTCATCAACAGGTCAGGACGTGCGGAATAGAGCCCTTCGTCAACAAGGAAGTATTCCTGTTCCCAACCCAGGTTCACCTGCACCTTCGTCACGTCGTCGTAGAAATACTTGCAGACGTCCTTGGCGGCTTTGCCCACGGCATGCAGGGCGCGCAACAGTGGAGCCTTGTAGTCCAGCGCTTCACCCGTATATGCGATAAATATGGTAGGGATACACAGCGTGTCATCAATGATAAACACAGGGGAAGTGGGGTCCCAGGCTGAGTAGCCGCGGGCTTCGAAAGTGTTGCGGATACCGCCGTTGGGGAACGACGACGCATCGGGTTCCTGCTGTACGAGCAGTTTACCGCTGAATGCCTCAATCATGCCGCCCTTACCGTCATGCTCTACAAAGGCGTCATGCTTCTCGGCTGTACCTTCTGTCAGAGGTTGGAACCAGTGTGTATAGTGTGTCACACCCATTTCCAGTGCCCACTGCTTCATGCCTGCAGCCACCGAGTCGGCAATGCCTCTGTCCAGCGAGGCACCGTTATCCATTACGTCAATCATCTTGTCGTAGATGTTCTTCGGCAGATATTTGTACATCTTTTTGCGGTCGAAAACGTACTTGCCAAAGAATTGCGAGGGGCGCTCTTTTGGCACCTTCACCTCGACAGGATGTTTCTTAAAAGCCTCTTCTACTACCTGAAATCTTAAATCGTTTGCCATTATTTCAATTTACTATTTGACAATTTACTCTTTATCAATGAAACGGCGCGTTAGGTCGTTATAATTCTCTATGCGTCGATCGCGGAGGAAAGGCCACCAGCGACGCACCTGCTCAGAGCGCTGCATGTCGACGTCAATGACGGTTTCCACTTCCTCGTTGGTGGGTGCTTCGTAAAGCAATTCACCCTGCGGTCCAGCTACGAACGACGTGCCCCAGAAGGGAATCATTGAACATTGACCATTGACCATTGAACATTGCTCGTCACCCACGCGATTAACGGTGACGACAGGCAGTCCGTTGGCTACAGCATGTCCGCGCTGAACGGTCTGCCACGCCATGCGCTGTCGCTCTTGTTCGTCGTGCGTGTCGTTGGGGTCGTATCCGATAGCGGTGGGATAGATAAGTATCTCCGCACCAGCCAGCGCCATGAGTCGTGCGGCTTCGGGATACCACTGATCCCAGCAAACCAATACGCCCAGACGCCCCACGCTGGTGTCGATGGGCTGGAATCCCATGTCGCCGGGCGTGAAGTAGAACTTCTCGTAGTAGCCGGGGTCGTCGGGGATGTGCATCTTGCGGTATTTGCCGGCAATGGAACCATCCTTTTCGAGTACTACCGCTGTGTTATGATACAGACCTGTGGCGCGACGTTCGAAGAGGGAAGTGACGATAACGACACCCAACTCTTTAGCCAATGCGCCATAGAACTCCGTCGAGGGTCCGGGAATGGGTTCTGCCTGATTGAACGTCTCGACGTTCTCTTCCTGACAGAAATACAGACCGTTGTGCAGTTCCTGCAACACTACGAGTTCAGCGCCCTTTGCCGCCAGACTTCTAATCTTTTCCGCCAGACGTCGTTTGTTGTCGTCGCGGTCGGCCGTATTGTGCTGTTGTATGATACCTATCTTCATTGTCCGTGCGGATTATTTCTTCATGTCGAAACCAAGACGGATGCCGTCGTAGTTCTTGCTCAGGTCACTTACCTTCTGCGCGGTTTCATTGCCGCTCATGGTTGCCAGCACCTGCAGCACAGTCAACAGTTTCTTCGACTCAAAGAGTAGGGCAATGCCGCCGTATTCGCGCTTGGCATAGCAGTTGACGCTAAGCAGCAGGCCTTGCATTGTGACCTTGGCAGTAGCCTCGTCGAACGACCACGTGCCACCCCAGCTCTTGCCGGCAATAGTAGCTTTGAAGGTCTTGTCCTCGTTGAATTGTACGACGGTATTCTGGTTCGTAATTCCAGCCTTCTGGAAATACGGTGCAGCTTCCTGTTCTATCTTTGTGGCAGCCACCTCACCGCCGGCCTTCGCCAACAGGTTCTCGCTGGTGAATGCCACACCCGGGCTGTCGTAGCGCCATGTGCCGATAAGTCCCTTTTCGGTCACCTTGTCCATGCCGATAACGCTGGTGAAGATATTAGCGATCGTTCCGCCGCTGCCCATAGTCTGCAGCAGCGTTCCTGCACCACACGATGTCAAAACGGCGCCTGTCAGTGCCACTAAGTACAGCGACGCGAGGGTAATCTTCATCTTTCTCATATTCCTATTAATTGATAGTTAATTCTTCTTTGTCTGCTGCCTTTGTGATGTGAATCGTCGCTCCAGGTTCGATGTTGCCATTGACGATGAGCTCCGAGATGCCGTCCTCGATGTATGTCTGGATGGCGCGCTTCAACGGGCGGGCACCGAACTGCACGTCGTAGCCCTTTTCAGCCACAAACTGCTTCGCCTCGTCCGAGAGGTCGATGGTGTAACCCATATCACCGATACGCTGATAGAGGCCTTTCAGTTCGACGTCGATAATCTGTTTGATGGCTTCGAGATCCAGCTGGTCGAAAGTGATGATTTCATCCAGACGGTTCAGAAATTCCGGCGAGAATTGCTTCGACAATGCCTTCTGCACAATCTGGCGTGCGTGTTCCTTGTCCTTTTCGTCGAGCATCAATGTCGACGAGTTGGTGTTGAATCCCACGCCGCGACCAAATTCCTTCAGCTGGCGTGTACCGGCATTCGAGGTCATGATGATCACCGTATTACGGAAGTCCACGAAACGGCCGTTGCCATCTGTCAGACGACCTTCGTCTAATACCTGCAGCAACAGGTTGAAGACGTTGCCGTGAGCCTTTTCGATCTCGTCAAGCAGCACGATGGAGTAGGGGTGACGACGCACGCGCTCCGTCAACTGTCCGCCCTCCTCATAACCGACATATCCCGGAGGCGCACCGATGAGTCGCGAAACGTTGAACGATTCCGTATATTCGCTCATGTCTATACGAATCAGTGCGTCTGACGAACCGAACATAAACTCTGCCAGTTTCTTGGCGAGATACGTCTTGCCGACGCCTGTCGGGCCCAGGAACATAAAGGCTCCGATGGGATGGTTGGGTTCCTTCAGTCCTACGCGGTTGCGCTGGATGGCACGAACCATCTTTTCTATCGCCTTGTCCTGTGCAATGACGTGCTGTTTCAGTTCCTGCGCCATGCCCTTCAGTCGGATGCCCTCTTCCTGCGCCATGCGCTGTACGGGGACGCCCGTCATCATCGATACCACATCGGCCACCTGTTCGGCCGTGACCTCCTGACGCACGTCCACCTCGCCGTTGAGCCACTTGTCGTTCAGTGCCTTCAGTTCGCTTTGCAGCACAGCCTCGCGGTCACGATAGCTTGCTGCCAACTCATAGTTCTGGTCGCCAACGGCATCGTTCTTGTGCACACGAACCTCTTCGAGCTCCTTTTCCTTCTCGGTAATCTCGGGTGGAATGGTGGCATTTTGCAGATGTACGCGCGAACCCGTTTCGTCCATCGCATCTATTGCCTTGTCCGGCATGAAACGGTCACTGACGTAACGGGCTGTCAATTTGACACAAGCCTCCAGTGCATCGTCGGTGTATGTCACGTGGTGATGATATTCGTAGCGACCCTTCACGTTCTTCAGAATCTGCAACGTCTCCTCATTGGTCGTGGGTTCTACCATCACCTTCTGGAAACGGCGCTCCAGGGCTCCGTCCTTTTCGATGGAGTTGCGGTATTCGTCCAACGTCGTGGCTCCGATACATTGTATGGTTCCGCGTGCCAATGCCGGCTTCAGGATGTTTGCGGCATCCATTGTACCAGCAGCCGAACCCGCACCAATCATGGTGTGTATCTCGTCGATAAATATAATGATATCAGGATTTTGCTCCAGTTCTTTGACGAGCATCTTCATGCGCTCTTCGAATTGTCCGCGATACTTCGTGCCAGCTACCACACCCGTCATATCGAGCGTCACCAGACGCTTGTTGAAGAGCATCGGCGAACAGTGGTGTGTGGCAATCATCTGTGCCAGTCCTTCTACGATGGCACTCTTTCCCACGCCGGGTTCACCAATCAGAATCGGGTTGTTTTTCTTGCGGCGACCAAGGATCTCGATGACGCGCTGGATCTCGTCCTGACGGCCCACGCAGGGGTCTAGGGCTCCTTGCAGTGCCAACTGTGTCAGGTCGGTACCGAAATTATCCAGTACGGGGGTCTTCGATTTCGTTTGCTTGGTTTGGGCGGTCGTCGTGCCTTTTCCTGCGGCCGAACCGCTGGACGCACTACTGTTGGTAGAAGCGCTTTCCTCCTCTTCGTAGTCCTCTTCGGGCAGTCCGATGCCGTCTTTCACGCTGAGCATGTTCAGCGTGTCGTTATAATTCATGTTGTTCATTTCCAAAATTTGTTTCGCACCATTGTTTGCTGCGTCGTGCAAGATAGCCAACAGCACGTGTTGCACATCTACGAATGCCGCACGTTGCAGTCGTGACTCGAGCACAGCCAGTTTCAGAATGTTGCTTGCGTTATCGTTCAGCATCAATTGCTGTGTATAGTTTGGTCTCACGAAATCGTCCACTCTAACGCGCGATTCCAGTTCGCTCTTGATGCTTGGCACGTCGATGTTCATGCGTTGGAACAAGTCCGCGACGGGACCTTCCTTCATGCGCATCATGCCGAGCAACAGGTGTTCTGGGGCCACATTCTGACTGGCCAGTCGAGCGGCTTCTTCACGCGAATAAGCGAGGATTTCAGATACCTTGGGTGAAAATTGATTTGTCATACACTTGTTCTTGCTACAAATTCCGTGCCAAAATCTTATGGTGCGTAATATTAGCAGGCAACTCTTCCATGTAGTGAGTCACCATGATCATTGTCTTATTGCGTCGCTGGCAGAACGTCTCAATGACGTCCCTCACCAGTTGACGATTCCAGAGGTCGAGTCCGTGCAGGGGCTCGTCGAGTATCAGCAGTTGCGGGTCTTTGACGAAGGCGCGCGCCAGCAGTACCAGTCGTTGTTCGCCGCTCGACATCTGCAGGAACGGACGGTCGGCTAAGTGGCTGATGCCGAATACATTCATCCACCAACGGCATTTGTCGTAGTCGTCTGCATTCGGCACGGCATACAGACCCACAGAATCCATCAGTCCGCTGGCTACGATGCGTATCGCTGGCAGGTTGCGCTTGTACGAGCGGTGCATCTCGGGCGATACATAGCCTATATGTTTCTTGATGTCCCAGATGCTCTCGCCCGAACCGCGCGGACGGTCGAACAACGTGATGTCGCAGGCATAGCTCTGCGGATTGTCGGCACAGATCAGCGACAGCAATGTCGACTTGCCGCTGCCATTTTGTCCTGACAGTGCCCACCGCTCGCCGTTCATCACCGTCCAGTCGATATCCTTCAGGATGGTTCGCTCGCCGTAGCGGATGGTGACGTTTCGCATGTCCACCACGCGCTGGCAGTCGTAGTCGGTGTCGGTATATGGAAGTGCCAGAATCGCTTCCCGCTGTGCGTCAGAAAGGACGTGGGCGGGAATTGGGTCCGTTGATGAATCGGCGGGAATGGTAGCGGGCCCATCGGGAGTGGGGGTGATGACCTCATCTACGAAATCCGGCAGGTCGTCGCTCTTGGCAATGACGAGCATGATATCCATGTCGCGCTCGTGAGCCAACAGTTGCAACAGCTCCTTCAGCTGGTCGCGTGTCTCGGCATCGAGACCGATAAACGGATTGTCCATGATGAGCAGTCGCGGATTGGCAAAGAGCGTCTTCGTCAACTGGAACTTTCGCAGTTCGCCGCTCGACAGCGTGATGATGAGCTTGTCCAGCAGCGCGTCCATGTGGAACAGCGCATACAGGTGCTCTTTCATCCGGCGTCGCTCGTCGGTGTCTTCGCCCACCAACAGATAGGCGCGCTCCAGCAGTTCGCCGGTGGTGGGCGTCTCTTGGTCTATGTCGTGTTGGTTCCAGCGTAACTGCAGGTAGTACTGGCTGTCGACGTTCGGACCGTATGAGTCGGAGAATGCAATATAGCGCACCTTGTCGGATGCCAGCGTCTTGCGCAACTGGTCCACATAGGCAGTCTTGCCGCTGCCGTTTCGTCCTATAATCGCTGTAACCTTCATTTCTTTACCTTATCCTTGTTCTTGTTCACAAAATCCTTCCAACCCTTGTAGTGCACCTGGCTTTCCGGGCGGTTCATCTGCATGAAATGGCAGTATGCCGCACCCAGCGCGTCCGTCGCATCCATGAATTTCGTCAGCGCTTCCTTGTCGAACTTCAACAGTCGCTGCAACATTCCTGCCACCTGTTCCTTCGACGCGGCACCATTGCCCGTGATGGCCATTTTGATTTTCATCGGCGCATATTCGTGCACGGGCACCCCGTGGTGGATGGCTGCGGCGATGGCTGTTCCCTGGGCGCGACCGAGTTTCAGTGTCGTCTGCACGTTCTTCTGCAGAAACGGAGCTTCGATGGCCATCTCGTCGGGCAGATATCCGTCGATGATGCCTGTGACGCGCTCGAAGATATGCCCCAGTTTCAGATATCCGTCGCCGAATTTGCGCAGGTCTATCACGCCCATCGTCACCATTTCGGCCTTGTTGTCCATGACCTTGATGACGCCGTAGCCCATGATGTTCGTGCCGGGGTCTATACCGAGTATTACTTTCTCCATGGGGTCTGCGTCATCGGGGTTAAGGGACGACGGAGACCGCCGGGCGACGACTGCGCACGCGGCTCCTGAATGGCGGGACTCTCGTTGCCGTAGCGGTCCATGGCCGTCACGGCGTAATACATGCGGGGCGAGCGTGTCGCCGTGCGCTGGACGTCCAGCTGTCGCCACAGATAGCGGGTGGCTATCAGGTTGGCGGGGTCGCTGGTGTCTACGGGCGGCGTCGGTGACGCATAGATGTTATACATCAGATATGGACCGTCGCTGCGGTCGGCGGCACCTTTCCACGTGATGCGGTCGCCCAGTGCGCTACGTGTCACGTCGAGCGTCGTCGGAGCCGTCGGGGCGAGGCTTTGTGCCCACGTCATCGGGGGAATGAGTGCGGGCTGGCGGTCAAACAGACTGACGAAATTATAGACGCCCTTGACGTTGTCCAACAGGAATTTCGCGCGGAAATAGCAGTGGCCGATGCCCAGCTGCCGCGTCACGTTCATCTGTCGCTTTACCTCTGCCAACGGCCAGTTGCGCTCCTGCGGATGGAGCATGTAGATGCCCAGTCCGGAGACGATGGTGCGGCCGTAACTCTGTTCCTGCCAGTCGATGGCGAAGGGGTAGAAGTTGTTGCCCTGGAAATACATCATCGGATACAGCTGGTCCATCAGTCCGTCGCGCAACCACCCCTGAGCGTCCTGTGCCACCTGTCGGCGGGCATTCCATCCGCGCGACGAGTAGCGGCTGAGGTCGTCGTACTTGCCGATGGGCGAACAACTCATCTTCACCCACGGCTTGTAGGCCTTCACCCGACGACTGATGGCGTGCACGATGCGGGTGATGTTCTCGGCCGACTTAGGACCCTTCCACGTCTCAGGATAGCGGATGTAGTCCAGGTGGATGCCGTCGATGTCGTAGCGGCTCGTAATCTCCTCGCAGATGTTCGTCAGATAGTCCGCCGTGCCTGTCAGTTCGGGGTTCATATATCCCTCGTCGCCGATTTTCTTCACCAGCGACGGGTAGCGCTTTTTCAATTGTTGACAACCGTAGGTGGTCCATTTGCCGATGGGTATTGTCACCACCCATGCGTGCAGTTCCATGCCGCGGCGGTGACATTCGTCGATGGCGAATTGCAGGGCGTCGTAGCCTGGCGAGCGTCCCGGTTTGCCGCTCATGCAGCCGTCCCACGGCTCTAACTGCGACGGATATATCGTCGTTGCCCTGACGCGTGTCTGTAGCAACACCGTGTTTACGCCAGCCTGTTTCAGCCGGTCCAACATGTTCGTCAACTGCCGTTTCTGCTCGGTAATTCCCATACCGTCGTGAGCATAGCTGCGTGGCCAGTCAATGCCACCGATGGTGGTCAGCCACACCGCCCTCACCTCATATTTCGGCTCGGCCTTGGCGCCTATTACGCCACATATTATTATAATTAAAATAATCAGTCTTTTCATATTTCCCTGCAAAGGTAGTGCAAACCGAACGAAAAACCAAATTTTTTTGGATTTTTCTGAGGTGCAGCCTATCTTCTCCAATGGAGAAAGATACGAATAAGCGAGCAAAGAACCAAAGGAAAACATGTTTTTCTTTGTTCTTTCGAGCGAGAGTACCTTCTCGCGCAGCGAAAAGGTACGAATAAGTGAGCAAAATACAAAGAATAGCAGGCCCCTACGAACAGTCGTTCGCCGACTCGTGGAGCAACGAGCTGGGTGTATGGATGTGCGACCGCTTCAGCCGCAACCTCGTCGGCCATGCCACCGAATCCCCCGACGGCACCTACCGCGACCTCTACCTCTACTGCGCCCAGCACACGCTCGGCTCGCACGTTGGTATATATAATTACGAGAATTTCGGTAACCTCTACACCACAGGCCCGAAGGATTTCTTCGTCAGGAAAAGGTAGAAAAGACAGCAGGCCTGTGCGACATAGACCAGCAGTCCGTTCGACACATCGTCGATCATGATGACCTGATAGGAAACCAGCGCAATGCTACTCACGATGAGCAGCACCGCACAGGCGTACTGAGAGATTTTAAAGCGCATGTTTTCCATAGTGTCGTTGAACGCAAAATTTTTTTTGAACACGAATCTCTCGAATTACACGAATTTTTTCTGTACTTGGATTATTCGTAAGATTTGTG
>ONMN01000103.1 GCA_900318885.1 uncultured Prevotellaceae bacterium | reverse complement strand
GACAAGAAAGGCGAATGGAACGGATGGAAGGTGAAGATTGACTACGAGGCAAAAGGCGGGCACGAAATGGACTACCGCGCCGAACGCTGGTTCTTCTTCGACAAGGAAGGTGGTGTGATTATCAAAACTATCGAGTTTCCATTACCATAACGACTATGACACAAGAAAGAATGAATACCGTCGGTAATGACGAAACTTTCTCGGATGACATCCGGGCTTTGAGAAAAGAGCGCGCGAAGATAAAGAGCCGGCGTGATGACATTGTTATTTTCCCGAATGGTGACAATTGGTTTGTCTTTGACGATGATGCCAACAGAATTTTTGAAGTGCTGGGGTGGCAGACGAGTGAAAAGCTGATGGATGAAGGTGCCATCAGTTGGATGAATCTCAGTGATGAGGGCAGAGAAGCATTGTTGCTCACTGACTTGAATCCTATCAGTCTCTGGAAACACGCTGAAATCAATGTTGCCGGATGGTCATCGGAAGAGGATTATAAGGCCGACAGGCTTTCTTTGGCTCAGCAGACCTTGGACTATCTGCTTCAGTTTAACCGCAATGATCATGCCATCGTGAATCTTGGGAAGTTCCCCATCTACTCGAAAGACGGCGACATTGACACCACAGAGAATATATGCTTCGTCGATTTCGATGGTCGCGGAAGCGTCAATCTGTTCACAGAAAGCGGCAAGACCATCAATCTGGTTTACGGCCAGGAATGGAACATGATGGGTGGTGGAGATTATATCATCAGTACGGGTAACATGCTGAATACTCAGCTCGAAGATGTGAAGCACACGCTGTTAAACTACAATTCGGTGGAGATGCAACGGCAGCTGAAGACGGATGATATCATGGAGGAGTACAACTCTTTCCTCAGCAGGTATCGCTACGACCATGTGCTGACGGAGCAGCAGGACTTCTACGAGGCTCTGGGTGACGACGCGGTGTCGATGGCCAGCAAGTATCATCTGAAGCTTTGGGACAGAGACGCTGGTAACGGTCTCGTCGTGCCGATGGTGATGCTGAACATCAATCAGGTGGACAAGGTTCTCTCCGAGGCGGACGACGTTCTGATAGAGGAAAGCCGGATTATGGAGTCGAGGGATGAACTCGCCCTGAAGCCGAGTCCGCTGAACGAAGGGCTGAACGAGACACTACACTTCAATGAGAGTGGAATCAAGAAAACCCGCAATGGCGACTACATGGTGTGGGCTCGCCTGAATGGGGTGGACTTGCCCGACAAGGAAATCACGCCGGAAATGGGCATCAGATACCTGCGGCTGACTGGTGGAGCTGAGAAAGAAGTGCTGCTGAGATCGGCACTCCAGCAGAGCTATGGCACAGAGATAAGCCAGCTCGCCAGTCGCAGCCAGTCGGCTATGGTCAAGATATGATAGGTTAGTATTAAGGTACTAAGATTATTCAGGATAATATCTTTTAGTTCATACGATTAATCAGATTATGCATTCCCTCACCTCCTGTGAAGGCCGTGAGGTTTTTTACTTCAAAAGTTATCATTAAAAATACAATATTGCATATGAATAAATCAAATGAGAATAGGCAGGAAGAGCTGCTACATGTTGGTACTTGTACCAAGAGATCGCTGGAGCGACTTATTCGAAGGGCTGCTTTGAATACTGGGACACCCGGCTTGCACTCAGGTTTCTATAAATTGGATGAAGCGGTGTGTGGATTTCAAGAAGGTGAACTGATAACGATAGCAGGCAGGTCAAATATGGGTAGGTTGTCATTGGAGATGTCCATAATGAGGAATATGGCTGTGGAGAATAAAATCCCCGTGTTGTTCTACTCATTAAGATACGTCAAGGAAGCAAGTGTTGACCGGTTGATTGCGTTGCAAGCAGGATTGCCGCTTAGGAACATTCTTAATGGAGATATAAATGACAGGCAATGGTCAATTCTTAATGACAAGATGGATAAACTAGTACAAGCTCCCATTATTATTGAAGATTCCCTTCATTTTGAAGAAGGACCAATCTGCGATATGTGCAAGAATGCTGTGGAAAAGCATCATCTCAAAGCAATTTTCCTTGATGGCATAGAATTGGTATATCATCATCATCATTTTGAAACATCAATGGTCGGCAGAGTGAAGCAACTTGCTCGCGAATTGAACGTTCCTATCTTCATTACAGCCTATATGAATGGTGTTGTTGGTGAATCTAATTATGAGAAGATGCACCCAACTATTAAAGAACTCAATGATAGAGAAAGCATAGATGGCTACTCTGATGTGCTTATGATAGTCAACCGTCCGTCTGTTTATAAAATCTATGAGGATAGCTATGGGCGAGATCTCCATAATAAGGCTCAAATCTTCATTACAAAGAACGTAAGAGGGCCTGTCGGTGATTTCTTACTGGATTTCCGTGAGGATTGTGGTGCATTTGCAAATGAAGGAATGATTGATTTTTCAGAAATGGATAATTATGAGATTCCTATAGAAGACAATTTATCGAGTCTTCCTCTATAAAAGAAAAGTCTGAAAAACATGTAGAGACAGTCATCTTCGATATTCATTCCCACTTCGTAACTGGAGTGGGTTTTTTGTTTCCTGTTTGTCTTTGAACGCCTTGGCCGTCAACGGTGCCAGATTTTCCGATGCAAAGGTAAATGGCTGTCGTCGAATGGCCTCGGTATTCATTGCCAGCAGACAGAAATCTTCCTTTCCCCATTGGTGAACGAGTATTTCGGACTGTTGGCAACGTAACCTTCCGACTGCCTTATCGCTGACGGCCACCTTTTGTGAGCATCGTAAAAACAAGTCCCGCAGACGGCAAGGAGCAAAAGCTCCAAACCAAAGGGAAAAGATTAAAACTCAGATACAAGATGCTCAAAATTGCACTTTTAGACTACGTTCCGCAGCGGTACATGCGCAAAGCGAACTTCGAGACGCAAGAGACCGACCGATTTCTGCTTGGGTTCAAGGCAGGGCAGAGATTCGCTACCCATTGGGCTACGAAGCTTGTAAGCAAGGCTCTCTCGCAGATGGACTTGACAAATACCATCATCGTTTGCATCCCTGCCAGTTGCAAGCGCACGAACGACCGCAGATATAAGCGGTTCTCGGCTGACGTGTGCGCCAAGTGCGGAGCCATCAACGGCTTTGAGCATATCCAAGTGGTCGGAAAGCGCGAAAAGGTGCATATCAGCCGCAAGCACGGCAAGCAGACGGAGAGCAATGTGCAGATAGACAGCGACTACTTTCAAGGCAAGCGGGTGTTGCTGATAGATGACATTTGCACGACCTGTCAGACCGCTAACGCTTTCATCGAGCAGATGCAGGCAGCAGGGGCAGACGTGCGCATGACGCTCTTCCTCGCCAAGACAAAGAATTATCGTAGAACCAAACAATATTATAACTGATTATGAATGCAGCATTAAGACTTAGCATTAAGCAGTGGGCACCACAAGACCGCCCAAGTGACAAACTACAGAACCTCGGCGCAGAGCAGATGAGCGATGCAGAGCTGATTTCCCTGCTGGTGGGATGCGGCACGGCTCAGCAGAGTGCCGTTGACGTGGCCAACAACATCCTGCGCAAATTCGGCAATAATCTAAATGCGCTTGGCAAGGCTCGTTTCGACGAGTTGGAGGACATCGAGGGCGTGGGCGTGCAGACGGCTTGTAAGATTATGGCAGCGGTGGAACTCGGCAGGCGCAGGCAGATGGCAGCAGCAGAGCCGAAACCCGACATGGGTACGGCAGTGAGGATTTACAACTATATGTTTCCAAGGATGCGCGACCTGCAGACGGAGGAGTTTCATATCCTGCTGATGAATCAGAACTACCGGCTGATAAAGTCGGTACGTATCAGCCAGGGAGGTATTACCGAGACTTGTGCCGACATACGGGTGATGATGCGCGAGGCGGTGCTGTCGAATGCAACGATCCTCGCGGCTGTGCATAACCACCCGTCAGGCTGCCTGACTCCGAGCAAGTGCGACGATACGCTGACGATGGCCATCAAGAA
>ONMN01000006.1 GCA_900318885.1 uncultured Prevotellaceae bacterium | reverse complement strand
TGGTGAGTGGATTATGGAACTGCCTGTAAGCGGTCTTGAGGCAGATCCCAGTTCAGGCATCGTCATTCCCGATGACGCAGATATGCTCACCCTGATTTTCCATTTCGATGCCGACGGCTACGGTTGGAAAGAGCTCAATGTCATGAGGGAGGGTGAAATGATCTATTCCGCTATTAACCGCCACGAAACGGGATTCACGTACACCATCGACGAAGAAGGTAAGATAAAAGTGGATTATGACGAAAAGGACAGCAACGACAAACTGCACTTCAACGGCTATACGCTAACTTATAACCAAGATGGTATCGAGTTCTACCTGGAACGTGCTACCGATGAGCAGATTCAGAGCTACAAGAAAGCATCCGATGAATGGCATGGCGGCAGCGATGAAGGCGGCTCAATAGACACCGATATAGACAATACCGATGCAGGTGAGCCATCAAGGGTCAGCCGCTTACCACGGTAATCTATTTACAGCCTCTTCTTCCATCGCAACTAAACGACAACCACCATAAAACAACAACCGCCGCAGGGAAACCCTTGCGGCGGTTATCGTTCAGCATTGCTTTACTCTGCCTGCTTACCGATCGTCACGTTCGTGTTACCAGTCACTTCAGCGTTGTTACCACCGCCATAGACATTACCACGGATATCGGCACCGACAACGGTCTTCTTTTCGTATGTCGGTTTACCATCAGTACCTAAAACGGGGTCTCCATTCGTATCAACAATAGGCAGCGAAACCATATTGACCTCATTACCCACCTCGGTACCGATATTCACATTTGTGTTACCAACGACTTCAGCAGCATTACCGCCACCGAAGACATTGTTGATGGCACCAATCTTGCCCTTGGTATGCGACGGAAGTACTACCGAATGACCGTCAACCGTAAGGGTTAGTTCTTTGAAGCCATTGGCGTCGTAATAAGGTACGTTATCCTCTCCGACCTTATATGTTGACTGATCATTATCATAAGTATAATCCTTCTTGTCGCCTTCAACCACGTTGATGTTCACCGTCGGATTACCCACCATCTTGGCACCTTTACCATAGCCACCACCATAGATGTTGCCAATGCTGGTAAACGACCTGACGTTGACCTGAGGATCCTGATACAATGGAGTTTCTCCAGACTCTATCATACTACCGTCATCGTTATAGCCATATACCGAATATCCAGCCTGGTTACCGCCACCATACAGCTCACCGATGATGACAGGACGACAGCCCGTTTCCTCAACATTGACGGTAATCTTACCACGGATGGTACCACTCAGATTGTTACCACCGAATACACGGTCGAAGTTTCCGTTGGTAATCGTTACCGAGACATCGTCATAGACATCAGCAGCCTGAGCACCACCATAGACAGCCTTCAATCCTGGGATACAAGACATCAGCAGTTTCGCCTCAGCATCCATCGGAGCACTCTTACCACCGCCATAAGCCTCATCGACGCAGAAATCACAACCTCCAGCTTCCTCCAGCAAGGTGATAGCACTTTGGCGCACGTTACCCTTGGTGTTCGAACCACCAAAGACACGGTGAATCTTACCACCGAAGATGTTCACGGCAGCCTTACCAGTACCATATTGAATAGCGCTGTTCAGTCGTTTCTCCTTCGTGTCATAAGCAGGCATATCCTCGACCACTGTCTTGCCGTCCTTTTCCACGTATTGAGAATAATTATAGTATCCAACATTAGCACCAGGATTAGGCTTCGTTACACCATTTATTGTAATGTCATCCTTACCATTACCGCCGCCGAACAATTCTCCAATTTCGTAAGTACCATTGACGGTGACCTCCGTAGCCGGTGTCGATGCAGCATTACCACCGCCATAGACCTGTCCGATGCTGGTACGTCCGCATCCATCGATAATTACCTTAGCGACATGCGTCGTATTTGCGTAGTCATAGTCTGTTGACGTTACGTTGGGACCCTCAGGCTTATAAGCCGCCAGATTACCACCACCATACACTGCCTTCACATCGAAAGAGCTAAGATTGAATTCTCCATTTGCATCCTGCGTGGCAGGTGTCTTGGCATTCTCCACAGCAGCCGTTTCACCACTTCCAGCAGTGTTGGCTATCTGGGAAGCACCATCTTTCTGCGTACCATAGACGTGTACCAGAACATCTCCCAACGGTGAACTCTCCAGGTTGTTACATCCGAAGACGCTACCCTTCACCACACAACCCTTCTTGTTATCAGCCACCATCTCAGTGGTTGTTGTTTCACCAGTTTTTGTCTCATAGCCGTTCAGGTTCACAGTGACATTCTTCGATACACCCAGACGGTTGTCCGCCGTCGAACCCATACAGCCGCCAAAGACATTCTGCTTGATAGTACCACCAGTCAGATTAACAACGATGTTACCGTGGTCGTCACCATCCTGCATTCTACCGTAATTTGCTGCTGATGCCATTGCAAAGAAGGTTCCTACCGAAGCTAGGCGGCCACCACCATAGACAGAGCCCTTCATGGTACCGCCTTCAATGCTCAGGTTGACGTTACCGCCTACCACGCCGGCAGTCAATGCTGTAACAGATCCCTGTCCACCACCAAAGACATCACCGTCATAGCCAGATGTTCCCGTCGTACCAATGATGGTCGGATTCGTTGTAGCATCAGCTTCACTGATAGTCATCTTAGAGAGACTCATTACGTGACCATCCTCACCACCGCCATAGACATTACCATAGATAGTACCGCCACTGACATTCACTTCCGTTTTAGCGACATTCGTCCAGGTATTGAAGAGAATACGCTTATCACCCTTACCTGCACCGAAAAGGTGACCCGTCACGGGATAATTTTCTTTATGTTCGAGAGGAACACCCACAGTACCGCCCGTCATAGTGACGGTACACTTACCACCTGTTGCGGGAACTGTAGGATCGGCCTTGGTGTACGTACCCACATCGGTCTGTTCGTTACCGCCATAGACGCTGGTCAGAATATGTCCGCCAGTAATCGTTACATAGCTGTCACCACCTACAGAACCAGATGCACGGTGCCACAAGCCTGGAGCATACGGAATGACACCACTACCACCTCCAAACACATTACCATAGTAGGTATGTCCGTCAGTTGCCGTTGGTAGGCCACCTTCTGATGATGTCAGGCGGTCGGCCTCAGGAATGAACGGATAATTCGTGTAATCGTATTTACCTTCCGCCGTAGCCAATGGGTCGTAAGGAGCGCCATTATCTACATAATCCCAGTGGGCACACTCCTTCCATCCGCCAGCAGGAGTCGTTTCGCCAGTCCAATCAGTTTCTTTATAGGGTTGCGACATTCCATCGCCAGCACCAATTTGTCCACCAGCAATCGTCACACGAGTATGGTGCTGCACATGACCATTCATGCTACCGCCATAGACAGAGCCCTTGACGAAGGCGTTGCCGCTAATATTTACATTGGTCTCAGTTGCCAATGCCAGCGTCTCAATAAACTGAAGGTATGCAGCTTTATAATCAAGACCGTCTTCTTTCTTTACATATTTATCCTCACTATAATAATCTATCTTATTGTCAGGTGCCATACGCCAAGGTACCGCAACCCAATCATCACCTACCACTCCATAACCTTCATAAGGCAGGACACCCTTACCGGCACCGAAGACATGACCTGTATCATCGGGATCACCCGTCTTCTTCATCTGCATCGGGGTTTCCGGACCGATGATGGCATTGTCGCGGACGACAACATTACAATTTCCACTTTCACTGGTTTCATCGTACAACGAATACGGCATACCCACAGGTACCCAATCAGGTGCATCAGCAGGGTCACCTTTAGCTTTCTTCACTTTATATTTGCCAACGGAAGCTATCTCACCACCGCCATAGACGCTACCTTCAACGTGGGCTTTACCCTGAACAGTGACAGTCGCTTTACCACGTACCAGTGCTGAGTAGCCATGGGTCTTGAGGCCCTTACCTGCACCAAATACGTCACCTTTGACAACAGGACTATTCGTTTCATCACCTTCTTTACCAATCGTTACCCATGTATCATGTTCCACGCGGCCAATCTGACCACCACCATAGACGTTACCGTTCACCGTACCGTTTTCAATAGTGACATGGGTACTGCCGAAGCCTTTGTCCATGACACCCACCATCGCCTTGTCGCATAAGAATGAGTCGGCCACACCCTTACCGCCACCGAACACACTGCCTGTAATCATGGCAGCATTACGGGCTGGGGTTATTGCCACTAAGTTGCCATTAGCGTCATGATAGGTGCCTGTACCGATTTCCACATACGTGTCGCCGATGATGTCAGCTTCGTTACCGCCACCATAGACGTTGCCGATAGTTCCGAGAGGAAGGACAGCATAATATTGTTCGCCGACATTTTCTATCGTATATGCATCTGATGCATATTCCGTATTATTACCGTCTTTATAGATGTACACATCTGTCGTTCCTTCTTTCAGTGTCTTTCCCGAAACTTCGACCCTACCCTGCTCCATATTGATGTTAACATGCGGGTCACCCACAACGGTCGCCTGATAGCCACCACCGAAAATGCTGTCAATACGAGACGCAGAAATCACATTGATACGAGGATTTTTTCTGACGACAATTCCAGATTTATCTTCAAGAGCATCATATTCTGCCTTTGTTCTTATCGTTCCGTCATCCTTATATCCATAGATAGAATAGCCTGCCAGATAGCCACCAAGATACAAGTTCTTGATGTTAATAGGCACACAACCATTCTCTTTAATATTGACGGTGATAGATCCGTGAATATTACCACTGGTATTGTTACCGCCGAATACCCTGTCATAGCGTCCATTGGCAATGTTCAGTTCAATATCACTAAACACATCGGCATTCTTCGATCCACCAAAGATTTCCGGCATGTACGTCGTACAGCCCAGATTCAGTTTGATTTCACCGTCGATTTCCGAGTTCTTACCGCCACCATAGGTCTCTTGTACCTGGAGGGCACAATCACTGCCTTCCTCATACTTCGACCATGCTTGATATCGGACATTACCTTTCTCGTTACTACCGCCATAGGCTGCGTGAATATAACCACCTAAAACCTCAATACGAGCAATACCCGAACCATACATATAGCCATTGGCTGCTGTTTGTCGTTGTTCCTTGGTCGTGGCATCGGCATTCTCTACACAATTATACGGAGAGGTAGCTGATCCATCTCCATTACCGTCAAGATGCGTATAGTTCGTATATCCCACATTGGCACCCGGATTCACATAGTATTTACCGTTGATTACGTATTCATCCTTACCATTACCACCGGCAAACAATTCCTCAATCTCGTAGGCACCCGTCACAAGGACATTGGTTGCTGGTGCTGAGGCCGCATTACCGCCACCATAGACATACTTAATACTCGTCAGGCCGCAGCCGTTAATATAGACTTCCGTTTGGGCAGCATTTTTCTTTGCTTCATCATCAGAGTATGCATCAACCGGTTCGTAAGGCGATAGGTTACCACCACCATAAACGGCTTCCACATCGTATGTCGTTGTCTGATCTCCTGTTAGTGTTTCAAATCCATCATGGCGCCCTGTGTCTGTTTTATTGCTGCCAATCGTTGCATATGAGGCATTCTTATTCTGTGTGGCATATACATACACCCGCACCTTACCCTTCGGCGTACCATTCAGATTATTACATCCGAAGACCTTTCCAACGATACATCCCTTGTCGCCAGCGGTTTTGTTTTCATTCAGTTTCACCGTTACGTCACCATAGACATAAGCAGGTGTATTGGTATCACCCAAAGCACCACCATAGGCAAAGCCCGAAATGACACCACCCTTCAAGCTGACAGCAGTATTATACGTTGCAGTAGATGCTATTGACTGGTCTGTCGCGCCATAATTCGTAACGTTACCGATATTCGTATCGGCCAGGGCACCACCACCATAGACGTCTTTGGTAACATTACCTTCGGTCATATCGACTGCTACGGCACCTCGTACCCAACCGACTTCACCGCCACCATATACTGACTTCTCTATTGTTCCTCCAGCAATCGACACATGAGTATTACCCCATACGTGACCGGCCTCGCTGCCGCCAAAGACAGAGCCCTTAATAGAAGCAGTATTGCTAATAGTTACCTCTGCATCGTTGACATAGATGACACGTTCATAGTTAGGATACTCTGTGGCATCATGAATCTCACCTCTACCCGCAGCAAACACGTTACCTGCATCTTCAGGAACGTCTCCGCTCTTGGGGCCTACCGTACCTCCACTGATAGCGACCGAGCATTTGCCCGAGCCAGTAGCTATTTTTGTTGGTACGTAGATATCAGCTTTATATGGATCTGTATCGGCTTTCGAAGCATCTCTAGTGAAACCGCCTACAGAACCCATGGCACCACCACCATAGACATTGCGCACCACATAGCCACCATCCATCGTGATAGTTGCATTTCCTCGAACAATACCAGCCGTTTTATTGAAATAATGCTTGCCATTATCAACAAAGTCATCCGTACCACAACCACCACCATAGACATTACCACGGTTCGGGAACTGGGCACCGCTTAGGCCGTTAACAGGTTCACCTTCTGGTATACCAATAGTACCACTATGAATGGTAACCGCAGTATTGTTCAAGACATGGCCGTTCTCGCCACTACCATAGACAGAACCCTTAATCGCCAAATCCGTATCTGAACCATTGGCGGTTCCGATAATCACATTGGCATTGTTGACCCATGCCAGTTTGTTATTTGGATCTTGGCCATCAGCAGCCTTAGACACATCACCTCGTGACGAACCGTAGATCATACCATTCTCCTTGCCGTTTGTGCCTATTGTTCCGCCAGTAATAGTCACCATAGCCGTACCCGTATTTTCTGTCTTAAGACTCGTGACATTATAACTTCCGTCTGTGGGATAATTAAATTCACCCACCGTACCATAGGCACCACCACCATATATATTATGGTATATGGTTGGTGTACCACTAATATTGACCAGCGTATTGGTTTTTATAAGACCTGCGTCATATGTGTTGAGGCTACCTTTACCACCGCCATAGACATTACCCATGTCGGCACCACCAAAATAATATGTATTCTCACCAGAAACGACTCTGTCTTTACCGATATAGCCGCCACTGATGTTGATTTCTGTACCAACGACTTTACTGTCGGCGGTAGTATGACTACCCTCAACCAGCGCCAGCTCACCTCCACCATAGACACTGGCCAACACAGTACCATTCGACATCGTAACCTTGGTGCTTTGCACGCTGCCGCCAATCTTTGCATAAGTGGCCAAGTCGGCTTCACTACCCATACCGCCACCAAAGACAGAACCGAAGGTGTATTGATCTGCACCCGAACCAATTGCTTGACCAATGGCACCACCCTGAATATCAATTTCAGTAGTACCACCTTGAACAGTTGTTCCACTGGTAAAAGGCGTAACAGCACCAAGCTCGCCACCACCATATACATTACTCTTGATGACAGCGCCCGTCTTAATGGTCAATTTGGTGCTCTTGGCATTACCCAGTTTCCACCAGTCAACATCGGAGATAGGCGTCACTCCATCCAACTGTGTCCGTCGTCCCATTCCACCAGTAAACACGTTACCGCCCTTGGTATGAGTCAGGCGACCGGTCGTTTTGTCAAATTCGGTATTGGGAATACTATTATACTTTTTCCATTTCTTCCAATCGTCATCACTCCACTTTGTAAAGTCAGTTTCAATGATGGTATTAGGTGTATTGCCTGTAGTAGCATCTGTATTAGGTACGATGTATTCAAGTTCATTACCAATCTGACCGCCACTGATTTCGATAACAATGTGTCCACGTCCGAGTTTATTCAGACCATCTGTAGTATAATAAGTTGTGGTTGTGCCCGCGTCATCCTTCGTATCATCACGCATGGCACCATAGTTGGCAGCCTCATCTCCTGTAGAATTATATAGTCCATAACCCACGGAGCCTAGACGTCCACCACCATAGATACTTCCAAGCACCTTACCACCACTGATGTCCATTTTGACACTACCTGCCACATTACCTGCGGTATACGCATCGGCACCAAAGCCACGACCGCCACCGAACACGTTACCATCGACGTAAGACGTTCCCCAGGTACCAATCTTAGTGGCTGTACCTGCAAGCGCCTCGGCATCAGTGCCAACGGTGCCACTGATGGTCATCTTCACGTCACGCAGCACGTGACCATCCTCACCACCACCAAATACGGAGCCGTAAATCCAACCACCGGAAATCTGAACGTCCACATCTTCCACATTCGTGGCTTTGTTGAAGAACACACGCTGGTCACCCTTACCTGCACCGAAGAGGTAACAGGTCAAAGGATGTGCGATAATCTGGTCCAACGTACGTGGCACACCGAGCGTACCGCCACTCATCTTGACAGTACTCTTACCTCCCACATTGGTCATCTCGTTACCACCATATACGTTTGTCAGGATATGACCTGCTGTGATATTCACCTCGGTATTTCCACCAACAGAACCGGCAGACATCAGCCAGCGACTCTGTCCATTTCTATCCTTATAGGGGAAATAACCAGAGCCACCACCGAACACATTGCCATAGAAGGTATGACCATCAGAAGCTATAGGCAAAGCACCCTCAGCGTAATTACCTTTGGTTGTGCCGTTGTAATAATAGCCATCATCATGGGCATACGGATCATAAGGTGCATATACCTTCGTTGTTCCTACAGTCTTTCCGTAATCCCAGCTTGCACATTCGGGCAGAGATGATGAATAATTGGAACCAACTGCTGTTTGCAGTGGGCTTGGGTCATTCGTGGTAATCAGGTGTCCTGCTGACCACTCAGCTTCAGAGTATGGGCGATTTAAGCTCATCTTTGTAGTCAGGTACGTACCGTCGTCAGCCATCTGCACATAACCATTACCAATCTGACCACCCGATATTGTCACTTTAGTATTCTCCTGTACACGACCATTTTGGCTACCACCATAGACGGAGCCTTTCACGAACGTGTTACCACCAATGGTCACATCGGTGTAGGATGCCAGAGCCAAGCTTCTGATAAATGTAAAGTAACCTTCTTCATCAGTGCTCGTGTATGTCACTTTTCCAGTAGGCTCAATACTATAAGGATCGCCTGTGATTCCTTCATAAGGCACAACACCCTTGCCGGCGCCAAAGACGTGTCCGCTATTAACAGGACCACCCGCCGCCGTCATCGTCATGTCATCAGGACCGATTTCAGTATAGCCTTGGACGGTAACATAACATCTTCCTCCCCATTTATGCTCTACAGGAAGTCCATCAGTTCCAAGGACATATTTACCCACCGAAGCCATCTCACCGCCGCCATAGACACTCTGTCCCACTTTGGCATCGCCTTGAACAGTGACTTTACTATCACCACGAACCAATCCGGAGTATCCATGCGTATTTGCACCCTTACCTGCACCGAATACATTATCCCTGATAATAGGTGATTTAGCAGCTCCGCTAGTTCCGTTTCCGTAGCCGATAGTAACCTCTGTATGGAATTCCACTCGGCCAATCTCGCCACCACCATAGACGCTACCATTCACCGTTCCGTTACCAATACGGACATGCGTACCATAGTTGGCATTTTCGGTAGTAGTACCTGTATTGTCATCGTTTTTGCCGACCATTGCTTTCTCACAATAGAAAGCACGATCACCAGTTTCAGCTGCTTCACCCTTACCGCCTCCGAACACATCACCTGCTATGATAACGCCGGAAGTTCCCGGTGTGACACCTTCCCACTTACTAGTCGATGTATTATACCTCGCACAAATATTCACATTAGTATTACCAGTCACATCAGCCAGATTACCACCACCATACACATCACCAACGATGTTAGCACCCAGGATGGTCTGTGCGGTTTTCGATCCTGAAACCAAAGTATAAGATTCCTCAGTTCCGATGTTCACCGTAGTGTTACCTTCGACTTTAGCCTGGTTGCCACCGCCAAAGATACCACCCTCGGCAGGATTTCCATTCTCGTCAGTATAAGCAACACCTATCTGACCAAGAGTTGTCAATCCCCCAGTTGTTGGAGTACCTATAATCTGATTGATATTCACTGTCGGGTTGCCATAAACGGTTGCTCTAGCACCATAACCACCACCAAACACCTTACCAATGCTGGTGCAGGATACGACATTGACCACAGGATCGGCATACTTCGTGTTTTCAAACAGGGTCTCAAACGCTGCGTCATCAGTTATTTCAGGATGGGCAGTATGAAGGGCAGCTCTTAGTTCAGCCTCTGTCTGTGGAACCGCTTTCCCGTCTGTACCAGTCTTGTAACCATATACAGAATATGCAGCTTGGTTACCACATGCATAGAGTTCATCAATAATGATAGGATTACAGCCCGTCTCTTCCACATTCACCTGAATCTGTCCGAAGATGGCACCACCCTCATTATTACCACCAAATACCTTACCGAATGTTCCATTCGTAATGGTCAGTTTCACATAGCCATTGACGTTAGCATTATCAGCACCAGCAAACAGCAAAGGAACCTTTTTCGAAGGCATACAATCCAAAACCATGTCGACATTACCATTAATGTCGGCATTCTTACCTGCACCCACTATCTTTTCTATTTCCAGTTCGCAGGTGCTTCCATCGGGGTTCGTTCGAGGCTTAGCGGTGCCTCTAATATTACCCTTCTCATTGCTACCGCCATAGACTTCATGGATATAACCACCCATCACCATCAGGTTAGCGTTACCCGTACCATAATCTGTACTACCGTTTATACCCACATCAGCACCCGGATTCTCCACACCAGGTGCAGGAGCATCCTTACCATTACCACCACCGAAGACGCTACCAATCTCGTATGCTTCTCTGATTTCTACATTCGTCTCAGGTACCGCTGCTGCATTACCACCACCATAGACGGTTTCGATACTGGTCGTGCTACAGCCCTCGATAATCACCTGCGACTTGGTACCAGTCGTGTTTGTTGCTGTATATGGTGAAGCAGGATCATAGGCTGCCTGATTACCACCACCATAGACTGCCTTCACGTCATAACGAAGAGCATTAACAGTTGCCTTTTTAGCATCAGTGTTTGCTGCACTGGTAATGGCTGTTGTGATATTGTTAATTGCTTCCTTAACTGCTGCTGCAGTCGCAGACGCATTGTCATAAACAGCCTGATAGGTGGCAATTCCTTCTATGCTTAACGTAGTACCCACTATTATCTTGTCTGCAAGAATTGCCTTAAGGTCATCAACAGTAGCGTTGCCGTCTTCGAGCGCTTCGTTGACAACTTTGTCAGATACAAATTTCTGCGCAACACTTGTTGCCTTCGTTGTGTGATTACTCTGTGTAGCATACACATGCACTGTGACATTGCCCTTCGGTGTACCATTGACGTTATTAGCACCGAAGACCTGTCCGACTGCACAACCCCTCGTTGAAGTAACACCCTCATTCAGTTTCACAGTTACGTCGCCATAGACGTATGCTGGTTTGCCAGCTTCTCCCAGACCGCCACCATAGGCTTCCTCAACAATCCTACCGCCAGTCAGACTAACAGTAGTTGTGCTGCTTGATGAAGATTTACCATCAGCCCACGTTGTTCCATTCCAGTTATCGGTCTGCGTATCAGCCAAAGCACCACCGCCATAGACATCTTTCAGAATCAGACCACCTGTCATGTTGACGGCTACGCTTCCCTTGACGGTACCAGCCTCACCACCACCGAAGACGGAACCCGCGATGAGGTTTTCAGTCTTTCCATCATTATCTGCTGTAGGAGTTGTTGCGTAACTGATGTTTACCTCCGACTGGCTGACGTTAGCAAAACCAGACGCAGCAGTACTAGTACCATACTCACCACGGGCGGCACCAAAAACGTTACCGTTTCTGCTGCCATCATAACCGATACGGCCACCGCTGATGGTCACAGTCGTCTTACCACTGGTAGCGACATCAGCAGTTCCCACAGAACCCATAGCACCGGCACCGTAGACATTGTGAACCACATAACCACCAGAAATGTTGACAGTAGCAGAACCTCGCACAATACCTGCCAATGGATTGTATTTTTCTTCAGTACCATCTTTGTAAGTATCCGTACCGCAACCGCCACCATAGACATTACCACGATAGGGATAGTTCGCTCCACGTAGTTCACTGTCAACACTATTGTCTGCAGCAGGAGCTGTAATCATACCGATAATACCACTATATATATATACATTGGAATTGTTGTAGTTATGACCATTCTCACCACCACCATAAACAGAGCCATAAATTGTTGGGGTCGTATAAACGGTACCAGAACCTGATGTACCTATCTTCACATCAGTATTGTATACCCATGCCAGCTTATTGTGGATTGAATTCAAATCACCCACATCACCTCGTGAGGAACCGAATACCATACCATTTTCATGACCGTCAACGCCAAAAGTACCGCCAGTAATGATAACTTCTGCTTTACCCGTCTCATCAGCACAAGCTTTGTTAGTTATATTATCTATAACAATATTACCATTAGTGTCATAGTTGAAGGTACCTACCGAACCATACGCACCGCCACCATAGACATTATGCAGGATATTACCATCACTAATCGTGACCTTGGTGTTACCCTTCACAAGACCAGCTTGAACTTTCTGGAGGTCGGTTAAGGAACCTGTTCCATCACTACCCAAACCACCACCATAGACATTTCCATATACAGCACCCGCTGTAACTCCCTCAGGAAGGTCGTCTTTTTCCGTTCCGATGGTACCATTGCTGACTGACACATTCGTGCTGCCATTCACACTAGCCATTTCACCACCGCCATAGACAGATTTCTTGATGGCAATTACATGACCACTTACGTTATCACCAACTGTTACCTGAGGATTACCCGTTACCGTTGCCGTTGTACCAAGGCCACCACCAAAGACATTACCTTGAATAGTGCCATTGTTTATGTTTACTACAGGATATTTCCTATAATTACCTGCTGTGTCTTTATTCGGATTTGTTTCTACAGTATAGGCCGCCTGATTACCGCCACCATATACATTATTATTAATAATACCGCCATCAACACCTACAGATACCGTATTCTGCGGAGCGCCGAAGACATTATTACAGCCAAACACATTCGTAACAGAACCTCCATATACACTAACAGTCACAGCGCCATAAACATCTGCGTTATAAGAGTTTTCATCTGTATTGTCCACTGGGTCCTTACCATAACCGCCACCATAAATACTACCAGTAATAGTACCTCCGTAGAGATTAACATTAGTAGTACCTGTTGATGCTGTATATGTCAAATTAGGGGCAGTACCACTCTTCGTAGCATTCACCTTACCTTTGGCACTACCACCATAGATATCACCTGTAATGTCGGCATAGCCAATGTAATTCGGTGTTTCCACTGTTCCAGAATTGCCACCGATATTCACATTCACACTACCTGTTACCGTTGTTGTATTACCTAATCCTCCACCGAATATGTTACCAGTAATAACTGTACCTTGCTTACCATCATTTTCCGCTGTATGCCTAAGATTTTCAGTACCGATTGTCACTGCCACAGTTCCCTCCACATCAGCAGCATTACCGCCACCATAAATGTTTCCGTTGATTTTTACACCCTTCACATCATGGTCCGTTTCATCAGTCTTCATATATACTGTCGATGAGGTTCCGATATTGATTGTTGCGTCACCTTTAACATTTGCCGCATCACCACCACCAAAGACATTTCCAACCTCACCAATATTACCGGCAAGATTAGGTACCTCATTAATAAATATCGTAGGACTACCATACACTACAGCAGTTTCACCATAACCTCCACCGAAAACATTATCAATTTTGGTAAACTTTGTTACGTAGAGTTCTGGATCAGCATATTTACCTGTAGAAGGAAGAGGAGTAGTACCTGTTGCAACTTCTTCATCACCAGAATTTTGTCTTGGAACAAGTCCTGAAGCACCCTGCTTATAGCCATAAACTGAATATGGCGCCAAATTACCACCAAGATACAGATTCGTAATATTAAGTGCAGCGCAAGATTCCTCAATATAGAGTTTAATTGAGCCTTGAATGGTGCCACTGGTATCGTTTCCACCAAATACATTCTCAAAGTTTCCACCAGTAATTACTAGATTTACACCGCCCTTGATGTTTGCATCTCTGGCACCGCCATACACATTAGTCAGACCTTCAATACAGCCCAATTTTACAGTAGTACCGCCACTCATATCGGCATTCTTACCACCGCCATAGATATTCGTTGTTGTCAGAGTGCTACAACAATCGGGGGCGGACATACTAGAATGACTATCTACGAAATCACCAGCCGTTGGCATCGAGATATCAGAACCCCCACGAATATCACCATTACTATTACTACCGCCATATACGGTATGGATAGTGCCACCTACCAGCTTGACATAAGTTTTACCAGCACCCTCGTCATAATCGCTCTTTGTGGTTGCGGAAGTACGATGGAATCCTACATGTGCAGCATAATCCGGACCCAATTCACCATTACCACCACCGAACACATTATCAATAACCTTTGCACCAAGAATCCAAACTTCAGTTCCTGGCACGGCAGCAGCATTACCACCACCATAAACGTTCTCAATACTTGTCGTATTACAACCCTCAATAATTACCTCAGCTGTTTGCGTTTCATCTGTAGGATTGTAGTCAGCGTTATTACCACCACCATACACTGCTGCAAGATCATATGTTTGTCCGCTTACGGGAGCCGTATTTTTCACATGAACCAAAACATGGCCGGTCGGAGAACCCTGTACATTGTTGGCTCCAAATATCTGAGCTGTTCCATCATAGGTTCTGTCAAATGTCGTACCGTCAAGTGTAACGGTCACGTTTGTAGCAGAAGTCTTACCTTCTGCCGTCCGATAACCTCCACCGAATACATTTCCTTGAATTGTATTACCGTTGAGATTGACATTCGCAACCGATACCTCTCCTTCTTCAGAACCACCATATACATTACCATAAATCAGAGCATTGTCGGAAGACGCTTCACCTACGTTCAATGTCACAAGACCAGTAATACTGGTTCCAGAACCCTTACCACCACCGAATAATATGTTGGGCAGGGTCTCTGGTGTTTTATCTGTTATGGCTTCAATAGCTGAACTTGAACCCAAAGTACCTCCTTTCACCGTAACGGTTACAGCACCTCCTATCGTGCCACTAGTGTTACAACCGCCATAGACACCCTGGCCGACACCACCTCCATTAATATTGACGGTACTGCCACCCACATTAGCCTGATTACCACCACCGAAAACTCTACCACTCACCTGGCCATTGGTCACAGTAACAGTGGGACTGCCTGAATAGGCCGCCAAATTACCACCACCATAGACATTGCCTACATACCAGTTATCAGCACATATGGCATTGTCATCCTTATTGATGTTAACATCGATGGTGCCTGAAATAGCACCGCTGGTATTGTTACCACCATACACATTTTCGATGATACCACCCCCAATAGTGAGAGAGATGTTGCTTTGAGCCGTGCTGGTTCCAATATTTGCAGCATTTGCACCACCATAGACCGTACCGATACCTTCCAGTTCATAACCAATACGGTTGTCGGTACTATTATGGTTGGTATGGTTCTTCGTTCCTTCAGTAGTCCATGTTCCCGTGCAACCGATGGTGATGGTTCCTGCATTACCGTCAGCTTCGTTACCGCCACCATATACCTCACCAATCTTCATGGTGCTCGCAGTAGCACTCTTCTCTATTCCTAATGTTATGGTGCCACCAATATTACCCTTGCTATTCGAACCACCAAATACCTTGGTAATGGTACCACCATTAATAGCAACAGCGACATTACCGGAAACATTGGCTGCTTTCTGGGGATCAGAATTCTTGTCACCATGACCACCACCAAATACCAAACCAATAGTACCACCGTCAATGGTTACACTTGTTGCAGAAACATCAGCCGCATTACCACCACCATATACATTACCAATGCTGGTGTTGTCCTTATTGATTACGTGTACAACAGGTGTACCCTCTACAGCAGCAGCATCACCACCACCATAGACATCACCCGTTACATCAGCATCATATCCTTCCGTTGCATGGCCTATTGTCACCTGCGGATTAGCATATACTACAGCGGTAGAACCAAATCCACCACCAAACACGCTTCCACTTACCGTACCGTTTTTGATGTTTACAACGGGATAATTACCTTTATTGTGATCAGCATCACCATAAGCTGCATCTTTACCACCACCATAAACATTGCCTAGATAGTTATTTTCACAGCTGCCATTCCATTCCACATTAACGGTAATAGTACCATCGATATTACCAGTTTCATTGTTACCTCCATAAACATTGGCAATACGACCACCAGTGATATTAAGTTCAATATCACCTGTTACGGCTGCCTTGTTGGCACCACCAAAGACATTGGTAATACCTTCGGAATCCGTACCCGTACAACCAATCGTTAACGTACCCGCTGCGCCAGCAGCCTCGTTACCACCTCCAAAGACATTAGTGATATGCATCTCACAAGAACCGTCCTTAGCAATGTTTACGGCACTGCCTGCACGTATCTTACCGTTTGCATTTGAGCCACCGAAGACATCTATGATAGTACCACCTTTGATCTGCAAAGAAGCAGAACCTGCCCCATCGTACGTGCCAGTATATTTGTCGGCATCCGCAGGTGAAGCAGCATCGGTTTTCCAACCCACATTAGCAGGTGTACCACTCTCACCATTACCACCAGCAAAGACACGGCTAATGTCACCACCATTGATAATCACATTCGTGTTGGGAACTGCAGCTGCGTTACCACCACCGAAGACGTCTTTTATGCTTGAAGTGCAACCATTAATGGTAACTCTAGGATAGGTCGCATTTGTTGTAGTGGGATCATAGTGAGCCTGATTACCACCACCATAAACACCTTGCAGAGCGTAGGTTTTATCGCCGCTTTCTGAATCGACAACTGTGGCGTTTGTGCCATTAACTGTCACATCAACAGTGCCCTTAGGCGTACCAAAGATATTATTACAACCGAACACACGATTTGCCTTACCGCCTTCAACTGTCACCGTAACATTACCATAGACATTAGCTGCGACATCATCATTTTCTGTTTCAGATGATGAATGCAAATAACCCAAACCACCACCATAGAGATCACCATTAATGGTTCCGCCATAGAGATTGACGTCAGTCTTTACAGTAGCACTCGTAAGTTCGAGGACATCACTGCTATTCGGAGTTGCGTTCACATTACCCTTTGCCGAACCACCATAAACGTCACCCTTAATGGTCGCAAATCCATAATGTTTAGCAGGAGTATCGTTCGTCTCAACACCAACATTAACTGTAACATCACCCTTCACTAAGGTTGGCTGACCATAGCCACCGCCATGCACATTACCACCCGATAGAGTTGTAGTATTACTTGTTGTTGTTTCCTTTCCTATGGTACCACTGATAATGTCAACACGAGCACCTTTCTCAAGCACACCATTCACATTACTACCGCCGTAGACACTACCTTCGATAATAGGAACAGTTGTTGCAGCTGTTTCAGTTGCCACACCTACAGTAACTGTCACATCACCATACACCTTAGCTGCAACATCAGAGTGATCAGTTCCCAAGCTTGCGAGGTCACCCAATCCACCACCATAAACATTTCCGTTAACTGTACCCTTAAGAATATTGACCTTTGTCTCTTTTCCATCAATAAATATGAAGTCATCTGGATTTGTTTCTTTATCCCAATCAGTATCTTTCTTAGCATTTACCGCACCCAGAGCACTACCGCCATATACACTGCCTGTTACGGTCGCATTGCCTTCATATTCATCTGTTTTGCCTTCTTTTAACTTTCCGATATTCACTGTCACGTCTCCGCCTACAACAGTGGTCTGTCCTTCACCACCACCGTAGACATCGGTCATTGAGCCACCTTTAATATTTACTTCTACTTCACTAGTGACGTCACTTGATGAATTAACACCATAAACATCACTCGACTGACCGCCGCCATAAATATTTCCTGTGACAGAAGTATTTTCTCCTTCAATGTTCAACGTGACCTTACCCTCAACCGTGCCAAGAGCATCAAGGTCTTCTGTGGTATAGAGAATGTGCTTTATATTGTCGACACTGATGGCATTGGCATGTTGCCAATGGTATGTTGTAGTAGGAGTTGGAAAGACTCCCTTACGATAAGTACCGAGGTCTTCATAATAATAAGGTTCTGTCTGGAAACCAACACTCATCACCTCGACTGGGGGCAAAGAAGCCGAGTAGCCTGCACCGTATACATTGCCATTTACCGTGCAGTTGGAAAGCGTTGAGGTAACATTTCCATCAACCTTTCCCAAACTTCCACCACCATAGAAATGACCTGTGATTGTGCAACCTGTCAAAGAAGAAGTGACGTTATGGCAAGTGGCCAATGAGAAGGCAACATAATCGACAAAAATACGTGCCACATTATCGAGGTTGCTCGACTGTGGCAAGAACTGATAGTCGAACTGGGTGGATATACCACCTTTATTGGCATCATAGTTCTGCTTATAGTTTTTCGACAACCAGTCGTTCCAAGAATCGTGGTTACCTGCAGAACCATCGTTATGAGGGAAGTTTAATATATTATTATGGTTTCTCGGTGCATAGCGGCTGTAGGAGTTGCCGCCAAAGCCTGCACCGAAATAAGTGCCAAAAGTGCAGTTGGTGGCGGTAGTGGTGACGGTGCGACCAGGCTCCATATTACCGAACTTGGGACCACCGCAGAAAACATCCACATGGCTGTTACTGATAATGGTATGGATGTTACCATGCACAGGTTTAGCATGGTTGATACCTCCGCCATAAAACTCCTTGATATCGGCATTATCAATAATCCAGGTAATGTTGCCTTTGCCATCTGAAGTACCAATACCTTCCATACCGGCACCTGCAATCTCTCCGAAACGTCCACCGTTGATATAGCATTCGGCATTATCATTGTAAATTGTGGCCTTAGACTGATAATAGCCTGTAAGGTAGAACTTAGAGAAATCACCGCCGGTGACAGACAAGGGCGGGTGTGGGGTGCTCTTGTTCTCATTATCTTGGTGAGAACCTCTGTGAAACTCCTTGAACCACACGTTGCTGCCCACGTGGAAATATTCCACGGCGTCACCAGCATCTTGTTGCTGGGTAACCCACTGCTCAATAACACCACCATGCAGGATAATAGGCTTCTTGGCACGGCTAGCTGGGCTATATTCAAACTGGGTAGCCCGGAACAAAGCAGTATTAGTTACTTCGAACCAGTTTAAGGGCTGTATGATACCAAAGTTGTATGTACCAGTACCCCCTGTGGTCTTTTGTGCCATACCAAGACCTATGAGGTTCAGAAAGTCATAGCGACTTGCATGGAATTTAGCACGTCCGTTGAAGCGCATAATGAGGCTGGCGTCAGGCTCATTATCCCAGTCGAGGTCAACGGACATCATTGTATAGGGGTTACTGCCAATGTTTTGGTTGCTACCTGTTACATTGTAGTGGTAATTGCCCACAAGCACAATGGCATTATCATAAACAGTACCGGAAGTACCAATATTCGATCTGGCTGTAGCAATATTTGTGTAGACCATTTGGCTACTTCCGTTGATATTGGTGCTGACACCATTAGAAGCATAGCGTTTGCCACCACCAACAGTAGTGACATCAGGGACCGTGACCATTTCGTCGGTACCGCTGGTTTTATACACTACGTCAGAATATGCGTCGGCCAGATAGGCACATTTGGCCCAGTAGGGCTGGATGGTGATGGCAGTCACTCCTTCGGGAACATCCCAGTAGGCACCTTGGTTGAAAACGCGGCCACTTTCGGAGTAAAGGTCTTTATTCTTACATTTGCGGTCGGCAAAGTTGTAGGGTGTTGCTGTCAATTCGCCTTTGTCATTGTAGGTAACATCATCTCCGGTAGAGTAACTTCCCGCCGTGCCGCCTGTGATACTAACAATCTTCCAGCCGGTGACTACACGATTCCCCGTATAATTACCATTACAATAATCGTTATAATAGGGCAATTGAACCTTACCATAATTGAAATTAAAATGGTCATAATCTTTATCAGTAATGGTCAGTTTAATAGTACCATTAAAGTCAGACTTGAAACCTGCACCTGAAGGAGCACCATAAGGTACTTTATTCTCATCACCTATTTGTCCCATTTGTATGGTCACGGACAACTTTCCTGCATCCGTTCCCGTTCCACCCATCTGAGTCAATTTTAATCCCTTGTTGCGGTTGGCCTCAGAGCCATCATAAGCTTCGTCACTAGGCTTGTAATTCACCACCGAAGCATATTTATCTAGAGTCTTGAGGATGGGATAGGGTGTGGAGGATCCTATCTGGCTGGGCTCTAACACCCATTTCATCATCTCGTCCTTATTGTCAGCATCGCCCGTAGCCCACCAAGCAGCCAATTCACGGTTACTATTCAGCAAATGGCGGTAGAACTCAAAGCGCTGTAAGAAGCGTGTCTCCGCACCAAGGGCACAGTTATAAACTTTGGGAATAGTGTTATCCTGAATGTAAGATGATTCTAGGCGGAAATAGTTGAAGTTGTTGACGCCATTGTCATCTCCATCGTTGGTGATAATCTCACCATTATAGATAGGAGCTCTGTTGCCGCCGGTAATATCACCATAGAACATACAGTTCATCACCATAGTGGCAAGGTTTGACGATGTCGTGGCAACATTATTCCAACCAACGATTCCACCCCTATATGTACCGCTAATGACATCGGCATAACTATAGCAGTTGATGACACGAGAGGTACCATCAAGGAATCCTACGATACCACCCACATAGCTACCGCCACTGATGGTACTGCTACAAGAGGTGATAAGGGTATAGCCATCATCATCAGTTTTCACAGTGCTACCTGTGGCCAACACGCCACAGTTATAGATGCGCGAAGCTCCTAAAGCATTTCCAGCAATAGCACCCACATTGCCAGAACCACTTATCGTACCTTCCACAACAATATTCTTGATTGTTGCATCCTTCACATAGTCAAAAAGTGGAGCTGACAGACTGATAACATCAATTTGTCCTTTATTATCACCGCTGTCATATATATAACCCTCTATGCTTCCCCTAAAAGGATTAGAAGATGAGCCAATATTATTAGTACGACTTCCGGAAACACTAAAACCAGAGTTTAACTTATAGTTACCAGAAGGATTGGTTATATCGCTAATATCGGAAATAGAAATTGGGGTAATATTGGTAAAATAGGCAGTAACCATTGCTCCTGCATACTTTTTTGGAAGAATGAAAGAGAAGATTCTGTCTGTCGCAGTACTTTCATCAGACACCTCTAATTCCGAAGCCACACCAAGTGTACGGTGTTTTGGAGCTTGGCTTGGATCGTCTGCAGGCAACACCGAGAAATCTTTTGCTGCAATAGTATAACCACTATTGGGAACAGCCGTAAGGGTAACTTTAAAGTCACCACCTGTCAGAGTTACCACTTCGCCAACACTAATACTACCATTGTCGGATGAAAAAATGTAGATGTCACTAGTACCGACTGCCCACACTTTTTCCACTCCACTCGTAAAGAGTATTAACAACGTGAAAACGATCTGTGTAAATCTTCTCATATTCATATCGTGTGTCATAACCATTTTTATCTTACTTCACAATTAGTTTTTTCCCATTCTGAATATATATACCCTTACGGGTCGGTTTCTTACTGAGTTTCTGTCCATCGAGGGTGTAGTACTCGTCTAAAAGTTGAGAGCTGGATGTCGAGAGTTGAGAATTGTCAATAATCTCATCCATCTTCGTTGTATTCGTCGAACTACCCCTCGCAATGCACAACTTAGCCGGAGCAGGAGTTGGTGTTCCACCTGACACGTATTCGCCATTCTCCAAGAAGAACTTACCTGCCTTCATAATTTTACCTCCCGTCGTGAGGACAAACTCACCTTTGGAGAAGAAATAATATTCTCCCCAACCGACATTCGTAGTACCATCTGTTTCTTGCCTTTGCAGCTTATTACCATCAGTATCTTCTTCTCGTTTCTCAGAAGTTATACCAGATATCAAAGTTGTAGTAAAGTCTGCATCATGTGGATTATCATTGTCTGTTAAGAGCAAGATGGGTACACCTTCAGGTATGTAATTCACCTCTTTTGTCTCAACTATTCCCTCTGACAAATTGACACCTGTCACAATGTATGCTTTCAAACCTGCGGGGGTAGTCAAATCGGTAGTTGCCTTATAGGCTGCGGCAGAGCCACCATCTGTGGTACTCGTCTCTGTCGGGAAGCTAACATTGGCATAAACTACTTCAGCACTACCACCATAGTTTCCATGTCCCGTGACCATAGCAACATACATGTCGCTATTCGATTTCTCATCATCTTTACTAACAGTGTAATGAGTATTTAACGTCAATGGAGTATCTCCGTCTTTTACGGTAACAGGATAGTTCTCGCCAGACTTCGCAATAGTAATGGAGAAACCTGGGGCAGCTGCTGCACCATCGCCAATAAGTCTTCGGGTAATCTCGAAAGTTGTGGTACCGCTGATAAAAAGATTGTTGTCCTTATTATCACTGATAGTTACTAGCGCTGTACCGGCGTTGACATTATTGGAATAACCCAAACTATATTCTGATTCATCGATAGTGGTATTGGTTCCTATTGTGACACTACTAACAGGAGGGACTTTAGCTGTGTTGTCCCATGCAAGATTGTAGGTGGGATCAAACGTAACCTTTGGATTTCTAACGAATGTGATGACATCAGAATGAACATCGGCATTTAAAACAGCAACGGCCTTGATATACATCGGAACACTATTTCCATATTCGGGTTTATCTGAACTATCATATGGTGAGACAGATGTTGTTGGATCTGCTCCGTCTGTGCTATATTTAATCGTTGCTCCTGGTGTAGCACAGGACATGCTTATTACTGTATAGTTTTCACCTACTTCATAAGTTATTACGGGAGAAAGAACAAAATTCTCCACTTCGTTGATTTGCCACTTCATCTTATCGCTTGCCCTATCTTGTCGTGTCTGGAGGGCGTTTTCATCCTCACGCCATAATGCCGTATAGTTGGTCTTGGCAAATTGAGCCAACTGTTTCGGAATGACATAGCATTCACCGTCTTTTATTGTCTTGGCCAGAGTGAATTTATAGGCATCTGTGGGAGTCTCAGGGAGTTCTCCCATTTTTATAGCATTTTCCTGATTACTGGTTGACTCTGTCCCGTTGAAATACATTGCTTCACCAGTCACAGCATTCAAGATGTAGTAGTACGAAGCCCAGCCATCACTACCTGCATCCTTGAAATACCACTTTTGGTTATCGCTTTCACCAGTGGCTGTTTTCACATTGACAGCTGTTCCTGAGGGAGGAACGATAAGATAATTTGGGTCATTCGACGAAGTAAAGGTATAATAGGTGGCAGAGCTATTGTTTGACAACGTGACTATTGACGAAAAATCCTTGTTGGCCACCAAGATGAGATTCCATCGTGCTAAATCTTGATTGTCAATAGCTGTTAAGTTATTTAAATTGACAGCTCCATTTGATCCATTTCCAACAACGCTGCCGTTATTGCCCTTATAAACATATTGGGCTTTTCCAATATTATACAGATAGAAACCGGCAAGGGTGCCACTTTCATTGAGATATGGAATAACAGCAAACTTGTAGTTATTATCATCCGCATAGGTTGATTCAATATAGAAACTGTTACCATCACGACGCAGATAGCCATTTGCCGATGTATTTTTGACATAATAGCACTGAACGCCATTGACAACGCCTGCATCCTCGAAATGCCATGACATACCTGCCTGAGGCAAACTCGATGTGTTCACTGTAGGCTTTGAGTTATTATTGTTATCCCCAGCTACCATGTAAAAATTGGTGTTATCCACGCTTTGCAACAGATATGGATTGCCACTATCGGTATGAACATATACGTATGTCGCTACATTCGAATACTCACCACCAATATATGCCGCAGCCTTGACAACTGCTACATTAGTAAATGAAACCGTTTGTGATGTTCCTGTAAATGACGTCCTATTCGTATTTTCAGAGTCCGTAGGATCTGAACCATCTGTGGTATAATATATTGTTTGAGATGTAGGATAGGTAATGGTTACGTCATTACCACTGCTATATGATATTTCAGGACGTTTAATATAGTCTTCGAGATAAAACGGTGCGTTAGCGTCTGAGATTGTTTTATAAGTACCGATTATACCTGTAGTAATTGTAAAACCGTTTGGACCGCCATCTTTATTCTGTACTCCACCACCGCTAGTATAATTACCTTCAAAATAGTTAGTATTTCCACCATTTACAGTTAAGTATTTCTTAGTGTTATTTTCATCTTCATCTTTCTTTTTGGGCGAAATAACGAGGTATGTGCTATATGGAGTTATGTCGAACAGCTCGTAGTCACCAGGATTTTCTGTCTTTTCAAGATGGATTCGCAAACGGTCAGTGCCTGCACCAGTAAGTTTACGGTTATACGACAAATATCTGCTATAACTTGAACTTTCGTATTCATAGTTAATACTATACTTGAAAGCATAATAGTCGTGATCACCTTCTGTGTGTTTCTCTATTATCCACTTGTACCTAGCCTCATCTCCATTATCCATTTTGTGAGTGGTTAAAAAAGGCTGACCATTATCTGTGGAATTAACATTGTCTATAGTATAAAAGAATGCCCAATCCACCGTAGGACAGAGATAATAATCACCACTGGGGGACATGTTGCTACTACCACTGCGAATATAATACGTTCCCGAATAGTCCGTCTGGCCCCACGATACGTTAGTACCGAAAGTCATCATCAGTACCAGCAACAGGGTTTTCTTTATCATCATCATCTTTCGTGTCATATCTTGTGTCAATTTATTCAATCGTTATTTTATTGCTCGTTATTACCAGTGGGTGATCCACTGGGCATCCTAGAGACGGAAGAACCGCTGGGCATTTGGGCTACGGGGAGCTTCCACCAATCATCCTTTTGGCGGCAAAGGGCCTGGGCTACACAGTTCATCGCCTTACAGAAGGGGATGGTGAGCTGTTCGTTTTTGCCACGGTATTGATACTGCCACGGAGTGACGATCAGCAGCTTGCCTTGCGCACAGCGGTCGATGCGCTCCGTTGATGGGTGATAGCGCTCGGGGAAGCCGTTGTCAGCAATAGTAATCACGGGGAAACCGTGATTCATGGCTTCATTCATGATTTCCTGTTCGCCGGGGGCAATACGTGCTGATACCAGGACGGCACCATTGGCAGCCTCTTCAAGGCAGCGCGCCTTTTGATTATCAAAATGGGCTTTGTCCCGATAATGGCATACTACGGGCAACAGGCGGCTGTTCAACAGCTGGCGGTCGCCGTAGGAATCAAGAGCTATGAAGGGAGAGCTTATCCCAGCGGCTGAACCGCTGGGCATGCTGGAGGCGGAAGAGGCGCTGGGCACGCTGGAGGCGAGGAGCAGGCGGCACTCGATTTCAGCAAGAGCTGCCGGTGTGACGTGCTGCGGCAGGCATACGCGCTGCAGGTAGCCACGAAGGGCTGCTGGTGTCAGGGCAGAAACATAAGCACCACGGCAGGGCATCAGCGTAGCACGCTGGCTGGTGCGCAGCAGGCGGCTGCGCGGATTGCCATTGATATAGGCGCGCTGCGTGCTCAGTTGTTCTGCTGTAATGGGCATCACGTCGCAATAGCCGCCGGCAAAGAGGGGGCGGCGGCCGGTGGTGCCATTAGAAGGAACGCGTTTTCTGACGGGTGAACCGTCAGACACCCGGATAGCGGCGGCAGGACCGCCAGATACGGGAGCAGCGGCGGCAGGACCGCCAGACACGGGGGCTGCAGCGGCAGAACCGTCAGACACCCGGATAGCGGCGGGTGAACCGTCAGACACCCGGACGGCGGCGGGTGAACCGTCAGACACCCGGACGGCGGCGGGAGAACCGCCAGATACGGGAGCAGCGGCGGCAGAACCGCCAGATACGGGAGCAGCAGCGGGAGAACCGCCAGATACGGGAGCTGCAGCGGCAGAACCGCCAGATACGGGGGCAGCAGGAATGGGGGTAGCGAGGGTGGCCAACGGTTTCCCCGTTGGAATGCCTTGTTCGGTCATGGCCCAGTAGCGACGATTGCAGCCTTTCTTAAAACCGGCAATCACCTGCCCAAGATGGGTAGGACGACCGCTACGGCTGACTATTGGCTCCTTCACAATGATCAGCGCATGCAAGTGTTCGGGCATAATGACAAAAGAGTCGATGACAGCCATCGAATAGTGTGCGGTAATGCTGGTAAGCAGTTCCTCACGTACCATTTCCCCTATCGGTGTCAGGATGACATGCGGCCCCTCAAGCGTGTTATCAGGCTTTTCCAGCGAGCCTTCCACTTGTCCTAAAGGTTGACGACCTGTACCCTCTGCCACATGCAATGTGATGTGGTAGATACCTGGCAGTGCATAGTTGTGAGTCACCATGCGACGATGCATATTGTGGTATGTTAGGGCCTGAGTCATTTTCGTTCCGTCTTCCTAATTTCAATACATTTTGTGTGCAAAGTTAAGGATTTTTTTCGAAACCGCCAAATATTTTAATACAAAATTCGCGCGCGGGGGATATTTTATATAATTAAACTTTCTCAAGTTGTAGGAGTTAAGGAGTTAAAGGAGTTATGGAGTTAAGACAATACCCATTTGGCCCGCGGCAACGCTACACCCTGTCCTTTAGCTCAGAGAACCCCAAGGATGTTAGAGAAAGCAAAATTTAAAAAATATTTCAAGAAAAGACAAAACACTATTCATCTATTCATTATTTGCTCTATCCTATTGGTTCTTAGGCGGTTAGAGAATGAATAGTGCCTATGAATGGTGGTTTGACTATTCATTATTTGGAGGCTTTTGGGCAATTGTAAAAGTTTTTGATAGTAAAATTTGACGTGTTTCAATATCGTAATAACATTGGTAACACTTTGTCACAAAGGCGGTGACACTTTGTCACTGGTATAGTTACAAAGTGTTACGCAAATAGTTGTGATAAGGTAACTTGCTGATTTTCAGGATAAAGCAAACATCTTAAACCATAAAAGGAGGTTTTTGAGTGGTTAAGAATGAATAGTGGATGAATAGTTAATGCGCGCTATTCATTGTATAATTATTTGATTATTAATATGTTATGATAAAAGATGAATAGATGAATAGTAAAATGCAAAATTTTTAGGAATAAAAATTTTATAATCACATCACGTTAAGATGTATGATGTATGATGGAAGAAGTAAGAGGTGAGAGGTGAGAGGTGAAGGGTGAGAGGTGAAAGGTAAGAAGTAAGAAGTAAGGGGTGAGAGGTGAGAGGGTGCAGGGCAAAAAAAAGGAAGACCCAGCGGATCTTCCTTTTATATAAGCTTTCACTGCGCTTACTTAACCATGAGCTTTTTGCGGAAGCGGGCACCGTCGACGTGAACCATATAGACACCGTCGCTGTAGATCGGAGTCTCGATGGTCTCGCCAGGTTCGATGTTGAACGTTGCCACGCAGAGACCGCCGACATTGAAGATGCGGACATCTGCCGTGGTGCTCAGACCGGACGTCACAACGACCTTGTGCTGCTTAGCAGAGATGTTGACACCCTCTGTTGCACGGTCGGCATCGTCGTCACCGCCTAACTGCGAACCGATGCTGCTGAACTTGATGGCACGCGTGATGGCCTTGTCAGCCGAGAAGTAGGCGCGGAATGCAGACAACTTGCGGTCGGTAGTGGCCTCCGTCACCTTATCGTACTTACTACCGTCGGCAGCCATGATATAGCTGTTCACAGGTGCCTCGATATTCAGATAGTTCGGCTTGAAGTAGTAACCCTTGTACGGACCTACAGCACCCTCTTGCAGTTCGTGGTCGGTGACATTCACCGTCTCACCGGTCTTCGCAGCGAAGGTGATGACCTGCTGATCGAGGCGAACGGGCGCCGGAGCTGCCGTATTCTTGGCCCTGAAGTTACCGCTGAGGTCGAACTCGTAGTATGTCACACCTGGGAATCCGACGAGGTAAGGCTTGCCCTGTTGTACGTACGGATAGTTCGCATAAGCACGAGCCGTACGGTAGAACTGCTGGTAGGCGTCACTGTTGGCATCCTTCTGGTCGTTATTGCTGTAATAGTAGTCCCAAAGGAAGGTGTTGGTGGCCGTCTTAGCCTCCTTACCCGTAGCGTCAGGATAGTTGAAGAAGCCCGTAGCCTCACCACCGCCATCGGTGCTCAGACCCGTGAGCTCACGCAACCAGTATTCATGACCTATCTTCGTCTCCGACTTCGGGTCTATCGACCTACTACCACTGTAGAAGTGGGTTATCTCACCCTTCTGGTGGGTAGTAACCAACTCAGCAGTGAACGGCAGCGAGACAGACTCCCAACCCTTGCTGGTATCGACATAACGGTCGGGCTTGCGCTGGTGCCACATGCGGTGAGCAGCGTCGAAGGTGTAGGCTATCGGCGCATTGAAGTCCTGCTTGTCGACAAGCAGATGGTCGCAGTTGGCTGTCAGGTCGCTCTGTACGAGGTGGCCATGGACGGATGCCATAGGAGCCTCCTTCACCGTACGGGTGTTGTCATCGACATAATAGCTGGCGTATGCCGGTTCGACGAAGTAGGTCGACAGCACGCTATGTGTCTTCGGGGCGTTCTCAGCCGACGGTGCATAGACGAGCAGATTCTGCGTCTCACCCTCGTTGACGATATCCAACAGATTATCATCTATGTCGAGCAACGGCTGATAGAAGAAGTCACCATTGAGGCCGAGCTTATACTTCGAGTCGTTATGACCTGCAAAGTCGATGGCCGTCATATTCGGATAAGCCTCCTTCACGTCTGTCGACGAGATTGACGCCGGCTTCGAGTTGGCAACGAGATAGGCAATGTTGTTGAAGTGTGCCACATCCTGCTTGCTGCTGCGGAAGTATGCCGGAGCACGATAGACTCGGTTGCTCTGACTGCTGTTGACCACGCGGCCACCGTCCTTCGCGATAGCTGCTGGCAGCGGCTCGTGCGGCAGCGACGTGTTGTAGTCGTAGGTCAGCAACTGACCGAAGTAGAGGTAGTCGTCGGGCCAGATAGGACTATAGACCACCGATGCCGATGTACCGTCGTGAACCACACGCATACGTTCGTCATAGGACTCAGGCACCGTACCGCCGCGATAGATGAAGTCACCGTCGACATAGCGGTCCTCCACATAGCCGTACTGAACACCCTTCTTCTCATCGACCTTCTTCTCGTCGAGCGGATAGAAGGCATACGACGACGGATACTTACCTACGGACATCTCCTCCTCCAGCGTACCGTCGGACTTCAGCTTGAGGTAGTTGTATTCGACGGGTGAACCGTCGAACGCACTATTATCGTAGTAGCGCTTGTTGAGGTAGAAGCCGTTCAGGTCGTAGGCCACAGTACCATTATAGAACTCCTGCTCTGTCATCGGGGTAGCAAGGCCTCGTCCGATGTTAGTCTTGTTGTAGTTCTTGGTCTCGGGATAGTAGCAGTTAACAATCTGAGTGCCACTGCCTCGTGTCGGCTTGCCGAAGACGGCCTTGACATTATCAACGTTCTCCGCTGTCGTATTAATCCAACAGTTCTCCACATAACCATCACCTGTATCGACAATACCTGCCGACGTGAACGAACCCGTCACACCAAGGTTATAGACGGCACCGCAGAGGTTGCCGAACAACGAATTGTTCAGACCGCTGATGGTATATCCGTCACCATGGAGGTTACCGGAGAAGCAGCGGGAAGCATCGCCGATAGGTGTCCAATCCGTATAGGCCTTCGGACTGACATTGCTGTTGAGGATGAACTCAAGGTGAGAACCGCCAGCCACACGCGGATTGAGGTTGGCATGACCGTCGAGCGTGCTGCCCGCAGGAGCAGGACCACTGAGCATCGAGAGTTCGAAGAAGTCCTTCAACAGGTCGAGCTCACTCTTCGACGGATCGCTCTCACAGTCGCGGTTGTCGATATATATCTTCGAGTAGCGATCCACATCGGGATGGTCCACATACAGGTGGTGCTCCTTATCCTTCATGATGGCATCGAGGTCGTGATAGTTGGCAACAGTCAACGGCACGTAGTTCGAATAGGTCTTACCCAGATAGGTCTTTGAGTAGAAGGCCAGGAATACCTTCTGGTTCTGATACCAGTAGAGCGGCGTACCGTTATTGGTGAACGGAACACCATTGCGATGGAGCTGGGCATCCTCCTCAGAGAAGAACATCTCCCAGCCACTGGTCAGGACTTCGTAAAGACCAGGATTAACCGTCGGAGCCTTCAGACCCACCGAATTACCCGGCAGCACAGCAGGAGGTGCGTTCAAGAGACCAATCTCAGGAGCACCGCTCTCCAACTGCAGGTGGATATTCAGCACATGCAACTCATTGACAAGGCTGACACCCTCACCCTCGTCGTCGGCCTCATAATAGGTGTACTGATAGACAACGCTGATGACCTTCTCAGACGTCACATCCTTGGCATTCGACTCACGAGAGACATACAGCGTCGTCGTCTCCGTAGGCTCAGAGCCCTGGATAGAGAAGTACTTCTGATCGTTCGGGATCTGGGTGTTGAAGACCGTTTCGGAAATGATTGAACCGGCTTTACCAGGAACGCCAATCTCCGTATTGAACGAAGTCATTGGCTGGTAAGCCTCATAGCAGTAGTACTTGACAGCGGCTGCCGCACCCTTTTGCAGGGTAACGATGTCTACCTTATCCTTATTGATAGCCGACAGCGAGCGGTAGTCCTTCTCGCTGATATCCTGACCCTGGGCATACGGCGTACCGTTGCTGATGATGTTCTCACGCACGATATATACCGTCTGCTCGTCAGAACCTGCTGCCACCTGGATACGGGTGTAGTGCATCTGGTCGTTGCGTACCTTCTCATATTGTTCGCGGTCGATGCTTCCGCCACTGCTGATAGTATGCTGAGTGCCGTCATTATCAAAGTAGGTCAATGTTCCTGTACCACCATATACGGCCTCATACTCTACCGACTTCACATCGCTGTATGGGCTATGGTACGAATCCTCGATATAACCCTCGCCACGATACTGCGGGTCAACCAACAGGTCGAGGGCGTCGTAGTTGTAGCTGAACTTGTCGCGGGCATCGGTCAGCGAGCACCACGACTTGATAGCACCGTAGTTCTCACCAGCTTCGAAGTACTGTCCGCCATAGAGACCGTCACTGGTGATGTAGTAGGCGTTCGACAAGTTCGCATGGATATAAGCCAATGCCGTTTCCAAATCAACCTTATCGGCATTGACCTTGCTATTGTTATAGTCCATGTACTTCTGGGCCAGAGCCGTCAGTTTGGTATTGTCGCCAGAAACGAGTTCACCCAGGAGTACATACTCCTCGTCGCCCAACTGGATGGTATTGATACAAACCATTGCCGAGTCGAAGTTCGACTTGTCACTCAACGCATTGTATTCCGTCTGCGAGATGGCATTACCCGCCTGCGTGGTACCGTAGTCTGCCAGAGCGACATAAGCCGGCTCGGCACTGGCCTGACCCTGAGGCTGGATGTGCATACGACCTACCGTCGTGGTATAGTCGTCGTAGACCTCCTTCGAGATAATCTCACCCTTGCCATATTCGCGCTGTCCATAGAGTCCGGACTCACCGGTCAGGGCGTAGGTCGGACCCTCACGGAACTTCGTCTTATCGGTACCAGGATCGTTATATTCGTCCTTCCTGATCTTCTGAAGGTTGTCATTGGCATAGACAGGACTGTACCAGTCATCCCAATCCTTCGGACTGTTCATGTCGAGCGTCAGCACATAACCAGTCTCATGACCGATATTGTTCGACGGATGGAACAGCGTCTTCAAGTCCTCTACCGGCTTTCCATTCTTGTCGTAGATGTTCGGATGGAGTTCCATGAATCGCTGATAAGCCGTCTTCGGCTCAATCTCAGAAGCATGGGCCGACAGGTCGTTCTCCAGCACATAGGTTCCTGACGGATACAAGTTTCCTTCAGCAATAGCACCTACATAACAGGTATCGACATTGACGAAGGTCTCCTTGACGAAGTACTTCTGCTCGTTGTCGGACAGCTGGTTCCAATCCCACCAAGAGATGACATCGTTCAGGTGGTAGGTCGTACTCTCATTATCGACCTTCACACCATCCTCACCAATCTTGTTGCTTTCACTACGCGACTCATCAGCATAGTAAGCATAGAGGCTCGGTTGGACATTCAACAGTTTCAGGCGGCCGTTAGAACCGGCAGTAATGGTCAGCGGGATACGTACCTCCTTCGAGTAGGCCGAAGCAGAACCGGCGTAGGCCGATACCACCTGGTCGTAGATATACACCTCACCCTTGATGTACCAATAGTGGGCAGGCGACTTTGTATAGCCGTCGTTATAGATACCGTTGTTGGGATAGCAGTCGTCGACGATACGCTTCGACTTATGGATGAAGTTACCCGAAGTCTGCCAAGCCATGAGGTTTGTCTTACTATAGGTATAAAACTTTTTGGTTCGTGCTTCGTTACCATCCTTCATATTATAATCACAGAGGAGGGTGTTTACGTGAGAAACCTCCGTACGCTCACCATGTTCATTGCGGGCATAGACATAGCCACCACCCTCGATATCCTTCTTCACATTGATCAGGTCGAGCTCAATGATACCGGTAATGTCACCATATATCTTGTTGCTGGGCGTGCTCAGCTCAGAGGTCAATTCCAGGAACACACCCGAAGCCAAGGCCACCTGATTGAAAGAGGTACCATTGTTACGGTCGCGCTTGTCCAGATGAGAGGTCTTCCAGTCGTAATAGCTATTCGTATCCTCATGCGTGACACCTTTCTCGACGTATCTGCGCTTGTCGTCAAAGAGAACGTCGCTGGTAAGACTACCCAGATAGTTCACCACACTATAGATACCGAAATAGTTGCCATGCAGCTTCTTCGACTCCTCCGTATCGCCAGCCACCGAGCGTTGTTGGTTCAGCGACAACTCACCGATACGGTTGATGGTGTATTCCGTAGCATCGGCTACATCGGCCACACGGTCCTTGGCACCCTGCAACACCAGACGGCTTCCGAATACGCCGCAGAAGTCGGCACGCTGGATGGTGTTCAGCAGACGACCGGCATAGATGGAGCAGAAACCATACTGTATCCAATAGGTCTCGCTCTTATATGCAGCAAGCAATGCGTTATACTCGTCCTCACTGATACGGTCGCCGGCCTTATAGTTCTTGCCACCAATGGAGACATCCTGCTGACACAGATACTCCAACTTGAAGTAAGCACGCTCACGGTTGGTCAGTTTCTGATATTCTTCAAGGGTAATCTGCTGGTCAAGACCGTAGTAGTCGGTACCATAGTTGGTAATGTTCAACTCACGGTAGCCACCTACCACCGACAGGTTACCACCGCCATAAAGTCCACCAGTATGCTCAGTACCTACGGTGATGAAGTCGTGGTGGTAAACATCATACAATGTGGCTGTGGTATTACCGAACACCGTTGTGGCATTAGCATAGCTCTCACTATTTGACGACACGTTACCACCTGCAAACACGGCATTGCGGATATGTACGCCTCGTTCTTCCGTGTCACCAGCAGACTGGTCACCCGTATAGAGATTCTGCCATCTGCTGTCTGTCTTTTCAGCAGGCAGAGTGTTCAAGTATTCCGTAGGCACATAGTCGTAAGGACCATAGGTTTTGCCACCGAATTCGACTGGTGTACCATTCTCCTTAATCTGAAGCATGGGAGATATCACCACCTCACAGTCTTCTGTCAAGTATCCTGCTTCATCGTAATAGTATATATGACCTGGTGAACCCGTGCTTTCTGCTGCTTTCGTTTTTGTGGTGCCATAGCCTTTACCATAGACAAAGCCCACATCGCCACCACCGAAGACGTTACCATAGCCGCTGGCTAGTCCTTCTGCAGTACCTATCTCGCCGCCATGGATGAATACCTTGGTCTGACCGAAGACATAACCGTCGGTATAGAAACCATGAATACCGCCATAACCAAGGATGTTGTAACCCTTACCGCCTCCGAAGACATTACGTCTCACATGACCATTATAGATCTTGATGTTCGTTCCACCAAACTTGTGGATGGCACTCACAACGCGTGTCTTATTATCATCGCCACTCTCAGTAACCTTACCACGACCGATGGTAGCAATCTCACCACCACCGAAGACGCTGTTACGAATGACACCACCCCAGACGGTGACGAAGCTCTCGTCGACACTACTGTTATCGTCATAACCACCGCCGAAGACGTTACCACAGTCCGACAAACGGTCCTTACCGATGTGGTCACTCCAGGTTTCGTCATCGACCTTCGCTACATATTCCTTTGTTTCCGCATTATAGGTATAGCCGATGTAGCCGTTGTTCACCGTCACGTGGGCCTCACCGAAGATGCTACCACCCTCACCACCGGCATAGGCATTACGCTGAATGGCAGGAACACCCTTCAGGTAACCATAGCCATCAGGCAGTGAAGCCTGGTCCTGACGGATACCGATGACCACATTGGTCTCACCGGGAATATCGTTCGTAATAGCAGTAACCGATTTATCATGATAGCCTACGTCACCTTCCCAGCCACCGCCATAGACGTTACGCACCGTACCACCTTCTATATAGGCTGTTGCACTGGCGGTAAAGCCTTCTATATGTTCACCATTGTAGTCAAAACCAGCAGATGTCACGCGGAAACTGTCACGCACGGCTCCACTAGTACCTGCAGCATAGAGATCCTTGACAACCGTGCCACCAAGCAAATCAATATAGGTGCTGCCGTAAACATCACCACTACCGAAAATGCCTTGACCTACCTTTTTAGAGTCACCCTTACCGCCACCATAAGCATAGTTCCATACTGTAGCCCCTTCGTAGATGTGGACATTCGTATGATATTTTCCTCCTAAGCGCGTAGCATGAACTAAGGTTTGGTGGTCCAGGCCGCACTCATTATATCCAGGCATACTGAGGTCGAGTGACGGATCTTCTTTAGCCCATTTCAACAATGATTTGCGATTGATTACCTTTCCGTTGTGGCCGCCACCATAAACCTCATAGACCTGTGCGCCGGACAACAGGTTTACCTCGGTATACTGTGCCCATGTGTCCTCACCAAAACCAGCACCATAGACGGTTGACATATACTTAGAACCTGTCTTGGGGTCTGTTTGTCCATTATAGACGGGGACGTCTACGTTGACCTGAGCATAGAGCGTACGGTCGGCATTGTTGTTACCGCCATAGATATTACCACGTACAGTGGCATTAGCACTATGATAGTTGACGTGTGACTCGTAGACGTCACATGGATAGAGAGGGTCATCGCCATAGGCACCACCGAACAGACTCTGTACGCTAATGGTGGAGCTACTAGGCACATTCAGCATGGTGCGGCGTGTAAAACCTTCCTTGAAACTACCACCATAGACATTGCTGACGGTGCCTCTGAAGAGGTCGATGATAGCTGAGTACTTGTCAAGATTAGCAGCTACAGTAACAGAGTCGACACCCATACCCAGACCGCAGTTAGCACCAGCACCAAATACGGCAACATTCTGGAATTTCGTGATGGTCTGAGGAATATCTATCAAGATATAGCTGCGATTCTGCATGCTGTCCACACCAAAACCTTTCGAAGCTCCTTGTCCTGCACCGAAGATTCTTTCCAATTCATTGCGAGTGTGGTTGTTAGGACGGAAGTTAACGAAAGCATTGTCCAAACGAGGCTTGGTGAATCCGAGTTTGTTGAATCCCGGGTTAGTTTCGCCTTTGCTGCAAGTATATTTGCTATAATGAGGGTCAGTATAGTCGTAGTCACCATAGCAGCCACCGAAGATATAGCCCACACGACCCTGAATATACTCCATATAGGCAGAAGCGTTGACCACATCCGAATTGTGTAACTTAGCCTGCAAATCAGAACTGACACGGTCTTTGAAGCTTGCGCTATTAAGAATCTGTCCACCAAGGTCGTTACCGCCATAGACATGGTCACGAATCCATGGGAAACCGCCGCCATCTTCGTATGTGCCATCTTCCTTCTTCTGACGACCGATGTAGGTCTCTGTATGTCCCAAAATGTCGGCATTACAGCTGCCGGCAAATGAGTTAAAAATACGTCCGTTACCTAAGTTGATGATGGTGTTACCGGCGATAGGTGCTTCGAAGGAACCGCCATAGATAAACTCGGTATCTGCCATATCATCACTATCGTCCGCATGACCCCTGTAAACACCTTCCTGACTACCTTTCAGATTGACGTGACAGCTATATCTTGGGTCGTAGGTGTATTCCAGTTTCCCTGTCGTCGAATTATAGGTGCCCTTACCAATCGCACCATTCTCACCACCACCAAAGACCTGGAATACATAGCCTTTGTTAAGATTGACAGTGGTACTACCCCATATCTCAGACTCTGCACCATAACCACCACCAAATACGTTAAGCGCTTTACCTAACACGTCCATACCCTGCTCGTCAAGGATAACACCTGAGCGACGCGCGGTGATTTTATAGTTATCGTTACCATAAAGGATAGCCTCACCCTCGTTCTCCTCTATTTGGTCGAAGATGGCAAATTCGCCCTTACGGTCAACAATAGAGCTGTTGATGTTGATGACCACATTGCCGTTCACATGTCCTGTGTTATAGCAACCGCCATAGATGTTACCACCCTTCAGACGGCGGTCAAGGTCATCAGCGCTACTGATGACGGGGCTTTCAGGAGAGGCACCTGATGTCACCGGGTCAACGGGGAGACCTGACGATGAGCTTATGGTATTCCATTCCAATGCTGTGCGGGTTGCATTCCAGCGCATAGGCTGAATCTTCAAACCACTGAAGTTCAGCTCGAGCTTGTCGCCTATCGTTCCGGCAGGAGAACCATCCGGCACAGGAGCAGGATCACCCAACAGACCGCCTAAGTATCGAGCATTAAATCCTGTGACTGCTTGCACATTGGCATTGTTACAGCCACCGACCACCTTGTCGTAGATAATCACTTCATCTTCGAAGTCAACTGTTATCTTACCCGGTACAATTATGCTTCCCACGTTACCTCCACAATAGAACGAGCCAAACTGGGTAGTATAAGATTTGTAATCTTGGGCATCACCTTGAGCCATGCTCTCAAACACGACTGTAGGCTTTACCTTCATGGCACAGCCTTCCATGTATTTGGCAAAGACAGCTTCGTCCTCCAAATTCATCGAGCTAAACTTGGAACCATCAGAAGCTATATCAGTACGCTTCATAGTACGCAACACACCTTCGCCATGACCGTCGGCATTAGCCTCATCGTGTTTAATCATGTTCTCGCCGTTGTTGCCGAGGAACACGTTATCGATGGTTACATAAGAACCAATCTTAATATGGGTTTGACGCGTATTCGTACTGGTGGTATTGGACTGGTCACGCAGTGAGGCACTATTACCACCGACGAAGAGGGCTCCTTCTACAAATACCGGTTTTTCCGCTGTACCTCTCACAAGAATAGAAACTTTCTCTGCATTGGGACGGAAACTATTTAGTGCCTCAGCAGATTGCACACCGTCGAATGTATCGCCACTCAGTCCCAGAATATCCTTAGGACTATAATAGAAGTCACCCCATCTGCGATCACCCTTCAGTTTCGGATTATCGGTATAGGCATACGAGCCGTTGCCACCACCATAGACATTGCCATGAATATTGGTGAAAATACCCACCGTGTTACCACCATAGACATTTCCTGAGATATCGTTACCGCCATAAACGTTGTTGACATGGCCTGCCAGCACCCTGACACGGGCAGCATAGCCTCCTGGAATATTATTGGGATTATCATTAGGATTAAGTTGAATGTCAGCATCAGCGACAGGACTGCCATCAGCTTTGAGCGGACGCACATCTGCCTTACGACAACCGCCATAGACGTTGTCAACCACCATTCCATCGCCTTTCACTTCCATCAGCAGACCTTCAGGACTGGTCATACGTCCTTCGTTACCTCCACCGTAGAGCATACGGATTCTACCTCTTTGCAGATTCCATCGAGGACGAATAGCCATATCAGCCTTGTTGTTACCACCAAACAGACGACCTATCTGGTATTCAGCACTACCTGGGTAAGAGAAGGTTGTGTTGATATCCATCTTGTTCTCAAAACGGTCGTTAGTCAGCAGTTCACCATTTGCATCAGCATTAGGATTGGTTGTATCTATGATACTGTTGACCACCTTACTGGGGTTATCCACACTGATAACAGTTTTCTCTGTTATTGTAGCATTGTTACCACCGCCATAGGCATAAACGATAGAACCACCATGAATGTCAACGAAGGTCTTGCCAAGATTAGGGACAGTGAGTTCTGTGGTACTAGTAGCTACCTCTACATTATCCTCCTTAGCATAATAGACGGAACGTTCAGTACTGTAGCCATATTCATATTCACCATCACCACCACCGAAGAGTTGACCAATATATATCTTTTGAGCGCCTTCAGCCTCAGTGGTTACAGCCTCGTCACCAGTACCTGTTGTTTCAGTCTTGGTAGAGATAAGCACCAGAGCATTCCAAGTCTTGTCAACACCATTGTTGTCAGCATGATCTTTCACCTCATTTGGTAGCTCTGGTAGCTGATCTTCTGACTTGCCTTCGAATTCGGTTCCGATGGTTCCTGCAATATCGTTACCACCATAAAGACGATTAATGACAATATAGTTAGAGGCGTGAGCACCGTCAATGTTCACGAAAGCTCTACCCTTGACATCTGCCATTCGGGCGCCACCATAGACCCTGTCCAAATCGCCAGCATGCACAGTAACAGTAGTATTACCGCCTGTGTCTCCAGCATTACCGCCGCCATAGACGTGTCCGCCAATGACGATTTGAGCATAAACATTGAACATGGAACATTGAACAATGAACATTGTCAACATCAGCAGCAAACGCTTCCAATGCTTATACCTTATTATATATATGTCGCTATTCCTATTCATCTTTCCTTATTCAATTGAACGTGATATCCGGATTGTTCAGGTCGGGATCCGACAAAACACCCAAATATGTTGGAGCCACCGTCAGTTCGATAGGCTGGCGTTCACCAGCTTTCAAACTGGAGATACCCAGAGATTTCGGCAATGTATTAGGCACCTCGCAATCCTTGCGGACGAGATTACCTTTCCTGTCGTAGACATCGTAAGTACAAACCAGCGACAAAGCATCGTCGCAGCCCGGCATGATATTGCCGCTGAGCAGCAGCGGTGTGGCAGCAGCAACGGACGGCAGTGCCTCACCTTCCTCACTCTCGAAGAGCGTCATGGACATACCCGTTGATGCTGTCGGCGTAGACCACGAAATATTGTTGCCAAGGGGATTAGCACCTGTTGTATTGGCGGTCAATGTGATGACAGCCTTGGTAGCACTAATCTTGGCCGTCCGCAGTTCCATCTTCTTCAGTTTGATGGTACGAAGGACGCTATAGCTATCTTCCACCTGCATCCTAAACTGCAGACAACTGTAGATATGATCCATCAGCAGGTTAACAAAGTGCTGACCTTTTTCTTTACCTATACCTATATATTCGAACTTTCCCAGTGATACGTCGTTTTCTGTCGACGAACTAGTAACGCCCTTTACGCCCACAATGACGCAGACGTCGGTCTTGCTGATAGGTTTCAGACCATCAAGGGTCAGAGTGGCACCATTCTTAAAGTCACCATTGAGCGGACTAATTGCAGTGGGCTCAGCACTGATGATATCACCCGGCATAAAGCCATAGATATAATAGGTACCCGACTTTACGCTGATATTCGAACGCCAGGAGTTGCCATTATAGCTGAAATGACCCACACGTTCGGGGAGACCATTAGGAGATGTCGTCATGAAGATGCCGATAGAGGTCACATCGTCAGGAGTGAACGGATTGTAACCATCGGGGACGGCACGGGTGATGTCGTCATACGAACGGGTATAAGCCACCAGCTGAAGGGTGTCATCCTGTTCGTCCTGTCCCTCGTTATCGGAGGTACAGCCATACAACAGACTACCCATTAACAGGAGCAGCCCCGCGCGAACCTTATTATATATATCGTATCTTCTCATCACGTTTCTTTTCGTTTTTACCAATTATACACATCATGGTTCCTGACATCCTTATCGGTCCAGCTATTGACATTGACCAGATTGAACTGCAATACCGCATCACCATAGTAAGCATAGACAATCCACGTATGGTTGCGTGTGAAATCGCCTTCATCAGTCATCTCGAATTCAGCTGGAGGCATCTCACTGCCACCAACCGTATAGGTGATAGTACCCGTCAGCTTTTTGTCACTCTCTGGGAGATAGAAGGGGCCCCAAGAAGTCAGTGTCCCGGCATCAATAGCCGCACAGATACGCGTCTCGTAATCCTGCGCATCCTCCATACCATCGATAAAGGTGTATTCGAGTGGTTCGGCGACCTCCTTGACAGTCAATGGTGATTCCACCGAAGAGATGAAGGGTACTGCTGAACCGTAATACGATTTGATGTTAAAGTTACTTCCGTTGTAGGGTTTATTTAGGAACAGATATTCCTCGTCGGTCATCAAGCCCGCATCAATGGTAATGCCCGTAATCTTAAGGTCCGAACCCGTCAAGGCACTGAACACAAAGCGCAGTTTGGAAACGGCACGAGCCAGACGGACGGTGGCCATCTCGGAGAAGTCGGTACCAATACGCAGGACGGGTTTTTCACCTGTGATGGGCTGGTTTTTCAGAACTCCCGACATCGGAAGGCCTGCAGAAGGAACTTGATTCGTCAGTGCACCAGCACCAAAATGCCCATTGGATAGCAAGGCTGCTTCCAATTCGGCACGAGAAGAATTCTCGCCATAGACAACAGCACTATTACTGGTCGTTACATTGGCCAGCACAAAGACATCAACACGGGGACGGGGACGGCGGTTAGCAAAGTCGTGAGTGACAGGCACCTGATAGACATTACCTTCATCGTTATTCAACTTACTGATATCAGCAGACTGGGGCTCATAATAAGCCACCAACTTACCATTGGCGGTTTCGAAGACCCATATCTGCAGACTGTTGACCTTCGCCTCCTCACCGATAGGGTTCACGTCGCCCACAGAGGCACGCGTCAACATGGGATGCTCTGGGGCATAGACATAGAAACTGAGCATGGGCTGCTTCTCTTCCCCCTGCGGAACCTTTTCGGCTTCGTCGGATGACTTCGAGCAGGCCATCAGCATCAGTGCCAGTATAAATGTCAGTGCCTTACGCATACCTTATTATTTAGTCTTTATTATTTTATATTTATTATTTAGGGCGAAGCCCGCTATATTATTACAATGCTACCGTTGTTGTTGTAGACTGTATCCATTTTCTTGTCACTTGGATGCCCACTTCAAGACTGGGTGCCAGCACGTCGGGCAACACGTTATATGCCTTAGCCAGTCCGAGTCCTTCTTTTTCGCTGATAGACAGCTTTGCCGTCGTTATTTGATCCTGGGTGAACACCCTAGTCTTGTCTGTTCCCTCAGCTTCTTCCAGCTTGAGTTGGCCGGCAAGGTAGAACTTAGTACCGCGGTAGATGATGCCATTGTTGGCACCATAGAAATCTGTGTCGCTATTGTTTTCAAACTCCAGGATGATGTTCACCACTTTATCGCTTTCGGCACTCTGCAAGACCAGCGTCTGTGTAGGGGCAGACAGATCAACGGTCGGACTAAGGTAGAAATAGTCGGCGGTGCCATCGGCATTGGTGTTGGTCTTCACCTGATTGTCATAGATAAAGCGTTCGGGTGACAGCGTCAGGGTTGCCGGGTCCGTCAGGGGCTTGAATTCGAAGTCGACCGTATGCTGTCCGCTCACGATGATGCCCGTCAACGGGAATGCCTTCTCGGTGACGGTGATATCATTGCCCTGACTATCTTTTAACGTGGCAGGAACCTTCTTGAGCTGAATCTGCAGGCAAGATACACCATACTGCAGGGGATCGACGATAGCCACTGCTTTGGTATTCTCGGTGACGACACCACCGGCATTGTATTTATCCAATACGGACTGCCAGGTAATCACATAGTCGTCTTTATATTCATTGGAAGAAATATCTTTTACGGCAGTCTTGATAGGGCTGTTGGTATAATAGTAGAGCTCTGCCGGATAGCAATAGCGGTTGATATTGTTGATGGAGGCTGTAGTACTCGTTTCCACCTGCGGAAAGAAGCGGTTGTTGTCTCCATCAAACTGCAAAACGGCAGCACCGTCAGGCAGACCAAGCGACGTAGGATAGTCATCATGCATGCCCTCAGTATTATTGATTTGTGCAAGAATGGCTTGTCGGATGGCATCAGCCGTAGCATCACCGACGAAGTGCTCTCCTTGGTTCTCCAAGGCTTCCTTTAAGAGTCCAACATGTTTATGGATATTGGTCGACGAACCGGCCATCGTCAGATAGGTGCCGAGTGTCTCGTGACGTCCGATGAAGTTACGATAGAGCGTCTTCAACAACGAGTGGGTGCTATTTTTCCAAGAATATACCGAACCACCAACGGTAGCCTCAGCCTGGGCAATACGCGTCAGATAGTTGGCCATATCGGCAGCATCGGCAGGCACCGCGATATCGGGACACATCTGCTTCAGACTGAAAGTGATGCTCTCTGGGGTTCCTTCACCAGACAACGTCGTTTCCAGCACGCCATTTGCCGCATCGCCCTCTACGGGATGAGCGCGACCATAAATCAGGAAAGCATTCGTGCCTGATGTTATACGACAATCCTTCGACAGGTAAAAACGACTTTGATTGGTGCCGTCGGTTTTCTCAAACCACTCCTTCAGCGAACCATCAGTGGTCGCGAATAATTTTGGCTTGTCACCCACAGTCACCCTGCTGCCGCCAGACGTGGCAAAGGGAATGATACGTAACAGGTCGATGGGACGAATAGAAGTAGTCTGGACTACGTTACCGCTCTGACGGGTCATCGTCATCGACTGCTGCGAAACAGAGAGTGCCAGTTGAGTGGACACGTTGGTCTGCGTGTCTGCTATCTCTTCACTCGTGTTGCAGGCTGTAAGCACTGCAAGGAGTAGAACTGGCAATATGTATCTTATTTTTCTCAACTCTAAACTTTAAACTCTCAACTCTAAACTTTCAACTTTACAATGGAACCTCGTGACTACCGCCATCACTCCAGTCGAGCACAACAAGGAAACCCACCGTGGGGTCGATAGGAATGACCGAACCGTCGTCCAGCGCACGAACCCTAATAATCATCAACTGACCGGCACGGAGCGGACGCCTGATGAACAACTTGGTCAACGTCGTCGTATTGTCGCGGGCGGTAGTATAGACGTGGAACTCCCACAAACTCTTGTCAGAAACAGGACTCACAAAGGGGTCGGTGGTTTCAATAACGGTACGCGTACCTATAATGTCACGCGATGGGAACGTCACCGAGCAAAAAGCCATCAGACCCGTCTCCTGGTCAGGGATGGCATTGGTACGTACCAGCGGGGGAGTGTCGATGAAGATGTAGCTGCTGTCTGCAATATCAAAACCTGTAGCAAAACCTGTGGAGAATACCTTGACATCCTTCACACCGCTATTGATGGTATCGAGAATCAGAACGGCAGAACAGTTGGCCATATAGAGGTGGACATCGAACTGCTGGTCGACACCTTCAAGAACATCCATGGGTTGGCGGGCAGTGAAAATGCCGGTAGTGTGGCTATCGATGACATTATCGACGGGGGAGTCGTCGTCCGCGGAACGGGTATTACCCTGCAGCTGGACTAGTTTAGAACGATGGCAGCGCTCATCGTCAACCAAATCGACTATTTTGTCATTAACGATGTTTGCTACTGCCAGGTGCATATACTGTCGCTTGGGCAAGTTCAAGGTATAGCTGGCCTGATTGGCGTTCATGATATGCTCGTCGTGCTGCAGACGCAGCGAGTCGCCAACGGTATCGTAGAACGACAGGTCGACATCGTGGGCAAAATCCGTGAAGACCTGCGACAGTTGAGTGCGCAAGGATTGTGCCAGACTCAGCTCTGTCTGGGTAGACAGCTGCGTCTTCAACTCGGTGGTCATATTGGTCACCAAGCGCAACTCATAGTCCAGTTCATAGTCACTGCCTTCCTTGTACACTTCGTCGTCAATCAAGGAACACGACGCAAGCGTAAAGCAGCAGACTGTCCAAAACAGCTTCTTCACAGACATCACGATAGGTTATTTTTCACCAAGAATAACATCATTGAAGGTCAGTCCCGTCTGCCAATTGACGTCTACGGAGAGACCCAGCGAAATCTGACCGGAACGCAGGTTAGGCACAGATACGAGGGCGTGCTGCAGCGATTCCTTGCCAATGACAAATGTTGCCGTCGTCTTGAAGTCCTGGATGAATACGCGACGCTGACGGATGGTGTTACCATTATTGTCGTAAGGAGGCAGGGCATATTTGGTGGGCCATGTAATACCTAACGAACGGTCAGCCTCATATTCTGCCTGGGTATAGGCGGTATTATCGGCCTTCTTCAGACCCTCAGGCATAGCATCCGGATCAAGCTTACCAACGATATAGAACTTAGCACCGTTGCGGATGAGGTTGTTCTCGCCGTAGAAGTCGACAGAGTTGTTTAAAAACTCCAGGGCGACATAGACGTCACGCTGCTTGTTGCCATAGTTCTTGGCTTCCCAGTTGTCCCACAGCAACGTATAGTTAGGCTGTGACTTTGGACCCATATTAGAAGCTGTGGAATAGGCAGGAATCTGGATATAATCGACCTCACCGTTGCCTGCGAGCTTGCTCTTCACCTTGTCATATACCATGTATCCGAAACCGGGAGTCGCAGACTTGGCGATGTAGTTCCAACCTACCTCCGGTTCCTGACCACCAATAAGTACACCAGTCAGACGGAAGTGGTCATCATTCTGTGTCACTGTAATGGTGTTGTTGGGTTCATTGGCACCATTCCATGCCTTCTGAAGGGCTGCATTATTGTCCTCGAGGACAGCAGAACCATAGCGGACTCTTGTTTCGAGCAGGGCAGTACCATAGTTAATATTGTCGTGCATGGCCACACTGCGCGTGGTCGAACGGATACGGCTATTGGATACCCAGTCTGACGTCCAGCTGCCTTCCGTATCCCAGTTGCTGACACCGTCAGGATAGTCGTTGGCCATCTTTGGGATGTCAGATACACGGATAGCACTATTGCCGAAATAACACAGCTCGGCAGGCAATGTATAGTTTTCGGGGTTGAAACTGTCGGTAGATGCCGAAGAACCACCCATGGCATACGTTTCTACAGTACCCCTATAGTTATAAGCAAACTGCAAACCCTTTGTGGGGTCAGACTCATCTTTCGGAGTGATGTCGAACTGAAGGAGTACAGAACCGTCAGGCAGGTTAAAGCTAGCCGGGAAATGGTTCAGGTTGCAAGAGCTAAGCACCTCGTCGACACCTTCAATAGCAAGATTCTGCTTGATGGTTGTAACATCTTTCCAGGCGTAATAATTGTTTGAATCGAAGAACAACTCTACATTTTTCTTAATCTCAATGGCTATCGTCTGAGCCAATACTTCAGGCAGATTGACGGGAGTAGCCCCAATAACTGAATTGACAATACCCATCAGGTCGTAAATGACATAGGCAATGGCCTCGCCGGCACCAGCACGCAGTTCGTTGGGACGAATGGTGTTGAAGGTGACGAAAGTCCTTGACAGGATGTCACCCAAAGCACACATCGGAAGCTCATTATCAGAAGCATCCCTCAAGACATCTGCAGCCTTGGGACTCATGACATAATTGCCTGCTTCACCAGTCACATTGACATAGTCACTCCAAGCCAGCGACGGAATATATTTGGATTGAGTACCAAACGTTATGGTCACATCCTCAATACTACTACGTACAATTCGCGTCAAACAAGCAGCCATCAGACGCTCATGCTGACGGAGCGCACTCTGATTGATATGAGGCGTAGCTGGGTTGGCTACTTCCGGCACAATCTTACACATGGAGAAGGATACCTGTTCCAAGTCTTCACTGATTTTCATATCAACCTTACCCTGGTCCTGATCAGAGCCAGTCTTGATGGCCTTACCCCAGAACATCAAGGTATTGGCATCAGTAGGAAGATTGACCTGAACGACGCGCTTGGACGATGGTTTGTCGTCAGTTTCGTCCTGAGACAGAAAACCTTCTGCTATCACCGTACCAAAAGAATGGAGTTTCATTGCTGTTGTGGGAGAGGACACATGCTGACCATCCCTAGGCAACTGGAATACGGAGATGTAGGCATTGTTAATACCTCGGAAAAGCTCCTTCGAAGTTGCCTGCGTATTGGCAGCAGTCATACGTGTCAACGGCTCGTTGCCCGTTGAAACATTAAAGACGAAGTCTACATTGACTTCACCAGTCTTTGGGTTGTAGGATGGGTTATCTTCAATAACGACGTCTTCCTTAGAAGAGCAAGCGGAGAGACCCCATGCACCAACGAGTGCAAAAACAACCAATAAGGCATTGATTAACTGTTTCATGTTCATTTTATTTGTTTTTATTTTCATTGTCATTGTTATGTTTCGCTACCGGAATACGATAGACAATATTCAACCCAAGCTGGGGCAAGAGAAAGACGCTGTTACCATCGCCAGTAGGAATCCAGTTCGTTCTATTTTCGTTAATAACGAAGCGGTCGTACCAAGCATAACCTACAGCCAGACCACCAACAGCCTCAAGGTTCCAACGGCGACCTAAGCGCCAAGAGTAACCATAGAAAGCACCAAGTGCCACGAGGTCACCCTGACGACGCTCGCTCTTGACACCTTTATAGATAACAAAGTCGGTATAACCGGCATTGAAATGGCTGTAGATAAAATTCGCTCCGAAGAAATGTCCGACCTTCAGTGTATTCTTCCAATAACGCACTTCCGGTGACAACAACAAATGACGCCACTTGTGTTTGGTCAAATTACCTCTAGGCCAGGGATTAAAACCTACCGTAAGACCATACGACCAATGAGTCGTGCTATCGGGGGCATAACCAATATTCAGGTTAGGTGTCAACATGGCATCATAAAGCAGGTTGTTGCTGAGCGTGAGGTTTTGTGCTTCTGCCGTCAACGACGACAGAATGCTCAAAACAATCAACACCAGATGTCTTACCTTTTTAAACATATTTTTATCTACGCGCGATTAATAAAGTAATTACTTTGGCAAAGTTAACAAAAATTCCACAAACAACAAATCTATCCCCCTTTAAAATGTTGGAAAACATTTGATTTCTTGATTTATATCAAGAGTTTTGGTACGAAATTATAGCCGAAACGACTTAAAAAAGCCGCTTTGGTCGCCAAAAACGAGATGTAAAAAGTTAATAAAGCAAAAGTTGTCAAATATTATGCCATTGACTATAAGGATTCCGGCGCAACTGGGAGTTGTAATAACGGCGGTCTCCCGTTACCTCTTTTCCGATGAAATGGGGGATTTTTGGCGTTTCTGTGGGTGTTTTCAGTTCTACTTCCGCCATCACCAAAGGAGCGTTTTCACCATGAAATTCGTCCACTTCAAAGGTGTGTTCACCACTCTTCACGAGCCAGCGGGTTTTGTCGATGATTCCTGGTTCACAGAGCGTCATCAACTGCTGTGCGTCTGCCAAAGGAATCTCATACTCAAATTCAGAGCGCGAAAGTCCGCCATCGAGACTAGGGCCCTTGATAGTCAGGAAGGCCTGATTATCACGAATCCGGACACGCACCGTCCTGCCCCGTTCACTGCAGATATAGCCCTGCTGGATATGGTAACTAGCAAAAGCCTCGTGCTTGTACGAATCGTCAAGCACGAGGAATTTGCGTTCAATTTCTTGAGCCATAAGCCTTAAGCCATCATGGTAAATGTCCAGATGAGATAGATGACGGCCAGAATAATCAGACCACCGAAAATCCATGTCACGACTTTCTTACCTTGTTCTTCTTGCTTCTTGGCATAAGCTTCACGCTTTGCATTTACTTTGTTCTTGCTCATAGTTGTAATATTTTTGTTATTGTTTAATGTTTAACTTTCGTCATCATTCGTGGGGAATTCCATCAGGTAAGCCTTGATGAAATCGTCGATTTTTCCATCCATGACACCATCCACGTCACTGGTCTGGTAGTTCGTACGGTGGTCCTTCACACGGCGGTCGTCGAAGACGTAGGAGCGAATCTGAGAGCCCCACTCTATCTTCTTCTTGCCTGCCTCAATCTTTGCCTGCGCCTCCAGACGTTTCTGCATGGCGCGGTCGTAGAGTTGCGAACGCAGCAGGGCCATGGCACGCTCCTTGTTCTTGGGCTGGTCACGCGTCTCGGTATTCTCAATGAGGATTTCCTCCTCCTCACCCGTATCAGGATCGGTGTACCAGTAACGCAGACGGACACCCGACTCCACCTTGTTGACGTTCTGTCCGCCAGCACCGCTCGAACGGAACGTGTCCCACGAGAGCTTGGCGGGGTCGACGTACACCTCGATGGTATCGTCAACCAAGGGACTTACGAACACCGAGGCGAACGACGTCATACGCTTACCCTGTGCATTATAGGGCGACACACGCACCAGACGGTGGACGCCGTTCTCACTCTTCAGATAGCCATAGGCATATTCACCACCCTCAATCTGCATGGTGACACTCTTGATGCCCGCCTCATCGCCATCCTGTAAGTTAGCAATGCTTACCTTATAGTCGTGCGCCTCAGCCCAGCGCTGATACATACGCATCAGCATCTGTGCCCAGTCCTGAGCCTCGGTACCACCGGCACCAGAGTTGATCTTCAGGACAGCATCCATGGGGTCTTCCTTCTGGCGGAGCATGTTTTTCAGCTCTAGACTTTCTAGAAGTTCTAGACAAACTTGATAATCATGATCCACCTCCTGCTCAGTCACCATCTCCTCCTTATAAAAGTCGAAGGCGAGCTGCAGTTCGTCGGCAGCAGTACGCACAACCTGATAGCCGTCAAGCCATTTCTTGATGCCCTTCACCTTCTTCATCTGCTCCTCGGCACGCTTCTGGTCCTCCCAGAAGTCAGGAGCCTGCGTACGAAGGTCTTCTTCCTCGTACTCTATCTTCTTTTCATCTATCTTCAAATAGCGATAGAGAGCGTCGGTTCTATCTAATACGTCTTTTAATTGATCGGATGTTATCATATTTCTAATTTATTCTGCATACATTGCGTCAATCTCAGCCTTGTAGTTCTCGTTGAGGACACGACGGCGGATCTTGAGCGTGTTAGTGAGTTCTCCCTTCCGAGAGGTGGTGAGGCAGCAGCGTGAAGCGTTTTACCTGTTCGTAATGCGCCAGCTGTTGCTGGAGGGTATCGATGCGCTCCTTCATCATCTGGATGATAGCCGGATCGGCACAGAGCTGTTCACGGTTCTCGAAGGGGATGTTATGTTCGCGGGCATACTCCTCCAGCAGCGAATAAACGGGAATGATGAGGGCCGAGACGAACTTGCGCTCATCAGCAATCACAGCAATCTGGTCAATGTATTTATCGACCAACAGCTTCGATTCAATCATCTGCGGTGCGATATATTTGCCATTCGACGTCTTAAAGAGATCTTTAATGCGCTCCGTCAGGAACAGCTCGCCATCTTTCAAGTAGCCGGCATCACCCGTCCTGAAGTAGCCGTCCTCTGTAAAGGCCTGCTTCGTCAAATCCTCACGATTGTGGTATCCAATGGTAATCGTCGGACCTTTCAACAAGATTTCGCCCTCTTCACTAATCTTGATATCGATACCCTCGATAGGAATGCCAACGCTGCCCACCGTCCAAGGAGACTCCGTCAAGCCATAGCCTACGATCATGTTAATTCCGATGGAATGGACGAATTCTTCCACATGAGGCGACACTGCTGCACCTGCCGTAGGGAAGAAATGGGCATTTTCCAATCCTAATTCCTTGCGGACCAGCGAGAAAACGGTACGGTTCAGCATCTCATATTCGAAATGGAGAGCCATAGGTGGTTTCTTACCCTTGCTAAGGTATTCGATGTTATGCCGGCGACCGACATTATAAGCATGCATAAAGAGCTTGCGCTGAACGGCGCTGGAGTGTTCTATCTTGTCCATTACACCCATGTATACCTTCTCCCAGAAACGGGGAACAGCCGACATACACGTAGGATGGGTGTCACGCATGGACTGCTGAACCTCCTGCGGATGCGTATTGACAATCATGCGGGCTCCGGCATAGAGACAAAGAATGGCCCATCCACGCTCGAAGATGTGGGTATAGGGCAGGAAATTCATGATGCGGTCGTTCTCGTTTACCGGCACACACTTGTCGTTAGCCACCATGGCAGCATGGAACTGTCCATGCGTCAGGATGACGCCCTTGGAGTCGCCAGTCGTACCACTGGTATAGAGGATATTAGCGATATCATCGTCGTTAGCTTCCTGTTGCAACTTTTCCACTTCCGTCTGACGCGGCAGGTTCTCGCCCAATTTCAGGAAGTCACTGAAATACACGGCATTAGGGTCGTGAGAAGAGATGTGCACACTGGAATCAAAGACGATGATACGCTCCATTGTAGGACACAGCGAGAAGATACGACGAGCCTTGTCGTACTGGTCCTGTTCGCCCACAAAGAGATAACGAATCTTCGCATCGTTCACCATAAACTGAATCTGCTGTTCAGAACTGGTGGCATAGAAGGGGATGGTCACGGCACGGATACCCCAGGCGCCGAAGTCGCACTCGATATACTGCACCGAATTATTGGAGAAAACACCGATATTCTCCTGCACCTTCACGCCGAGATTCAACAGGGCATTCGACACCTGTTTGACGGTCTGCGACACCTGATTCCAGGACAGTGACTTCCATTCCTTTCCGCCGAAATCCTGATAGATCAACATCTCGCGATCGCCATACTTCTTTGCCTGTTCGTGCACCAGCACTGACATGTGTAAATTCGTCTGCATAAGCCTCTCTCTATTAATATTGGTGCAAAGGTACAAAAAAAAGTGAAAAATGAAAAGTGAAAAGTGAAAAAATTCGTATCTTTGCAGCAATTATGGATATCAGTCAATATACCAACGAAGCTGTCGAGCTGCTGAAAAAGCTCATTGCAACACCCTCTGTCAGCCGCGAAGAAACCGCTGCAGCAGATATTTTGGCCGATTTCATCGAGAACTACGGCCTCCCTGTCAAGCGTATCGGCAACAATATTCTGGTATGCGAGGAGTTGGATGCCGAGAAACCGACACTTCTGCTCAACGCACATATCGATACTGTCAAACCCGTCAGCACTTGGACGCGCGATCCGTTCACGCCGGTCGTGGAGGGTGACCGCTTGTATGGATTGGGGGCCAACGACTGTGGCGGCGGTCTGGTGAGCCTGTTGCAGGTTTATAGGATTCTGCGAGGGGGAACCTCGCAGCGCGAACAAGATGGGGACACCTCGTTGCGCGTACCTTATAATATAGTATATCTCGCTTCGTGCGAGGAAGAGGTAAGCGGTGCGGGCGGTTTTTCGCTGGCACTGCCCGAACTGCCGAAAATCGATGTAGCTATTGTAGGTGAACCTACCGGCATGCATCCTGCCATTGCCGAGAAAGGCCTGATGGTGATTGACGGCGTCGCCTACGGCAAGAGCGGCCATGCTGCCCGTGAGGAAGGCGTCAATGCCATCTACGAGGCGCTGGACGACCTCGTATGGCTGCGCGACTATCGTTTCAAGAAGAGCAGTCCTTTGTTAGGTCCCACAAAGATGACCGTTACGGTATTGAATAGCGGTACACAACATAATGTCGTACCCGACGAGTGCCGTTTCGTCATTGACGTCCGTACGAACGAATACTATCAGAACGAATACCTGTTCTCCTTCTTGCAGAAGCACATGAAGAAATGCCAACTGAAAGCCCGTTCGTTCCGATTGTCTTCGTCGCACATCCCCATCGGTCATCCGCTGGTCATGAAGAGTCTCCAGATGGGGTTGGTACCCTTTGGTTCCCCCACGCTGAGTGATCAGGCCCTGATGCCGTTCCTGTCGCTGAAGATGGGTCCTGGCGACAGTGCGCGCAGCCACTCTGCCGACGAGTTTATCTGCATCAGCGAGATAGAACAAGCCATAAAGACTTACGTAGAATTGTTGTCGTTATAACGTTATTTCGGGATTTCGGAATTTCGGGATTTCGGGATTTCGAAGAAATCTTATCTCCCCAGCCACGACTCGGGATTCAGTTTCGTCGTCTCGTGACGCAACTGGAACTGCAGGATGTTGTCTTGTCCCACCCTTCCCAGTGACTGACGGGTGCTCACCCTCTGTCCACGGTGTACGTTGACGCTGGATAGATTACAATATACCGAGATGTAACTGCCGTGACGCACCATGACTACCATGGAACCGCCAAAACTGAACACCGCACTGACCTCACCGTCGAAGATGCTACGCGCTTGGGCACCAGCCTCACCACGGATATTGATACCCTTGTTGTCGAGCGTCACACCTTTCAGACCTTCTACATTATACTGTCCATAATGGCTGACGATGCGATAGGGACCAGTGATGGGAATGGGCAGACGACCACGGTTGTTGGCAAAACTGCCACTGATGCGCATATCCTCAGTAGGTACACGCAGGGCCTCGTCGGCCTCTTTACGGGCAGAAGCCACAGCCTTGGCATGTTCGCGGTTTTCAGCCTCCGCCTGACGCTCTGCTGCCAGACGTTTCTGCTCTGCTTCACGGAGCCGCTGTTCGGCAGCCTCACGTGCTTTCTTATCCTTGGCAGCCTGTGCTTCCTTCTTGGCCTTCTCTTCCCTTGCTTTGGCTTCGGCAATACGACGGGCATTCTCGCGGGCGGCAGCCTCAGCAGCGGCTTTCTTTCGCGCCAGTTCGGCAGCACGTTTCTTGGCGGCCTCAGCCTCCGCACGCTTCTTGGCCTCAGCAGCAGCCTTAGCCTTCTGGCGAGCCACCTCCTCAGCTATCAGACGGTCAATCTGAGCGTTCAGTGCAGCATCCTTCTTCTTCTGCTGGGCAATGATGTTCTGGATGGTCTTCTGTTCCTTCTGCAGCGTATTGACCATCGTCTGTTGTTCGGTCTGCTTACCTTCCAGTGCACGGCGCTCCTGCTCGTCCTTCGACAGCAATACGCGCTTGTGTTCCTGGGCATTGGTCAGCTGCTGGAACTTCTGGTTGACCTCCTCCTGTTTTTGCTTTACCTCCTCACCCTGTGCACGCTGGAAACTGGCATATTCCCGCATAAAACGCATGCGGCGGAACATCTGCATCAGGTTGTCGGCACTGAAAATGAACATCAGCTGACTCTGCGCCGAACGGTTACGGTGCATATACCGCATCGACTTCACATAATTCGCCTTGCGCTCGTTCAGCTCGTCCTGCAACTCTTCCAACTGTGTCATCAGCAGCTCGATTTCCACATCCAGATGACTGATATCCTTACGGATGGTGTCTATCGTGCGGCGTTTACCTTCGATCTCGTTGTTGAGCACCATCAAGTTCTGCAACCGGCGCTTGACATCCTTCTCGTTGTCACGCAAACGCGATTCCTGTTTCTTGATTTCCTGCTGTATCTGCTGACGCTCGTTCTGCAGCGACTTCACAGTAGGCTGGGCCGTCTTAGTGGACTTCCTGGACTTACTGGATTTTCCGGATTTCTTGCTGGTCGTAGCGGTCTTCTTCGCCGCTGGCTTCTTGGCAGTCTTTTTCTGCTGCGCATAAGGAGCCAGGGTGAAGGCCAATAAGAAAAATATGATACTTAATCGCTTCATCCAGAAGGATTAGAGTGACATAAAGCGCTGAAGAATTTCCTCAACGGATACCTGACGATATTTGCTTGATACTTCCGTTCGGGTCTCCCAGTTCTCGTCAGCACCCATGTAGTTGAGCGTCATACCCAACTTCACTTCCTTCTCCGGAGTGGTAAACGAAATCTTATGCTGCATTGGGAAGAACTTGCGGTTGGCCGACTGGAAGTCCTCGTAGTCCCAATTCAACTGGTAGTTGCCGCGGAACCTGTCGTTATACATGATGTTGGCCATCTTGACCTGAGCGTTTCCTTTGTCTGCCAACCAACGATACGACATCTTGCCGTTCTCCATTGCAATGACAGCATCGTCGCCACCCATATCAGTACTGTACGACTTCAAAGCCTCGTCGGTGACTTTCACCTTGCCGGGCTGGAAGAGCTCGTTCCAGAACAGCGACTGCAACACAAAGAAGTCAATCTGGCTGTTGCGCAGGAAGTCCATCTGTGCATAAGGCACTTTCATGTAAAGCTTGTTGATGCGGTCCATGATGAGCACATACTCCTTGGTAAACTCCAAACGTCCGGCCTCCACGAAGCCGAAGGCCATGAGCTGCAGGCGGATGACGTCATCGCGCTTCATCTTCAAATTTCCCGTGAGCGTCATCTGACGAGCTCCCACCTCCACGCTGAATTTCACCTTCGACGTGATGAAACGGGCGTGCTGGGCGTTGTCACTTACTTTCTGCAAGAAGGCCTGCTTCTTCAGTGTGTCGATTTTGACCTCTGTCGGCGTCTCCTTGACAGCCTTACGATTTGTGTGACACGATGTTACAGCAATCAACGTAAGTGCCACTGCGGCAATCTTCAAAATGCGTACTGTTTTCATTCTTTCAAATATTTTTTAAGTTTTATCTTTCTGATAAGTATTTGTCTGCGGTCGTCTTTCACCTCCGACTTCTCCGAGGCTCTGTCCAGCGCCTGTTGCCAGAACGCCAGCGCCTGGTCCTTGTCGCCACAGTGGTAGTAGATGTCGCCGGCATGTTCAAGCAATACTGCCGACGTGTCGCTGTCACACTGCAGCGTCTGGTCTATATACACCTTCGCCTCGCTATAGCGCTCTTGCATAAAGAGTATCCAGGCGTATGTGTCAAGATAGGTAGCATTCTTGGGTTCAGCCTTGATGGTGCGATACGACATCTGCTCGGCTTTGTTCAGTTCCCGTCCCAACTCGCTGAGGTAGTAGGCATAGTTGTTCAGGCATCCGATGTTGTCCTCCTTCCACACGAGACAGGAGTCGTAGGCGGCAAAGGCCTCACGATCCTTACCCTTCTGGTGCAGGATATCGCCCATGACGGCATAGAAGTCGCTGACGATGGCTGGGTCGCTCTGGTCGGTAATGACGCTGATGCCATTCTGGAAGGCGTTCAGCGCATCGTCCAACTGATCCTTCTGGTAGTAGGCAATGCCCTGATAGTAGTAGAAGGCCATTTCATCGGGATTATACTGGCGTGCATCATGACACAGCGCTATCACACGGTCCTTGTCCTCCGCCTGCCAGGCATAGCTCACCAGCTGCAGACGGGCGGCAGCATTGTCGGGGGCAATGGCCAATGCCTGCTCCAAGACGGCCTGAATGCTGTCCCGTGGCATCTGCTTCATATTCATATACGTCGCACAAAACAGCGCCATATCCGCATCACTCTGCGGCATCTGCAGGATGCGATGGAACAACTGCAGCACGCGAGTCGAGTCGCCACCGTTCTGTTCACTCTCGCCGATCAGTTGTCGCAACAACGCCACACGGTCTTCCTGCGTGGCATTCTTGTTCAGCAGGATGCGCTCGCGGTACTGCTCCGTCTTCACCGAGTCTTTCTGGTCGTAATAGTAAGCCATCAGTCCCATCAGTGCACTGCGGTTGTCGGGTTCCTGACGCAGCACGTCCTCATAGATGCGTACAGCTTGTTTCTGCTGGTCGTTCATCGTCAGCGCATTGGCATACAGGCAGAGATAGTTCAGGTCGTTGGGATACTGCTCCTGCAACTGCTTCATCTCCTGAATGGCAGCCCGCTTGTCGCCCTTCCGTGTATATAGCTGACTCTTGGCATACGACAGGCGCTCGCTCTTGCCCTCGGCAATCTCCAACTTGTTCAGCATCTGAATGGCCTTGTCGTAGTCCTCCAACTGTTCGTAGAGCTGAATCAGCATGCCCAACACGTCCGTACGGTTGTGATTGACGTCATACAGCTGTTCCAACACCTCTGCCGCCTCAGCATACTGGCGTTGTGCAATATAAGCCTCGCCCAGCGTCTCCAGATAGGTGGCATTATGGGGCTCCAGTTCTGCGGCCTTCTTGATGCAGTAGAACTGCTGGTCCTTGTCCTTCATAGCCCGGTAGTACGGAGCCAGATAGTAGTAAGCCTCCGAACGCGTAGAGTCCAGTTCCACACAATGGCGCAATAGGTCGAAAGCAGCATCGTTGTTGCCCTTCTCCCGCTGGCAAATGGCATCCAGGAAGAAAGCGTCGTACTTTTGAGAGGTGAGAGGTGAGGGATGAGAGGTGAGAGATGTGTCTTCCTGGCTGTCCTGTGCAAAACAAGCCAACCCTGTCATCAAAAACAATATGAAGAACAACCGCCTCATCACTTCTAATCTCTTACTTTTTACTTCTTACTTCACTCCCGTATGTCCATATCCGCCCTCGCCACGTTCCGTCGTGTCGAGTTCACTGACAACCACCAGATCGGCCTGTTCGTGACGCGCTATCACCATCTGGGCAATACGCTCACCGTCGTTGACCACAAAGTTCTCCTGCGACAGGTTCACCAGCACCACGCCAATCTCACCGCGATAGTCAGCGTCTATCGTTCCCGGCGTGTTCAGCACCGTGATGCCGCGCTTCAGGGCCAGTCCACTGCGGGGACGCACCTGAGCCTCATAGCCCTCGGGCAATGCAATGTACAGACCCGTCGGTATCAACTTGCGCTGCAAGGGGCACAGCACCACCGGTTCCTCCAAGTTTGCACGCAGGTCCATGCCTGCACTTTGGGGTGTAGCATATGCAGGCAACTGGTGGTGCCCGCGGTTCACAACCTTCACTGTAATCATCTTCTCAGAAACGTTTCTTACATTAAATAATGTGCAAAGGTAGTGTTTTTATGCGAAAAATGACACATGTATAACAAGAAATACCCATCCCTTGTCATTTTTTAACGTTTCTTAATCCTTTTCGTTACTACTCGTTTTCTTGAATTATTTTATTCTGTTCGCGTCACTTTCGCCGTGCATCTGGTCGAACTGATGAATCAACTGACGGTTGGCTTCATCCGGTTCGAAACAAGCTATACAACGACGCGTCGTTTAGCCTGCAGTGTGAGCACCATGCGGGTGCCACCGACGTAGAGGGGATCGATTTCGAGGGTTCCTCCAAGGCGGTGGGCCAGTTGGCGACAGAGGTAGAGGCCCATGCCCAGACCTTCGTTGAAATTGTTGAGCTTGACAAACTGCGTGAAGACGCGTTCGCGGTCGGCCTCGGGAATGCCGGGGCCGCTGTCGGCCACATAGAAGCAGACGCTACCATCGCCTTTACGTCCACAGCCGATGGTGATGTATCCCTCGTCGGTGAATTTGTTAGCGTTATGCAGTAGTTCGCTCAGTATGCGAATCAGATACTCCCTGTTGGTGGTGACCATGAGGTTGCTTGTAGTCGATTCCAAGCGCATCTCTACCGTCTCGGGCTGTCGTATCACGATATCATAGGCCACCTCCTGGCAAAGTTCGTTACAGTCTACCACGTCGTTCTTCGGCATTTCGCCCGTCTGTTCCAGTTCCAGCGTCATCTTCCAGTTGTCGATGATATGGCCGATGTTCTGACCGTTGAGAATGATGTCGCCGATGACGATACCAAAGTCCTCTCCCTCCATGAGGCTATGGCCGTCGCGCAGCACTTGGGCAAAGCCGCTGATGATATTGAGCGGGGTGCGTATCTGGTGGAACATATCGCGGATGAATGCCGCCTTCTTTTGGTCGGACTCCTCTGCCAGCGCCTTGGCAGCGGTCAGCTCCTCGTTCTTCTGCTCGGTCTTGGTGCGCGTCGCCTCCAGTTCCGCCACGTAATTGGCTATGGACTGCTGCATGGTATGGAAGCTGTTCTGCAGTCGGCCCACCTCGTCGAGGCGCGTGCTAGGCGCTATCTGCCGGTCGAAGTGACCCTCGGCAATATCTTCCGTCTGCAAAGCCAGCGTCACTACCGGCGCCATAGTCTTATGAATGATGAAATAGCAGAAGGCCAGCATGATCAACAGACCGAAAAGGATGATGCTGATGATGGTATAGATCATGTTGTTGTAGTGCTTGAAGATGTCTTCCTCGGGACAGACGAGGGCCAGTCGCCAACCGGAATCAGACAACGGCTGTTGCATGACAAGACAGTCGGTGCGCTCCAGATCGTCCATCGTGGCACCTTCCTTGCCGGCAGCAATGACGGTATTCTTGGAACCCACGAGAACGAAGTAGGAGTCGGGATATCGCCATTCGCGGTTAAGAATCTGCGAGAGCATGCGCTGTGAGAGATCGACGGATATCACGCCAATGGTACGACCATCGGCAGTAACCAGCGGTTTGCAGTAACTGGCAATGACGTCGCGCGAATAGAAACCGGTAGGGCTATAGTCCTGAAAGGGGTCCACCCAGCAGGCCTTACCCTGTTTGAGCGGCTCGCGATACCAGTCCATCTCGAAGTAATTATAATCGTCGTTACCCTCGTTTTCAGACTCTATATGTCCTTCGTTATTAAATGAATAGGCCGAGAAGTAGTGTCCCTCGCTGGGGAAGAAGTCGGGCTCCATAGCAATGCTGCAACCGTTGAGCATGGGATTGATTTGCAGGATGAGCGTTGACAGTGCCAACAGCGAGTCAGGCTGGAGGTTTCGGAGCACCTGCCAGTCGGTATTTTGTGTAGCCACCTCCACTTCGTCCATGACGCCGATAAGATGCTGAGCCGTGTTGTTGAGCATCTGTCCCGTCTCATCGACAGCGGCCTGACGCACAGAGGTCTTCGAACGGTACATGAGGAATCCAATGGTCACAGCGAAGATGACCACCACGAATGCCAGTATGCTGATGCTGAGGCGTACGGACACCGACTTACGGATATAATTGACAAATGTGTTCACAATTCACAATTTATAATTCACAATTCACTCTTCGCTGCCCTGTGCTTCCTTCAACAGTTTGTCGAGCAGGGCAGTCACCTGATTCGTATTCTTTAACATGTCGTCAACCATACGATTGAATTCTTCCTCGCTTAACGCGTCGTGATTGTCGCAAATGGCATAGGCATGCGTCAGGATGCCCTGCACGGGACCCTCCACTTTTTCCGGCATCTGATGGAGCAGGTGGGTCTTTACGCGTTCCTCTTCTTTCACGTGTTCGTAGGCAGCTGCCAGTTCGCGGTTCTGCCCCTCCATCTGGAGAGTTTGCTGTCGCAATTCTCCGATGTATTGCCGGAGTGCCTGCTGTAGTCTCCGGAATCTGCGCTGGAGCTTTCCTATCTCGTCAGGTCGTGTGCTGTCGGGAACTTCATCGGTGAACTGTCCATCAGCGTTCAGTTCGGTGAAGTCTGCCAGCCGTTTCAGTGGTTTCAACGTGTGTCTCACGATGAACAGACAGAAAACGAGCAGCAGCACCAATCCCACAACCGCAATGATACGTGCAACACGCAGCAATCTATAGTAGGAGTCGAAGATGTCGCTCTCAGGACAGATGGTGGCCACGCTCCATCCTGTATTCTTAAAGGGCTTGTAGAACACGTAGTTGGGCACACCGTCGATGTCCACGATACGGTAACCTGTCTCACCTGCTATCATCGCCTCACCGATGCTGGTGGTAACAGAGTCGTGGCGCTCCATCGAACGGGTGAAAATGGTTTCGTAGAACAGCTTGGTACTGTCCGGATGCACCAGATAGGTACCGCCCTTACCCAGCAGAATGCTGTAGGAATGAGGATAGGGCTTGGCCTCGCTGACGGTAGACGAGAACCAGTCGAGGCGAATATCGACAGAGAAGGTTCCCACGACTTTCCCCTGTGCGTCGTGGATGGGCTGGCTATAGCTGGTGAAGATATCCCTAACGATGATGCCCTCTTCAGCGTCCTCGAAGAACGGTTCTATCCAGTAGGGTTTGTTGAGCAATTTGGGTATCAGATACCAGTCCATACAATGGTACTGATAGTTGTCCGTTCCTTCCTGTTCGGTCTGGATAGAATCACCGTTGTTGTAGGAATAGGCCGAGAAATAGCGACCTTTCTCCTTGAAGAAATAGGGTTCGAACGAGATGCTGCAACCTGTCAGTTCCGGATTGCTCTCCAATACCTGACGGCTCAGGTCGAACATGAGGTCGGGATTGTCAAGATGACTCTCGATGACCACCAGCATGTTGTTGGCGGCTACCTCGGTGCGGTGCAGGGTATTGTCGATGTGGAGCACGGCACCCTCGATAGTCTTCGTGGCTTTGTCCCAAGCCTCCTCACGCACCACATCACGCGTCTCGGCGAACATCAGGGTGAAGGCGGCAGTAAAGATGGCCGCTACGAGAACAACCACCCAGAAGCCCAACCTTCTGGATAGCGAACTACGTACAAATCTTATCAGCCACTTCATTGTCCCATGATTTCGTTATACGTTACCGGACGAGCTATCAGTCCACATGCTGTCATCATGCGCGACGCCTTCTCCACCATGTCACGACGCACGCGGAATTCCCGTTTGCCCGTATCTTTGTTGATTTGCAGTCGCAGACACTCCTCCAGCATCAGCCGTTGCAATAGTCGATTGGTGGGGGAATTATATCTGCGCACGTATTTCATCACGATGTCAAGCGCCTCTTTCGGATGCTCGGCGGCCCACTCCCATCCCTGACGGCTGGCCTTGGCAAATTTCTGGCACGCGGAACGGTGCTTCAGATAGTAGTCACGCTTCACATAGACTCCCGTCTCCTGGATGTTATAGTCATGGTCGGAGAAGCGATAGACGCTCTCGTCAGACATCTTGAATCCTGCCTGTATCAGCTGGTAGTATTCATTATAACTGACAACCATTGTGGCATCGACAGCACCGCTGAGAAAGAGGTTGATGCCACTGGTGAATGGTATCCACTCGTAATGCATCCCCTCGCGACGATCCATGATAAAAGTCAGGTAGTTTGGGTCAGAATTGAAGATAGCCACCTTCTTACCCTTCATCTTCAGCGGATCGGTATCCCAGCGGGAGATGAGCATATTGCTGCTGTTCATGGAGTCCTGGAAGATGTTTACCAACGGAAAGCCTTGGGAGATGAAGTCCATGGCCGACATCAGCGAGAACATGGCCGCATCGCACTCTTGTGATTTCAGTCGCGTCAGTGCCGAACTGGTCAGTGTCGGGTGTTGTATCTCAACATCCAGTCCTTCCTTTCGGTAGAATCCCTTTTCGTAGGCCACATAATAGCCTGCGAACTGTGCCTGTGCCTTCCACGCGGTGGTGAATACGAAATGTTCACCTTGCGCCTTCATCACCATAGGCATCATGAGCAGCAAAGCTGTCATCAGGACTTTCCATTGACTATTCCTTCTTTTCTTCGCCATACGCTAGTTGATGGTTGGTCAAGATATACTTACCTTATAACGCTGCAAAGGTAAGCATTTTCCGCGAAATCACCAAAAAGAATGAAAGAAAATGATACAACATCAATTGTCGTGCAAGATGAGGGCAGACTGTGGAGAGACGACAGCTGAGGAGCCTGAAAGGGTGCCAATACCGTTCTCGTTGATGACACCATCACGGCAGACGACGGTGTAAGAGCTTGCAGGGATGGTGAGTTGCTGAGCCTTCTTCGAAGCATTCAGGATGACGATAATGTTACGCCAGTCGTCGCGTCCGGCATAGTTTTTCAGTCGGAAGGCAACGACACCCTTCGGTGCATCCAGAAATTCCAGATGTCGGCGTACGAGATCGGCAGAGCCCAAGCGGAAAGCCGGATGGTGGCGGCGCAGGGCGACGAGGTTTTTGTAGTACTCAAAGACCTGCGGGTATTTCGTCTTGTTCGCCCAATCAAGATGATTGATACTATCTGGCGACTCAAACGAGTTGTGGACGCCCTGCTTGGTACGCAGCAGTTCCTCACCACTAAGCATGAAGGGAACGCCCTGAGAAGTAAAGACGGCCGTCTGTGCCAAAAGGTCGAGACGAATGAGCTCATCCTCAGTGATATTCGGAATGCTGGCTTTGAGACGATCCACCAGACACATGTCGTCGTGACACGAGACATAGCTTATCATTTGGATGGGTTCCAGTGCCCACGGCTTTTCGCTGTAGTTTACCTTCTTCATCTTCACCTGCGGATGGCGGATGGCTCCGACAATGCCAAACTTCAACGACTCCTCTTCGGGCATGCCACCCAACCAGCCGGGCTTGGTATCGTCGGAGAACGGACCGCGCAAGGCATCACGAATCTCGTCGGAAAAAGCAGCAATGCCCGGCATCTTGGAGATATTCGCCTTCATACCCAACAGTTCGTTGGGATAGGCACACGAGCCTGCACTCCAACCCTCGCCATAGATGAAGATGGTGGGATCGATGTCGTCGACCATCCGGCGAATCTGGTTCATTGTCTCGATATCGTGAATGCCCATCAGGTCGAAGCGGAAACCATCGATATGGTATTCGTTTATCCAGTACTTTACCGACTCAAGCATAAAGCGACGCATCATGGGCTGCTCGGAGGCAGTCTCGTTGCCACAGCCACTGCCGTTGCTGTAGCCCGACGCTGACGCGCCGGGAGTGGTGGTTACTTTGCGGTAGTAATAGTCAGGATAGGTTCGCTGGAAGTTGGAGTGGTCGATGTCGTAGGTATGGTTATAGACCACGTCGAGGATGACGCGGATGCCTGCCTTGTGGAGGGCCTGAACCATCTGTTTGAACTCGCGGATGCGGATGTCAGGACGATAGGGGTCCGTAGAATAGCCGCCCTCTGGCACGTTATAGTTGACAGGGTCGTAGCCCCAGTTGTATTTGTTGTCAGCAAGACGCGTCTCGTCCACTGACCCATAGTCGTAAGAGGGCAAGATATGGATGGCGTTAACGCCCAACGACTTCAGATGGTCGATAGCCCACGGTTCGGTCAGTGCCATAAACTTGCCTGGGTACTGAGCATCAGGGCGGGCGATGGAAAAGTCACGATGGTGCATCTCGTAGATGACGAGGTCAACTGGTGATTTGCAAACGGGACGCTGGTCGGCAGTCCATCCTTCGGGATTTGTATCCGACATCGTGATGATAGCAGCACGCTTGCCGTTGACGCCTACCGCCTTTGCGAAGACACCCGGACACTCGCCGCGACCCATGTCGAAGGTATAGAAACGACCCTGCAAGTCACCCTGTATTTCTGCTATCCACAGACTGTCCTGCAACTTCATCTTAACCGTCTTGAGGGCCTTCCCACCCATTCCATCTTTATAGATACGAACCTTTACTCCCTTGGCATCAGTAGGGGCAAAGAGACGGAACACAGTCTTTTCTGGCGAATATGTCATCTCGTCAAACCGAAAATCATGAGCAGTTACGAGGGTTTGCATCGTTACAAACAATAAGCATAAAACTATCTTCTTCATATCTTTTTCACTATATTAGTCTCTTGTCTTTTCTGATTCTTCACCAAACAGGAATTCAGGCTGATAGCCTCCCGCGTCGACGACAATTTTCTCGAAGACGATAGCTGGATCGTTGGGCGAAAGGGTCAGCGTATGTTCCTTCTTTGAGGCATCGAACGGCAACGTCACGACAGATTCCACCACGCGACGAGCTACCGTAGGATAAAAGATGGAGTAGATGTTCTCCTTGGCCTCGTTGAGGTTGTGGTTGAAGTTGACAACCTGCGGTTCGCTGCCATCGAGGACTACGGAGTAGGTCAGTCCGCCTTTGTTCAGATAGTCGAGAGTGGACTTGACGACGACGTGGACCTTGACGGTGGTTTGCGACTGAGTCGCAACACACTCTGGAGAAACGACAAAGCGATAGGAGAGCGAGGCACCATTGACGGGCTCGGTGTAGGGCATGAGGGTCATGCCGCTGAGGGTGCGGCCTACGAAGGGCAGAACGGTCCATTGGGCGTTCTTGGCAGGCGTGGCATCATAGTAATGCTCTGCCTCCATAGCCACAAAGCCGTTGTTCATGGTGAAGGTGTAATTCCCGACAGGGGAACCGTCGGACACCGTCTTTATTTCGGGGAGGCGGTCAGCGGGGAAGTCGTCGTTCCACGAGCGATAACCGATATGTTTTTGTATCATCATACCATTCCATTTGCCACCAGCGATGTCGTGGTTGTAGGATGCACAGAGCAGTGAATCACGACGGAAAGCCTCACGGGCCCGTTGTGCCCACTCGTTGGCCTCCGGCAAGTTCCTCTGAGCCAGATAGCGGTTCATGGCCACAGCATAGTACATCTGATAGAGGTTCGACATGGCCTGTACGGGGAAGAGAATGAGCTGCTGGTAGGCGTCGCGGTATTCGGGTTTGAGTGTCAGATACTGACGCAGAGCCTCAGCCTCCAAACGCATGTAGTCGTCAGCCACACGACGCCACTCGCCTGTTGCAACATTATACGTACGGGCATCCATCATCTCTGCCGTCGTACGTCCTGCATATTTGCAGCACAGGTTCAGAATACGTGCTGCCTCTGCGGCCTGCTCGTCACCAAACTGCTGACGACAGAACGGCTCGGTGTGTGTCGCAACAACATCGCGACTGACGGAACGGGGGTTCCATGCCATGTCCATAAAGAGGGTGATGGGGTACTCCATGGGCTTCAGGTCACCCACATTCAGAATCCACATACGGTCTAGACCGTAATCAGCAGCCAAAGTCAACTGTTCCCACATATTCTGTGAGGGCGTCACGTTGAGCCATTTCGAGTTACGCGGTGCTCCCACGTAATCGACATGGTAATATAGTCCCCAGCCTCCAGGATGCTGACGCTCCTTGGCATTCGGCACGCGTCGCACGTTGCCCCAGTTGTCGTCACACAGCAGGATAAGCACGTCGTCGGGCACACGCATACCCTTGTCGTAATAGTCGAGCACCTCTTTATACAATGCCCAAACTTGTGGCGTCTCTTTGGCAGGACGACCAGTGACTTGCTTGATGATCTTCCGTTGGTTTTCAACGATGGTCTGCAACAGTTTGGTATCGGCATCCTCGCTCATCGCTTCGTCACCGTCGCCACGCATACCGATGGTCACGATATCGTCAGTGCCTTTCATACGTTCGATACCTTCACGGAAGAAACGGTCGAGATTCTCCTTGTTTTTCTGATAGTTCCAAGGTCCCCATTCTTTGCGATGGCGAGCATACTCCTGATGGTTGCGAGCCATGGGTTCGTGATGACTGGTACCCATGATGACACCCATCGCATCGGCAGTCTTCAAGTTCTCTGGGTCATCGGCATAAAATGCCCATCCCCACATGGCAGGCCACAGGAAGTTACCCTTCAGGCGTAGGATAAGTTCAAAGACCTTCTCATAGAAACGGTGGTCGCCATAATTAGTGCCAAAAGTATTCTTTACCCAAGTCGTCAGACATGGAGCCTCATCATTGAGAAACAGACCACGATAACGCACCTGAGGTTCGCCATCAGTATATTCGCCTTTCTTGATATAGAGGTCCGTATGTTTTACGACTGGCACGTCAGCCCACCAATACCAAGGTGAGACACCTATCTGCTGAGACAGTTCGTAGATGCCAAATACGGTACCACGCTTGTCGCTACCAGCAATCACCAACTGGTTGCCGATGGTCTTCAGGATATACTTCTCCGTCTTCCCCTTCAGGTCGCGTAATACGCCCTGTTTTACCCACTGGTCAATCTGCTTATTGACACCCACGGTTCCAATGAGGATGGTAGGCTCGTCGGACGCAGAAGGACGAACACCTGTCACGCGTTCAAAGTCAGCTTGCAGGGATGCTGCTGCACGTTGCACACAAGCATGTTCCTGAGCAGAAAAGCCTATTGTTACGCCCTGTAACGGCAAGGCATCAGCAGAGGGTTGGAAAAGGACAAATGATTCTGTCGCATGAACAATTACTGACAGTAAAACAGTGGTAATGATTAATGATAGTTTCTTCATATTTTATCTTTTTTAAGTTGTTCGAACATTGCAACAATACTGCCATAACTGGCGGTAGAAAGGATGACGCGTCATCGTTTGACGGTTGCCCAAAATGATGACTTTCATACGGGCTCGGGTGATAGCTACATTCATGCGACGCAAGTCCCGGAGGAAGCCAATCTGCCCTTCATCATTGGAACGTACCATAGATATGACGATTATGTCGCGTTCTTGTCCCTGAAAACCATCAACAGTATTGATACTAATGAGTCGACGGAAGGGTTTGAAATACGCACTTTTCATCAACAGACGCCTCAAATACTGCACCTGAGCACGATAAGGTGAAATCATGCCCACATCAATACGTTCGTCCAACAAGCGCTGTTTGCCGATACGTTCGAAATACTGTTGCAGGACATGCATGGTGAGCATACCCTCGGCCTTGTTAATACGACCATAACTCTCGCCTACGAATTCTTCTTTGAAGGAAAGGTCTTCTCCCTCTGAGTCGTCAGATAATTCCGCATATTCAGAAGTATCTATCCATTCCATGGGTGTGTCGAGGTCAAGAATTCCTCGGAATTTCACCTCAGGAGCACTTTCCACCTGACCATGATAGAAGTAGTCGGAGGAAAAGCGCATGATGTCATCGTTCATCCGATACTGGATACGCAGCAGGGTAACAGCCTCCGGATGCATCTCGACGATACGCTCCATGAGCGTCTTACCCAAACCCGCCTTCATGGCTGCAATGCTCTTGACGGTAGGCGGTAACTGACAATGGTCGCCAGCCAATATCACACGACTGACGCGTCGCATGGGAATCCAGCAGGCGGCCTCCAACGCCTGGGCCGCCTCATCAATGAACAACGAGCCAAACTTCTGACCATCGAGCAGACGGTTAGCAGAGCCCACCAATGTCGAAGCAATGACACGCGCCTCGCCAAAGAGTTCGCTATTGATACGGATTTCCAATTCCGTAGCACGGCTTTTCAGGCTTTCCAACTTTTGGTGGTATCCGTCGGTGGCCCGACGGGAACGGTGGCTTCGCAGTTCGCGGATGGCTTTGCGTAGGGCCCACAACTGGGGATAGTCGGGATGAGCTTCGAAACGACGCTCGTAGGTGAACGACAGCATCTTGTCGTTGACACGTGTGGGGTTACCGATGCGTAAAACATTGATACCACGATCGACCAGTTTTTCGGATATCCAATCGACCGCCATATTGCTCTGTGCACAAACCAACACCTGATTCTCGCGCATCAGCGTTTCACGGATGGCTTCAACGAGTGTTGTCGTCTTTCCCGTGCCTGGAGGGCCATGAACGATAGCTACATCCTTGGCTCGCAGCACCTCATTGACTGCCTGTTCCTGTGTCGCATTCAGATAGGGGAAATGCATCGGCTGGAACGTAAAGGTCTCCGGTTTTTGACTCTTTGAATGAAAGAGGTCTCGCAGATAACCCAGACGGCCTTTGCCTCGGATAGCACGATCCAACGCCTCCATCATCAGCCGATAACTCGTCTCGTCGAACGACAGTTGTATGCCGACATTGTCCGCCCCTTGCAGGTCGATGATTTGGGCATTATCGGGCAGCGTTACCACCATGCGGTCACCATCGACGTAACTCACCACGCCCGTGAAACGGAAATAACGGATGGTAGTTTCACTAGAATCTCTTGAAGACCTAGAATTACCAGATGGTCTAGATTCGCTAGAGAAAAATACGACTGGACGCCCGAACTCGAAATTGTGTTCAATGTCTGTGTCTTTCGTCCGATGAACTTCCAGCGCCAGTTGGTTGAGCGAATTATAGTAGCTCTTACCTATGCGGAGCGGCCACCAGGCATCACCACGCTTCACCTTCCGCCCGATACCGATAGTCTCGGTTTGTTGGCGGTAAGCCTCTTTCTCCGTCTGGTATTCCAACTGGAGCAAGAGGCGTTGTTGTTGGAGAGCCTGTATGGCACCTGCGGTTGGCATCAGCGACTATTTAGCCATCAACGACACAGCGAATCCACCACCAGGTGCTTCCGTCAGTTTCAGTACATCACCCTGTTTGACTACACGCTTTGTGATGGTGTAAGCCTGGGGATTCGTTTCGTAATGCGCACCCTTGGCGTCAGCATAGATGGTGCAGTCGTACTTCTTACCTTTATCAAGGAAGTCGAGTTTGATGTTGGTCTTATGACCATTCTCGTCGCACTTGCCACCAATGAACCAATTGTCAGTACCCTTAGCCTTACGGGCGACGGTAATGTAGTCAGCAGGCTCGGCCTCGAGATAGATACTCTCGTCCCAGTCGCAAGCTACGTCGCGGATGAACTGGAAAGCATCGTCGAACTGCTCGTAGTGTTCGGGTAGGTCGGCAGCCATCTGCAGGGGTGAATACATGGTGAGGTAGAGTGCCAGCGAACCAGCAATGGTGATGCGCGCCCACGAGGTGTTGTCGCTCCACGTGTTGAGACGGGTGACGAAGATGCCTGGAGTATAGTCCATCGGACCACCCTGCAAACGGGTGAAGGGCAGGATGCAGGTGTGATCGGGACGACTGCCTCCAAAAGCTTCGTACTCCGTACCACGAGCCGACTCGTTACCCACCAAATTAGGATAGGTGCGGCAGAGACCCGTGGGACGCGTAGCCTCATGGGCATTGACCATGATGTGATGTTTGGCAGCCTCTTTGACAACATAGAGGTAGTGGTTGTTCATCGACTGCGAGTAATGGTGGTCGCCACGTGGGATAATGTCACCCACATAACCCGTCTTTACTGCGTCGTAACCGTACTTATTCATCAACTGGAAGGCCTTCTCCATGTGGCGTTCGTAGTTCTGTGTCGAAGAGCTGGTCTCGTGGTGCATCAATATTTTGACGCCCTTAGAGTGGGCATAGTCGTTGAGCATCTGGATGTCGAAATCGGGATAGGGCGTCTGGAAATCGAAGACGTCACGCTTCCACATATTGGCCCAGTCTTCCCAACCAACATTCCAACCTTCTACCAACACTTGGTCGAGACCATTCTTAGCAGCAAAGTCGATGTATCGTTTCACCTTTTCGTTGTTAGCAGCATGGCGGCCGTTGGGTTTCACTTTCTTCCAATCGATGTTGTCAAGTTTGATGCTGGGGAATTCGTCGGTATAGTTCCAAGAAGACTTACCAACAATCATCTCCCACCATACGCCACAGTATTTCGTAGGATGAATCCATGAGGTGTCCTCGAGTTTACAGGGTTCGTTGAGATTGAGGATGAGATTGGAGGAAAGCATGTCGCGGGCATCGTCGCTGACGATGATAGTGCGCCAGGGCGTCTCGCAGGGCGTCTGCATGGCACCCTTCAGGCCTGTAGCATCAGGCGTCAGATGACTGACAAAAGTAAAGGGCTGTGGCAGAGGGTAGGAGCCGGCGGGGGAACCGCCGGGCACAGTGGAAGGCGCTGGCGTATAGGCATTGCTGCCACCCATGAGCTTCGTCGTTAGCTCCGTGGTTTCAGCATCGACCAGTTCCAAATGCATCGTGGCATAATCCGCACATGCAGCTTCGTGGATATTGATGTAAAGACCGTCGTCGCTCTTCATTTGCAACGATGTCTGTACGCCCGTCTCGGAGAAGACAGCCACGCTGGAGTTGTCCCAGTTCACTGCCTCTTTCATACGGTTACGGATCTCAGAGAGTTTGGTCTCCTGTGTTTCTTGCTCTTGCGTGTCGTAATCGCCAGGCAACCACCAAGCGGTATGGTCGCCAGCCATCGCAAACTCCGTACGCTCGTCTTTGATGAGGAAATAGTTCAAGTCCGGCTGTTGCGGGAACTCATAACGGAATCCGATACCATCGTCATAGACACGGAAACGGATGAGTATCTCGCGACGATGCTGACGGGGCTGGAGTCGCATGCCAGAGGGGGCTTTAGGAGGAGCAGAGTGCCATTGTTGCAACAGAGTCGCAACATACTCTACATAGTGATTGCGGATGTCGCGGGTCTCGCCCCAGACGGGTTGCCACGTCTCGTCGAAGGTGGAGGTTTCCTCCTTGACAAGGGTGAAGTCGTCCATCAGGTCGCGCTCGTTCATGCCCATGGAGGCATGTTTGTCCTTGGCCAACTCAAGTCCCAAATGTGAAGGGCGTACCACGTCCTTTCCCTTATAAAATAAGGTATAGGTAGGACGTCCGTCGTCAATGGTGAAGTTAAGCACAACATTACCATTAGGTGACTTGACTTCCGTTGCCATTGCCACCATTGGCAACAGCATGAATGCTAGAAATAAGTTTTTGCGTTTCATCTTGAAGAATTATTTTCGTCCACTTTGAATGATTAATGTCTTGATAGTGTCATTGAAGTCATCCTCCTTCATCAGTTGTTCGATGGTGAGGTGCATACGATAACGCCAATAGTGGCGGGGATTCGCAGGAATATTGATACGCTCGGCATTCTGGTCCGGCAGACGCAGACGTTCGTCGATAGACAGCCAATCCTGCAGCGACAGCAGACACAGCATAGAGGGCGAGGTGAGCTGACGACTCAGGATGTCCTTTGCCAACCATCCTGGCAGTGGATGAGGTGCATCACCACCGCGGCGTAATGGACCATTATAGTAGGCCTGAGTCTGTTCATTGTCTTCGTCCCACCACTGGCGCAGTGTCGGCATGTCGTGAGTGGAGAAGGTACATACGGAGCGGTAGGGATTATGCGACAATTTGCCAAACCGGACATTGGGATCTTTCGGCATTGTCTGGATTTCGAGCGAGAGGATGCGCAGTTCGTTCATCACCCAAGGCACGCAGTCGGGTACCATACCAAGGTCCTCGGCACAACAAAGCATGCGGGTTGCCTGTGTCAGACGAGGCAGTTTCTTCATAGCCTCCTGATACCAGAACTGGTTGTTACGACGATAGAAATAGTCGTTGTAGAGTCGGTTGAAATTATACTTCTCACCTTCGTCCAACTTCTCATAAGGAGCCTGATACTGTACGGCAATGCGTGGATGCCAGCGGTCCTTACGCTTGTGATCGACCAAGAAGAGGTCTTCGTGACCTATAATACCATAACTCTCTATCTCTTCACGGCTTAAACCCAATGCAGGAGCAAACTGTCCTTCCAGTCCGGACTTCTCTGGCACAGGAATCTCCCAGATACGGAAGAAACCTAATACATGATCGATGCGATAAGCATCAAAATACTGTGCCATCTTGCGGAAGCGACGTACCCACCACGAACAGCCGTCCTTCAACATTTCGTCCCAGTTGTAGGTTGGGAATCCCCAGTTCTGGCCATCGGCCGAGAACGGATCGGGCGGCGCACCTGCCTGTCCGTTGAGATTGAAATATTTTGGTTCTACCCAGGCTTCCACACCATCACGACTGATGCCGATGGGAATGTCGCCTTTGAGGACAACACGGTGCTTGCGGGCATAATCGTGGGCAGCACGCATCTGCTGATCGAGGTTATACTGCACATAACACCAAAAATCGGTTATTCCCTTATCTGGCTTTGCCAGCGGCTTGGGCCATTCGGAGAATGTCGCCGTGCCATAGAGGTCACGATAGTAGCAGAACTCAGCATAAGGTGCGAGCCACGCTTTGTTTTCCTCAAAAAACTCCTTGTAAGAAGCACGACGTTTCACAGTAGCCCATTCCTGAGCAAACAATTCATGCAGATAGTCCATCTTGGCACTAAACATCCGTTCGTAGTCAATCTGCGACAGGGCATTCAACTCCTGACGTAACTGCTCGAATTTTTCTTTCTTCTCCTTATCCTTTATTTCTGGCAACTGTCGGAAGTCGGTATATTGTGGATGTAAGGCATAGATGCTGATGGAGTTATAGGGATAGCTGTCCTGCCAGGTATGGGTGATATTGGTATCATTGATGGGCAACACTTGCAAGAAGCGCTGCTCCGTTTTCGACACCCAATCGATCATCAACTTCAAATCACCGAAATCACCTACACCGAAAGAGCCCTCACTACGCAAGGAAAAGATTGGCACTACCGTACCGGCACCCTTCCAAGGATAAATGGGGAAATAGGCCTGGGGCAATTCATAGACCACCACTTCGTTGGCACCCGTCTCTGGGACTTCAATAGAGCGGTTAGCACCAGGTTCCCACATCGGAGAATCGGTCTCGTTGCCAATGACCATGAACTTAAACTCAAAACGCCCAAAGGGCAGTTGAGCAGCGTCCAGCGAGACTGCCCATTCATTATATTCATGCTCATCCATGACAATTGCCTTTAAGGGATTCCAGGCACCTAACGATTCCGGCTCACCAACGATGGCCAGTTTTTCGTCCATTCTCAGTTGTGGTGCACGAACCTTCAGACGGATAGTGCGCTGATATTCTGACTTCGTGCTAAGCGCACGTTTGCGAGCCGCCACACACTCCGTAAAGGCTGAACTATACATGTACGCATCTTCAGGGATGTCAATCCAATGGTCATAGACCACATAACGGGTAGCCTTTGTAGCAGCAAATTCCAAACGATGGGGTTCGACCATCCACTCATGGCGGGCTTCTTGGTCGCCACGCATAAGACTATAATAATAATCAATGAACGTGCCTGGTTTTGTCTCTTTTCTTATTTCTACAAACCAGTGCTCACCATCGAGCGTCGTCATCTTGTGCTGCGACACCTTACCGCCTTCTTTCTCGGGCAAAATATTTAACACCAAATTCTCGCCAAAAGTGGTGTGGTATTCTACATTAAATAAGATTTTCATAAGCGTATTATCTTTAATTGTTAACTATGTCGAATCCTTTTATGCAACCGATTGCACTTTATGATCTTTAATCACTGCCACGCAAGCTCCACCTACTACTAATAAGACTGCTGCCACCAGCATCATGGACGACTGATGACTACCTATCAGCGAGAGAACGACGCCACCACAAAGGGCTGCGACAATCTGCGGAATACAAATGGTTCCATTGAACAAGCCCAGATAGGCTCCCATGTGACCATAGCCCTGCAGTGCGTTGGTGACAAACGTAAATGGCATAGCCAGCATAGCGGCCCACGCATAGCCAATGAGCAGGAACGGAATGAACTGCAGATACTGGTCGTGTAGGAATGGTACCATAGCGAAACCGACTGCACCCAACAAGAGGCTTACCGCGTATGCCACCTTCGTGTTCTTAAACTGAGGCAGCAGAGTCGCCCAAACGACAGAACCCACAGCCTGCACGGCAAAGAGCACACCCACCCAGTTGCCTGCTGCCTGGAAATCCTCACTGGCAGGATCGGTGGTGTTCCACACCGTCTCAGCGATAGCACCCGTCGTGTAGTTCCACATATACAGGAATGCTGCCCAGCAGAAGAACTGCACAAGTCCGACCTTCCAAAAGGTGGAAGGGGCATTCTTCAGGAGGGTAATCCAGTTGGCGCTCTCTTCCTTTTCTTCTGACACAGGATTGTATTCGTTATACTCCTGCGGATTCCACTCTTTGACCTTTGATGTAGTATATACCACACAGCCAATCAGAATGGCAGCACCAATATAGAAGGACCAGATGACGCTGTCAGGCACTACGCCTTTCTCTGCCACATTGCTAATGCCAATGAAGGTAAAGATAAATGGGAACAAGTAACCTGCCACCGAACCAGCATTGCAGAGGAACGACTGGATGCTATATGCCTTGGCCTTCTGTTCCTCATTGACCATATCGCCTACCAGCATCTTGAACGGCTGCATGGCCATATTGATACTGGTATCAAGGAACATCAGGGCAATCAGTCCGAACAACATGGCAGCACCCACCGTCAGTCCCAAAGAACCGGCATTTGGCAGCAGACACATCACCAATACAGCAACCGTTGCCCCTATAAATAAATAAGGTATACGACGTCCGAAGCGTGTCCATGTCTTATCGCTCAACGTTCCCACAATGGGCTGTACCAAGATACCCATCAACGGGGGCAGTATCCAGAAATAGCTTAGATTATGCGGGTCTGCGCCCAACGTAGCAAAAATACGGGAAATGTTAGCAGACTGCAAAGCGTATGCTATCTGAACGCCAAAGAAACCGAAACTCAGGTTCCAAAGACTCCAAAACGGTAAATTAGGTTTTTGTTTCATATCTTATATCATTTTGTTGTTCCTCTTATAATCAGTCTGGTGCGGACAATACGACGCTCAGCCTTATCCAAGGGAATGGTTCCCTCCACATGACTTATCAGGATGTCTGCTGCCTCTTCACCAACCTTGACGCCCCGTTGTTCAACGGTAGTCAGCATCGGGTCGCATGCCACAGCACGCTGTCCATTGGTAAAACCGCAGATTGAAATGTCTTGCGGCACTTTCAAACCCATACGCTTTGCCGTATACAAGATACCAATGGCCGTGTCGTCGTTGACGGCAAAGAATCCGTCAGGCCGAGTTTCTTGTTGCAACAGTTCTGGCGTAATAGCCTCAGCGTCAGCACGGTTATCACAGATACGGGTAATGGTCTCGTCATATTCCAACCCGTGTTTCAGCAAGGCATCCTTATAACCATTAAAACGGTTTTTTGAAATCTCCAACGTGGGCGCCGAACCATAAAAGGCAATGCGCTTGCAGCCTGTCTCTATCAAATAGGTTACAGCATTGAATGCACCCATATAATCATCAACCACAACACGGCTGGCATTCACGCCCGTACATATTCTATCATAGAAAACCAACGGAACACCTGCATCCATCAGTTTCTGGAAGTGGTCGTATTTCTGCGTATCCTTTGCCTGTGAAACAATGATACCACATACCTTATTCTCATAAAACGACTGGCAGATACGTACCTCACGCTCATATTTCTCATCACTCTGTGCCACCATGATACGATAGCCGCGAGCCAGTGCCTCTTCTTCAATGCCAGACAAAACAGACATAAAGTAAAAATGGGTAAACTCGGGAATAATGACACCTATCACCTTGATGGGCTGTACCCGTGAAAAACGCAACGACTCAGCAATGACATTGGGCGTAAAGTTATGCTCACGTGCATACTGCTGGATGGCCGCCCTGCGTTCAGCTGATATACGGGGCGAATCCTTCAATGCACGAGACACTGTTGCCACGCTAATTCCAAACTCGCGGGCTATGTCCTTCATTGTCAATGGCGTCTTTTCTTTCATCAGGTTTTCAGCATTACTTTGCGTTTTAGCACGCTTCTGCGTGCAAAGTTATTGAAAAGTTTCGTTCGTTGGACCTTTACCTTATATATTTATTAATAAACGTCAATGCAAACGTTTGCATTAACTATATAACGTATTTATTTAAAAAAAAGTATCAACGAACTGAAATTATTCTTACCTTTGCGCTTGATTTAAATCAATTCTCTCTGTTTATTGTGAACTTATTATAAAATACTAACTTTAAAAATTAAATGATGAAGCAGGTAAACATTAAGATTCCGTTTAGGATGCTCGTCCTTATGTTAGGACTATTCCTATCGGTAGGAGCCTTCGCACAAATAGACGTGAAAGGCCATGTTAAAGATGCTCTGGGTGAACCCATCATTGGAGCCACTGTACGTGTAGCAAACACACAGACTGCTACAGTCACCGACTTCGATGGTAACTTCACCTTGAAAGCCAATCAGGGCGCTGACATCACCGTCAGCTACATTGGTTACCAGACAGCAACCGTCAAGGCGGCTCGTTCTATTGAGGTAACGCTGGAAGAAGATGCCACCACACTGGAGAACGTGGTTGTTATCGGTTACGGTGTTGCCCGCAAGACCGACTTGACTGGTTCGGTAACGGCTATTAAACCTGATGAAAAGAACCACGGTATGATAACAAGTGCTCAGGAAATGATTCAGGGTAAGATTGCCGGTGTGAACGTAACCACTGGTTCTGGTGAACCTGGTGGCGGCGCACAGATTCGTATCCGTGGCGGTGCTTCTCTGAATGCATCCAACGACCCTCTGATTGTGATTGACGGTATGCAGATGGACAACAATGCCACGAAAGGTGTAAGCAACCCCTTGGCATTGGTGAACCCTAACGATATCGAGTCGTTCACGGTATTGAAGGATGCTTCTGCTACAGCTATCTATGGTAGCCGTGGTTCGAATGGTGTCATCATCATTACCACCAAGAAAGGTCGTCGCAACCAATCACCAAAGGTAAGCTACAACGGAACACTGTCAATCAGCACGATTGCCAAGAAACTGGATGTCATGGATGGCAATCAGTATCGTGAGTTCATCAAGGACTACTATGGCGGAGAAACCTCTGAGGCTTATCTGGGACTGGGCGATGCCAACACCAACTGGCAGGACGAGATTTATCGCAGCGGTGTCAGCCATGACCATAACGTAAGCGTTGCCGGTGGTTTAGGAAACCAGAAGTGGGCCATGCCTTACCGCGTCAGTGTGGGCTACACCAACCAGCAGGGTATCCTGAAGGGTTCTGACTACAAGCGTTTCACCGCTGGATTCACCATGAACCCATCACTTCTGGATGACCACCTGAACCTGAACATCAACGGTAAGTATGCCTACTCGAAGACCAATCCTGGTGGACAGGGCGCTATCGGTATGGCTACCCGTATGGATCCTACCCGTCCTATCAAGAGTGACGATGAGGCATTCAAGAACTGGGGTGGATATTGGCAGTGGGCCAACCCAACCACATCTTATGACCCCACATACCCCTATGCAAGAAACAGCGATGCTCCCTCTAACCCCGTCGAGATGGTTGAGAACTTCTCCGACGACAAGAGCTCACACACCTTGTTAGGTAACTTTGAGGCAGACTATAAGATTCATGGTTTTGAAGACCTCCGTCTGCACATGAATCTGGCCGGTTCTTACTCTTATGGTGGTGAATACACCAACAACAATCCCCAATCTACCTATGGATACTACTATGGTGGAAATGGTGAGAACACCGAGAAGAAATACAATGTACTTGCATCGTTCTACGCTCAGTACTTCAAGGATTTCAACAAGGCAAACCACTTCGACATCATGGCCGGTTATGAGTACAGCCGTACCAAATACTGGGGTGACAGCTGGTACAAGGACTACTATCCCGCTACCAACATGGGAACAGACGACGATGGCAATGCGCTGGCTGGTACAGTACACAATTCTTCAGACCGTCGTTGGAGAGGTCAGATGGTTCTGGTCAGCTGGTACGGACGTGCCAACTACTCGTTGTTAGACCGCTACCTGCTCACCGTTAACTTCCGTGCCGATGGTTCGAGCCGCTTTGCAGACGGACACCGCTGGGGTTTCTTCCCCTCTGTAGCTGCAGGTTGGCGCATCAAGGACGAGAAGTTCCTGAAGGATGTAGATGCTATCAGCGAATTGAAGCTGCGTCTCAGCTGGGGTCAGACTGGTCAGCAGAACACCGGTAGAGAGTATTATACACCTACCTATAAGATGACCGTTGGCAACGACCGCCTATACCCCATTGGTCCTAACAATCCTGGTACGCTGTTCCAGCCACTGGTTTACAACAACGACCTGACATGGGAAACAACAACAACATGGAACATCGGTTTGGACTATGGTATGTTTAACCAACGACTGACCATGAATTTCGATGCTTATGTCCGCAAGACTACCGACCTGCTCTGTACCCCGACTATCGCCGCAGGACAGAACTACGACAATGCCATGCTGCTGAATGCCGGTGAGTTGAAGAACAAGGGTTTCGAATTTGCTATCTCCGGTAAGCCTATCCAGACCAAAGACTGGTTCATGGAATTAGGTTTTAACGTTGCCTACAACAAGAATGAGGTGACTGAGCTCTATGGTGGCCGTGACATGATTGAGGCAGGACTGACCGTAGGTATGCAGAAGAACTTGACCTATCATAAGGTTGGACAACCTGCTAACTCCTTCTGGGTTTACCAGCAGGTTTACGACGAGGCAGGCCGTCCTATCCAGGGTGTCTATGTTGACCGCAATGCTGATGGTAACATCGACGACAACGACCGCTACTTCTATAAGAACATCGCAGCACCCTGGACTGGTGGTTTCTACTTCAAGGTGGCTTATAAGAATTGGGATTTGGGTACAAACTTCCGTGTTTCACTGGGCAACTACGTTTTCAATGACTTGATTGAGAGCCGCATGAACACAGCTATACGCTACAACGCCTCAAAGAATTTCTATGAGAACACGACACCTTCCGTTGCAGCACTGAGATGGAAGTCTTATGACTATCCTCTGTCTGACTACTTTGTTCAAAATGCATCTTTCCTGAAGTGTGACAACATCACACTGGGCTATAACTTCGAGGAACTGTTCAAGGCCTCATCATATCATGGCCTCTCAGGACGTATCTATGCTTCTTGCACTAACGTATTTACCGTTACCAAGTACAAGGGTCTTGATCCCGAGCAGGTATCTGGTTTTGAAGGCAGCGTATATCCACGCAGCCGTACATTCCTCTTGGGTTTGAACCTCAACTTCTAATCATATAACTAAAAATAAGAACGCAATATGAAACTCAATAAATTCAAAGCAATGGTTTCCGCTGCAGCCTTGTTGATGACTGCCAGCCTAACCTCTTGCATGAGTGATTTGGACAAAGGAAACATTGATCCGACTGTCCAGGCAGAACCTGATATTACCGCGCTCTACAGCAAATGCTATGCCTGTCTGATCTTGGAGGGTATGGATGGTAATGCGGACTTCAAATCAGATGACTCTGGTAAAACGACACTCATACGTAACATTTTCAATGCCAATGTGCTCTCCACTGATGAGAGTATCTGCTGGTGGACAGACGGTGGACTGGAAGACTATGGTAAGAATGATCCCAAGCCAAACAGCGACGCTATCAAATTCTTGTACTATCGTCTGATTATGGACGTGAGCTATTGTAATCACTATCTGGAGCTGGACGGAGCGAAAGAAGACAAGACCAAAATGGCAGAGGTTCGCTTCATTCGTGCATACCTCTACTATCAATTGCTCGACCTGTTCGGAGATCCCCCCTTCATCCCTGCTATTTCGAGCGAAATGCCTCGTCAGGCACACTCCTTTAACGATGACTTCAAAGCAGATGTCGCTTACAGTCGTGCCGAGCTGCTTGCTATGGGACGTGAATTTCTGTTCAACTGGATAGTTAATGAACTGGAAGAGGCAGAGGAAGACCTGATGGAGCCACAGCCCAAGACAGACAGCGACCCCAACTACGGACGTGTTGACAAGGCTGCTGCCTGGTTGATGCTGAGCCGCCTCTATCTGAACGCAGGTACCTATCTTAACAACGATGGTCAAAACAATCCATACTGGGATGAGGCACTTGCTTATGCAGAGAAAGCCATCAACTCTGGCTACACCCTGTTTGACGACAGCAAGATGTCTGCAACAGCAAAAGCCAACGGCTACAAGCCTTACGACCTGCTATTCATGGGTGACAACGGCTCAAATGGCTCTTCCTGCGAAGCTATCTTCCCGTTGCTCCAGGATGGTAAAGTCACCAGAGCATGGGGTGGTTCTATGTTCTTCGTAGCTGCCATGTGGAATCCTGAGATGAGAACAGTCGCCGGATTAGATGCCGCTACCACACAGAACACATGGGCTGGTATGCGTTGCCGTCCTCAGCTGCTCGAGAAGTTCACCAGCAATCCTAACTCATTCGTAGGAAAGACAGCAGCAGAAATTCGTGCCATTACGAATGACGACCGTTGTATCTTCTGGGGTGATGGCCACACGCTGTCAGTTTATCCTAACGACGGTTTCGCCAGTGGTGTCGTTACTCCCAAGTGGAATAACAACTATTCAAACGGTGGTACACCTCATGACAATGAGAATGTAGATATTGACTTCTATCTCCTGCGTGTAGCAGAAGCTTACCTGAATGCTGCAGAGGCTGCTCTTCACGTTGGTGATGCAGGCAAAGCCAAGACATACATGGATGCTATCCGTAATCGTGCTCACGCTTCTACACAGAGCGTCTATACATTGAACGATGTACTCGACGAGCGTGCTCGTGAGATGTACTTCGAGGGCATCCGTCGTCCTGACCTGATTCGCAACAACTGCTTTGGCGGTATCGACGTCACATACGGTTGGCAAGGCAAGGGCAGTAACGAGGGCTATACTGGTGCTCCATTCGAGAAGTACAAGAATGTATATCCCATCCCTTCATCTGAGGTTATGGCAAACTCTAACCTGACTCAGATTGATGGTTATACTGAGATAGAATAATGATTAATTAACACGAATAATAAGAAACGCAATATGAAGAACAAACTATTGCTTGGTGCACTGCTTATCAGCACCGCCAGCTTATTCACAGCTTGCTCGGATGACAACGATTCAAACCCCTCGCTGGTTCAGCCTACGGAGTTTACGTTGAACACTCCAGCATACGTCAACGAAACTGTTGACTTGCAAGCAACTAGCGAGCTGCAACTTTCATGGTCACAGCCGAAATATACTGCTAACAACGCACCTCTGCAGGTGACTTACGAGATTCAGGTATCACCTGACAACAAGTTCACCGTATCAACAGATGAGGCTGCTGCCGATGAGAGTGGCGCCACTATTGCTGACTATGCCAACATAGCCCGTACGACAACGAAATGTACTTACACACTGTTGTCTTCTGACTTGGATAAAGCTTTGGTTCAGATTAAGAAATGGAAAGAAGATGAGGTTCCTGATGAGCAGACAGCTTTCCTCCGTATCAATGCATTTATCATGGAGAATGACGTACGCCTGAACAGCTTAGTTTCAAACACCATTGAGCTGAAATTCAACCCCTACTACATTGAGTTGAAGGATGCAGCTCCTATCATGTGGTATCTTGTTGGTAACAACATCCTTGACGGTGGTTGGAGCAACAATCCTGGTGTCAGCAGTCTGCCCATGTTCTTACAGAGCGACTACCCATACGACAAGGCTACTGGACAGGGAGAAATCACCTACCTGAACTACTTCAATACGGATGGTTGGAAGATTCAGCCACAGGATTTCAACTGGGATCTTGGCTTCATGAGCGGTGGAGCTGCAAATACTGCGGTCTATCGTAACGGTGAAGGTGATGCCGGTAACATCTGGTGCGAACCCGAAGGCTACTATAAAGTAACGGTTAACACCAAGACAAACGAATGTACGATCGTTCCACAAGACATCACTCCTAAAGTATTTGCCCAGATTTGTATGTCTGGTTCATTCAATGGCTGGTCTGATACCGATATGACACCTGCCAACAAGAGTGGCGAAAACCACGTTTGGGCGTTTGTCATGGAAGTTCCTGCAGGCGAAACTGTAGAGATGAAATTCAAGGAAGCTGGCTCATGGGACACCAACTGGGGCTATGGAAATTTCGACGGTGAGGTAAACACCTGTGGTAAGGCAACAGGTGGTGGCAAGAACATCGGTATAGCCGAGGGCACCTGGGTCATTGTATTTAACGATATCACTGGTGAATTCAGCATCATCGCCAAGTAATCATGTGTTAGAAATTATAAATACTGAAAGATTATGAAGAAAAGTATATTATGTGGAATCGCCTTGGTAGCAGGACTCTGGTCCTGCACCGAGGATTACACCAACTGGGATTCTCCACAAAGCAATACAGCTAACGACGCAGAACCAAGATTGGAAATGGCAGTCCAGCCTACTGTATCCTCTATTGACTTTGCCAACTATCAAGAAGAGGCTATTCAGCTGTTTACCACCAACCTGTCAAAGGAAGAGGCTGATGAATACGCTGTAGCAATCTCTGGCGAAGACATTAACCACACACCTATCGTTATTAATGCCAACAGCGAAGGCAGGGTTATTACAAAAGAGTTTACTCAGGTCATTGAAAAACTCTATGGAAGAGCTCCTGTTGAGCGTTCACTGATTATTCAGGTTGCAACCATCGCTACCAAAGAAACTGCTGACGGTGATGTCAATGTTAGACGTGTAGCCAATCCATTTAAGATGAAGGCTACGCTCGATGCTCCATACATTGCTTCCGCATACTACCTTATCGGAGGTGAAAAGGATTGGAATGAAGCAGAAGCTTTGACGCAGCCATTCACACACAGCGGAAAGGATGTCTATGAAGATCCTGTCTTCAGCTTTGTTATTAAAGCTGGTACAGATCGCTGGTTCTCATTCGGTGATGCAAGTCAAATTGCAGCTACGACAGCGGGTGACTGGAATCAGTTATATGGATTTGTAGGTGAGCAGACCGACAAGGGTACATTTGGACGCCGTGCTGATATCGGTGCCGAGAACACCTTCCACGTTGACGGAAGTGCTAAATTCTATCGTTTTACTGTCAACATGTTGACTATGGAGTATGAGATTACTCCGATAAACTTCGACCCATACATTTATTTCATCGGAGCTACTGATGGCTGGGCTAATGCAGAACAGAGACTTGCCCTTACTGACGAGAGTGGAATCTACACTGGTTTCCTCTATTGCGCAGATCCTAACGGATGGGGCAATGAGTTCAAGTTCCAGAAGGTTCCTGGAGACTGGGATACTGAGATTAACACAGGCATGATGACTGGTGGCATCACTGGTGACTTTGCTGATGGCGGCGGCAACTTCAAGGCTAATGCCGGAGAAGGCGTCTATTATGTCACTCTGAATATGGCCAACATGAGTATCAATGCTGTCAAGGTTGAGAAGATGGGCATCATCGGTGACTTCAACGGCTGGGGTGGCGATGTCGAGATGACATGGAACGCTACAGACTACTGTTTCGAGGCCACGAATGCTGGCGTGACTGCCAACGGCTGGAAGTTCCGCGTCAACAGCGACTGGGGCATCAACCTCGGCGCCAACGACAGCGTGGAGCCCTCTACCGTTACCACTGATCTGGTGGCTAACGGCAAGAATCTGGGTGTGGCTGGTAGTACCGTCAAGCTCTACCCGACACGTAAGACCTCTGACAACATCTACTGCACCGTGGAATAAATAACACTTCCGAATCTTTTATTAACCTTCCAGGGCGGGCGCTGTATGAATAGCGCCCGCCCAATGTTTTTTCTACCGCATAAAAACGACGCTTAACGGAAGCCGCCGCTCTTCCCCTGCTGCTTACAGGGGAAGAGTGGCGTGCAAAAAGGGATTTAGTGGGGATGTAACAGGGAGAGAATGCCTAGGTAATCAGATTCGGGCGGCCGCCCGCATTAATGTGGGCGGGAGGCCTTATTAATTCGGGCGGGAGGCCGAATTATTGCGAGCGCCCGCCCGAATCCGATTTTTATACCTTATATTCCTTCAGGAATCGGATGACGGCGTTGCGGATGCTGGTGAGACCGAACTCGGCGGGATTGACTTGGGCAATGGGAATCCAGAGGGCCTCAGCGGCGTCGTCAGCGGCTTTGATGGCAGGGACAACACCATGAACGCGGACGAGATAATCCATATCGAGCGTGTGGACGCCCATACCGCTATAGACGTAGACGTTGGGCGACGAGAAGAGATACTGGATGTTCGTGATGTCGAGGCCCGTCTCCTCCTTGATTTCACGAACCATACCCTCCTCTACCGTTTCACCCATATCGACGAATCCGCCAGGCAAGTCGAGCGTTCCCTTGGCTGGTTCCTTGGCGCGACGGACGACCAGCATCTCATCGTTGTCGTTGACGATAAATGCTGCCGTTGCGGAACAGGGGTTGGCATAGTACGTGAACCCACAGTCGCAACACTTCTTGCTCTTGAAGTTGTGCACTTCAAAATGCTCACTACCACAAACAGGACAGTACTTGAATATCTCTAAAGGATGCTCCATCGTTTACCAATTATCTGTGCGGAAGGGGAATAGGGGCAGGCCTCCGGCATTGCCCAAATTGCCCAACAGGAAGTTGCGGAAACAGTAACGAACGGCAACTGGTTGCTTCACCTCGGGACTGCTAACGACGAAACACTCGTCCCAAGCACCACCACCAGGTTGCCAGAAGTGTTCGGCCTTAGCAGGATGGAACACACGGTCAGCACCAGCAATCTCGAAACCCTGAATATCCGTGAAGCGACTCATACCTCCACACTCGTTGTTGAAGTGAATCATGACCTTGTCGTCCTTGATATTCATCTCCTTGAACGACGGGCTCTCGCAGATAATCGTGTTGAAACCGTAGGTTTTGTTCAGCGCGAGGAACGCCAGGCGTTCGCCCACTTTCTGCTTCTGGGCAGGATGAATCTGCAAAGGCTCGTAGGGATAGACTGCGTCGTTGATACACACTAGTCCGCTGTTAGGAATAATCTGCGAAGCACGGAACTGCTGTTCGCGCAACAATGCACCGCTCAAGCCGTTCACATCGTCACCATCGTAGGCGTAGGGCGCAATCTGCACGAAATAGAATGGAATCTCGCCTAACTTAAACTGCGCGCGCCATTGTTCGACGAGCAGTTTCAGACGCTCAGAATACTGATTGCCTGGATCGCCCACGTTCGAACAACCCTGATAGTAGATAATACCTTTGACCGTATAGTTCAGAATGGGGTTAAACGTACCATTGCCCCACACCAGCCCACGAAGGTAGTCATACTCCTTCTTGAAGTTGACGATACCCGTCGTATCCGTAGGTTCCTTGGTGTATTTCTCCAGATTCTCCTTCGTCAGCCAGCTTTCTACTCGCGAGCCACCCTTGTTGGCCTCAATGAGTCCAATGGGGATGTCGAGTGCCTGGTTCATCACCTTTGCAAAGAAATAGCCCGTCGCTGAGAACTCGCTGACCGTCTGTGGCGAACACTCGCGCCACTGGGTGTCAGCATCCTCCTGAGGCGTCATTCGCATGATGCTGGGAATCTTCGCCGAGCGCACCTGACGTATGCCGGCACACCCCAGTACCTCCAGGTTATAGTTCAGCACAGGACAATTGCCAAAGCCCTTGACAGGCATCTCCATATTCGACTGGCCAGCGCACACCCAAACCTCACCAGCGAGGACGTTCTTGATGGTCACTGCACTCTCTCCGTCGTAGAAGGTGATGTGCAACGGCTCGTAACTGGCCTTGGGTGACTTCACCGTCAGCAACCAGCGACCGTCCTTGTCGACCTTCGCCTCAGAGCGTTCGTTGCTCCACGAAGTGGTGGCAACGACCGTCTTACCTGGCTTTGCCCAGCCCCACAGACGAACGTCCGACTGTTGTTGAATCACCATGTTGTCGCTGACCAAATGGGGCAGCTTCACTTTTGCCTGCGCACCAACGGCTATTGCCGTCATCAGCGCCAAAGAAAGCATCTTTTTATTCATAGTCCTAAAGTTTTTACGCGTTTAATGCCGCAAAGATACGATTTTTTTATTACCTTTGCAAGCAATAAACCCAATAATTATGAAAAAAATACTGTTTTTCCTCATGATGTTCGTATCGACAATGGCATCTGCCCAAGAGGGTACAGAGATGAACCTATGGCCAGAAGGCCCGCGTACAAGTAATGGTGACGCAGAAGATATGGCGAAAGTCACCGTCTTCCTGCCCGACGAGAAAAAAGCAACAGGCCGAGCCATCGTCTGTTGTCCTGGTGGCGGATATACTCATCTGGCCATGCAGCACGAAGGATTTGACTGGGCGCCATTCTTCAACGAGCAGGGCATTGCCCTCATCGTGCTGAAGTATCGTATGCCTCACGGCCACTATACCGTCCCTGCAGAGGATGCCGAAGAGGCTATGCGACTGGTACGCCGTAATGCCGAAGCGTGGCACATCAATCCCAACGACGTAGGCATCATGGGCTTCTCGGCTGGTGGTCATCTGGCCTCTACCGTTGCCACCCATGCCACCAGTGACGCTATGCCTAACTTCCAGATTCTTTTCTATCCTGTCGTTTCAATGGAACGGGGTGTCACTCATCAAGGTTCGCGCGACAATCTCTTAGGCAAGGGCGCCAAGCAGAAACTGATTAACGAATACTGCAACGAGAAACATATCAACAAACAAACCCCACGCTGTTTTCTGGCATTGGCCAATGACGACAAAGCCGTTCCTCCTATCAATAGCCTCAACTATTACGAGCAACTTTATACGAATGGCGTTCCTGTTGCTATGTACATCTATCCCTCTGGCGGACACGGTTTTGGCATCCGTCAGTCGTTCCCCTACCACCTCGAAATGATGCTCGAGCTGAAAGCCTGGCTTCGCAGTTTCTAAACACAAAAGAAGGTTTGCTCAGGCAAACCTTCTTCATTTATCCTTTGTCAATTGTATATTAGCAATTGTCACTGATTAGATTCTCACCTGTCATGTCGGCAGGCTGTTCCAATCCCATGATGTGCAGGATTGAGGGAGCCACGTCAGCCAGACGACCGTCCTTCACTGTAGCCGAGTTGTTGTTAGTTACATAGATGAATGGCACGGGGTTCAGCGAGTGAGCGGTGTTAGGTGTACCATCAGGGTTGATGGCGTTATCAGCATTACCGTGATCGGCAATGATGATAGCCTCATAGTCGTTAGCCTTAGCAGCCTCGATGACTTCCTTCACACAGTTGTCAATAGCCCAGACAGCCTTGGCGATGGCGTTGTAGATACCTGTGTGACCCACCATATCACCATTAGCAAAGTTCACCACAATGAAGTCGTACTTAGCCTCGTTGATAGCGGCTACCAGCTTGTCTTTCACCTCGTAGGCGCTCATCTCAGGCTTCAGGTCGTAGGTAGCCACCTTCGGAGAGGGAACCAAAATACGATCCTCGCCCTCGTAAGGAGCCTCGCGACCACCATTGAAGAAGAAGGTCACGTGAGCGTACTTCTCGGTTTCAGCGGTATGCAGCTGCTTCTTGCCCTGCTTGCTAAGATACTCGCCCAGTGTGTCCTCTACGTTCTCCTTGGGAAAGAGGATGTGAACGCCCTTGAAGTTGGCGTCGTATGGCGTCATACAGTAGTACTGCAGACCTGGGATGGTCTTCATACCCTGCTCAGGCATATCCTCCTGCGTCAGAGCGATGGTCATCTCCTTGGCACGGTCGTTGCGGAAGTTGATGAAGATAACGACGTCGCCTTCTTCGATGCAACCATTGACGGAAGCATTGTGGATAGGCTTGATGAACTCGTCGGTTACGCCATCAGTATAGCTCTCCTCCATAGCTTTCACCATATCAGTAGCCTGTTTACCAACACCGTTGACGATGAGGTCATAACCCTCTTTTACACGCTCCCAGCGCTTGTCGCGGTCCATCGCATAGAAGCGACCTACGATTGAAGCGATAGCAGCATCGTTGTCTGCACAAACCTTGCTGATTTGCTCGATGAAACCCTTACCAGAGTGTGGGTCGGTATCGCGACCGTCCATATAGCAATGCACAAACACCTGATTCTTCAGGCCGTATGCCTTACCAATCTCGATGAGCTTGAACAGGTGGTCGAGGCTTGAGTGCACACCACCGTCAGAGGTCAGACCCATCAGGTGCAGCTTCTTGTTGTTCTCCTTGGCATAGGTGTAAGCAGCCTTCACCTGCGGATTCTCCATGATAGAGCCGTCCTTGCAGGCACGATTGATCTTAACGAGGTCCTGATAAACGATGCGTCCAGCACCGATATTCAGGTGACCCACCTCAGAGTTACCCATCTGTCCGTCGGGCAGACCAACGTCCTCACCTGAAGCCGCCAGCTGAGAGTGAGCTGAAGTAGCTGTTAACAGATCGAGGTAAGGTGTGGGGGTATTGAAAATCACGTCACCCTTACCATGCTTACCGATTCCCCATCCATCGAGAATCATCAATAATGCTTTCTTTGCCATAATCTTATTACTTTTTAATCGTTCTTTCCATTTTGCGGTGCAAAATTACGAAATATTTCTTAATTCTTTGTTCTTTATTTTCAGTTTTTTCGTACCTTTGTCCCAGAAAATCAACATTTTATAGCTTATGAAGCGATTTACATTTCTAATGATTTGTGTTTTGTCATGTCTGGTTAGCAAAGCACAACTGGAAGTCAAGGAGTTGAAACTGAGTAACGGTATGACCGTATGGCTAAACGAAGACCACTCGCAACCGAAGGTTTTTGGTGCTGTTGTGGTGAAGGCGGGAGCCAAGGATTGTCCCAACACAGGTATTGCCCACTACTTTGAACATATCATGTTTAAGGGAACCGATCGTATAGGTACCATTGACTATCAGGCAGAAAAGCCCTGGCTCGACAGCATTTCGGCACAGTACGACCTGTTGTCGCAGACACATGATGAAGCAGAGCGCACGAAGATTCAGCAGCACATCAACGAACTGAGTCTGAAGGCATCCGACTACGTCATTCCCAACGAGTTCAATCGCCTGATATCAAAATACGGCGGTAGCGGGCTGAACGCAGGCACAGGCTATGACGAGACGTTCTACTACAACTCGTTCCTGCCACAATATATGGAACAATGGTGCTGGCTTAACTCTGAGCGCTTGATATCACCTGTCTTTCGCGGTTTTCAGGGAGAGTTGGAAAACGTCTACGAAGAGAAGAACCGCTCCGCTGATGGGATGGGTGAAGCGATGGAGAAAATAATGGGTGCTGTGTTCAAGACGCAGCCTTACGCCTACCCTATCATTGGTTCAACGGAGAACCTGAAGAACCCACGCCTGTCGGATATGGCTGCCTTCTATAAGAAGTATTATGTGGCTTCGAACATGGGCCTCATCCTCTGTGGCGACATCACGCCAGACTCTACATTAACTACTCTGCTGGAGCAAACCTTCGGACGCGTACAGACAGGAACCGCGCCAAAGCGCGGATATAGTCCCATGCCTGACATTCAGCCTAACGAAAAATACGAGGTGAAGTTGCCAATTCCATTGATTGGAATAGAAGCTTTGATATTCAAGGCTCCAACGGACTTTGAACCCGATGCCGATGCTTTGGACTTAGCCAATGGACTGCTGTCGAATGGTAAGGCTGGACTGCTGGACTCACTGATGAACGAACATAAGGTGATGATGGCTCTGGCCACCAGTATGGCTTTTGCTGATGCTGGAGGATCTGCTATCCTGATTATACCCAAACTTCTGGGCAAGGTGAAGACCGCAGAAGAGCGCATCATGGAACAGGTGCAAAAGGTGATGAACGGACAGTTCAGTACTGAACAGATGGAAGCCCTGAAAAAAGAGTTGGTGATGGCGGCTGAACGTGAATTGGAAACCATCAACGATCGTTCCCAGCTGATGATAGACGCCTATGCCAAAGGACATTCCTGGCAGGATGTGCTGGACAAGATTGCACATATCAAACAATTGAAGAAAGAAGATGTCGTTGCTGCCGCTAAGAAATACTATAGTGCCAACCACATCACGCTGTCAAAGAAATACGGTACGTCTGACAAAGAGACCATCAAGCAGCCTGGCTACAAACCCATCACGCCAAAGAACATGGATGCGAAATCTGCTTTTGCTCTGCAGTTGGAGCAGATGCCTGTCAAGGAGACTGTCATACGTACCGTTGATTTCGCGAACGACGTGACCACAAAACAACTGAACGACCACGTCACCTTATATTATAAGGAGAACCCTATCAACGACATCTTTACCTTTACGCTACGCTACAAGGATGGTGAATTGCATACTCCCAAACTGAAGGTGTTGGCTGATTATCTGAATGCCATTGGTACTGACTCGCTGAAGAAACAGCAGTTGGAGCAGGCATGGCAACGCATGGGCACCACGATGGAGGTGGTTCCTGGCGACGTGGCCTTCAGCATCAACCTCACTGGACCAGATAGTCAGTTGAAGCCCTCATTGCAACTTTTGGCCCACTTCCTGAGGAATGCAAAGGGGGACAACGAGGCACTCAATGAAGCCAAGGATGCTGACAAGGTAAACCGTAAAAGTTTCGGTAAACAAAAGGACGACGTTATGAGACCAATGCTGGAACGTATTCTCTATGGTGAGAAGTCGACTTACCTCACCCAACTGTCGAAGAAAAAAATCAAGGCCCTGAAGAGTGACGAACTGCTCAATCTCTTCCGCGACCTACAGCAGTACGACTGCGAGCTGTTCTACTGCGGTCGCCAGCCCGTCGAGTATGTTGTAACTGAGTCGCAACACGCCCTACCCTTGGCTCAGTGCACCCGCAAGCAGGCCGACACTTTCCGCCCCCTGCAACAGTACTCGGAGCCCACCATCTTTTTCTACGAAGTACCTAAGTCGCGTCAGAACTATGTCGTCAGCTATGATGCCATCAGAGGCCTGCCTACAGTAGAACAACGTACCAAATTGAAGTTGTGGGATGAATACTTCGGTGGCGGTATGTCGTCAGTATTGTTCCAGAACGTCCGTGAATTCCGTTCGCTGGCTTACTCCACTGGCGGAAAGAGCATCACCACCAGCCTCGCCCAGCATCCACAGGGGGCTTTGGGATACATCACAGCCACTGGTACACAAGCCGACAAGACGTTGGAAGCCCTCACCACCATCGATTCGCTGTTGCGTCAGATGCCGATGAAAGAAGAGAATCTCGAAGCTGCCCGACAGAGTGTCATCAGCGATATTCAGAACGACTATCCCACATTCCGCACGATGAGCAAATACGTGGCCAATCAGCGCCGGGATGGCTACACCACTGATCCCAACGCCGACATTGTCCGCCTGCTGCCTGCTGTTTCTGTACAGGACATCGTGCAGTTCCACCAGCAGCATATCGCCCCCAACAACAACCGCGTGTGGATTATTATTGGCGACAAGAAGCTGACAGATATGAAAGCGTTAGCCCGTTTCGGTAAGGTTGTACAGCTAAAGAAAGAGGACGTCTACAGATAGACGCCCTCTTCAAAACAAGTTCAAACTGTTTTGCCCTTTTTATTATCTTCCTGGGAAGCCAAAACCTTGGGGTTGTGGAGCTTTCTCGGGCTGACCGAAGAAAGAAGCCTCAGCATCCTGGTCGTTCAGTTTGAAGACCATAAAGTTTGGATTCTTCTCCGTACAGGGAGCCCAATTGCCACCCTTAGGGCCGTTAGGATCACTATACTTGGCGAAGTTGGTCCATGCAGTAAGCATCTTCTCAGAGAGATCCCAGTCGCCTTTGGTCCAAGGACGCCAGCAATGCTTCAGCGACTTAAAGACAAACCAGAGGTCACTGGAATGGAAGGCACCTTTCAGACGCTGTGTCACCTCAGGATGAGAACCATCATCGGGCAACGGACGAGCAAACTGATAAGCCCAAGCCTTACCGCCCTTCTGCTGGCGCACCTTACAGAACTCAGCAATATTTGGGGCCATATTGCCCATGTCGTTAAGGGTGAAACCAATCATATAAGGAACGTCAGCGAGAGTTCCCCCACGAGTAGCGTCGTCGAAACTCTTAAGGCTGACATAACCGTCAATCATGGGCATGAAAGGCAGTCCCCTGCGCATAAATGGCATACCACCGCCCTGCTGCTGACCTTCGACAATCTGGTAGTAGAGGGTATTTAGTGCAAAGACGGTTTCAGTACTTGCCTGACGCATCTTCTGCAAATCAGTAAGGCCAGCCCAATCGAATACTTTCTTGGCATTGGCTTCAGCATCAGCAAACGAACCACCGCTGTAACGGCCACCCATCGGATTGCCATTAGCATCGGGGATAGAAAGACCTTGGGCACTCATGATAACTGCCTTATGGAAGAGACCACGGGCTAGCGGACTCTCACACAACGTACGAACACTGCCACCACCTGCACTCTGTCCGAAAATGGTTACGTTATTGGGGTCGCCACCAAACTGGGTGATATTCTTCTTAATCCACTTCAGCGCCTCAATCTGGTCGAGGATACCGTAGTTGCCAGAAACCTTGTGTGGACTCTCTGCAGACAAAGCAGGATGTACGAGGAATCCGAATACACCTAAGCGGTAGTTGATGGTGACGAGCACCACATCCTTGGCACCCCATTCCTGTCCGTCGAACTCGGGTTCAGAACCGAAGCCCTCGCGATAGCCACCACCATGAATCCACAGGGCTACAGGCAGTTTCTTGTTCACTTGACCTGGGGCCTTCGTCCAGACATTCAAATACAGACAGTCCTCGCTGAAGGCAGCTTCCTTACCATAACCCCACTCCGTATAGTAACCCCCAGTATACTGGATGGCCTGATAGCTCGGACGACCAAAAGTATCGCAGACCTTCACACCCTTCCAAGGCACAATGGGCTGAGGTTCCTTCCAACGGTTCTCGCGGATGGGAGGTGCAGCATAGGGTATGCCACGATAGACAAACACATCAGGATGATCGTCAGTTAAGACGCCTTGCACCTGACCACCTTCAATGGTTAACACGGGATTGTTCTGCGCATTTGCAGATACTGCTGCCAAGAGCAGAAGGGACAAAAAAATTTTCTTCATAATGATAATTTTAGGTATGGATGAAACATTTGCGTACAAAGGTACGCATTTTTGATTAAATACACAAAGAAAAAGCATTGTTTTATACTATTATTTTTGAGGTAAGATGATGACATTTCGCGCGTTCGTGCATCTTTATTATAAAATATATCTAAAGAAAAGATGAACGTAAAAGAATTGGAATTGCTTGCGGAGAAGAACCGTAAGCGTCTTGTTGAGGTGGTATATGCCGCCAAGGCAGGTCACATTGGTGGCGACCTTTCGTGCCTAAACGTAATGACGGCATTGTATTTCCATGTAATGAAAGGACTGAATCCTCAGGAGCCGAAGGCTGCAGACAGAGACCGTTTCGTGTTGTCAAAGGGTCATTGTGTAGAAGCTCTATACGTAACGCTGGAAGCAAAAGGATTTCTCGCACCCGAAGTACTCGACACACTGGGCAAGTTCGGAAGTATTCTGAGTGGGCATCCCACTATTGAGGTGCCTGGCATTGAGGTAAACAGTGGTGCACTGGGTCACGGACTGGGCATTGGCGTTGGTATGGCCATTGCTGCTAAAATGGATAAAAAAGCTTGGAAAACTTACGTGCTGATGGGCGATGGTGAGCAGGGTGAAGGCTCTATCTATGAAGCAGCAATGGCTGGTCATAAGTACGAGTTAGACAACCTTGTGGCTATCATCGACCGTAACCACTTGCAAATCAGTGGTAATACAGAGGACGTAATGCCTATCGACTCTGTGAAGGAACGTTGGAGCGCCTTTGGTTGGAACGTTATCGAGATGAATGGCGATTCTATGGAGGATATCGTGAAGACGTTTGATGCCATCGACTATACGAACAAGAAGCCCCACCTGCTAGTGTCGAACACCACGAAGGGCAAGGGCGTCTCGTTTATGGAGGGTATTGCCAAGTGGCATCATGGTGTGCTGAACGAAGAGCAGTGCAAAGAGGCTGTAAAGGAAATAGAAGAAAGAATTAAAGGATTGGAGGGATAAGAAGATGATTGCATGTAGAAAACAGTTTACTGACACGTTGCTGGAACTGGCACGTGAAGATAAAGATATTATTGCTGTAACCACTGACGCTCGTGGCTCTGTAACCCTGGGCGACTATGCCAACGCACTGCCTGAACAGTTTGTGGAGTGTGGCATTGCCGAGCAGGATGCAGTGGGTATCTCTGCTGGTTTGGCACATAGTGGCAAGAAGGTGTTTTGTTGTGGTCCCGCTTGCTTCTATGTAGCCCGTTCGCTGGAACAGGTCAAGGTGGACTTGGCGTATAGCGAGAACCCCGTCACTATCCTAGGTGTATCAGGCGGTGTGGCTTACGGAGCACTGGGCGCTACCCACCATTCTTTGCACGACATTGCCGCCCTGCGCACCTTCCCAGGAATGACGGTTTGTCTGCCCTCCGACTGGCGCGTCACCAAGAAACTCGTTAAGTTCCTGGTTGATTTCAATAAGCCTTGTTACGTTCGAGTCGGTCGTGCTGCTGTGCCTGATGTCTATGCTGACGACGACTTCCACTTCGAGGTGGGAAAGGCCATTCAGATTCTGGATGGTAAGGACGTCACCATCGTAGCTACTGGCGAAACTGTCTACCACGCTTGGCAGGCTGGTCTGCAACTGAAGGAGAAAGGTATCTCCGCTCGTGTGCTTGACTGTTCCTGGCTGAAACCTTTCGATGAAGAGGCTATCAAAAAAGCAGCAAAGGAGACAGGTCGTATCGTTACTGTTGAGGAGCACTCTCAGTTTGGTGGTTTGGGTGCTATGGTTTGCGAGACCATCAGCGAAAATCCCGTCCCAGTTCGCATCATCGGTATTCCTGACGAGAACGTCGTTCATGGCACCAACGCTGAAATCTTCCACCACTATGGTATGGATGCAGATGGTATCGTAAAGAGTACGCTTGATTTCATCAAATAAGTCTATGGCACAACGCATTATCGCTATCGACCAGAGCACATCCTCGACGAAAGCATTGCTGTTCGACGAGGAATGCCGTTTGCTGGCTCGTACCAACGTAGACCACAAGCAATACTACCCCCAGACGGGCTGGGTAGAGCACGACGCAGAGGAAATCTATCAGAACATGATAGAGGCCATCCGCAAACTAATGGCTGAGGTGGATCTGCATTATTCGTTGGTTCCCCACACCTTCTCGTTAGCCATTACCAACCAACGCGAGACCGCCGTCGTCTGGAATAAAACCACTGGCAAACCCATTGCGAATGCGGTTGTTTGGCAGGATACTCGTGGTGCAGAGTTGTGCCGTCAGCTTCGGGCTGACGGAAAAGCAGAAATGGTGATGCAGAAGAGCGGTTTGCTCATCGACCCCAACTTCTCAGCTACAGGCATAAAATGGCTGCTCGACAACGTGGAGGGTGCCCGTGAGTTTGCCTCACGAGGCGACCTCCTGATGGGCACTATTGAAACCTGGCTTATCTGGAAACTCACTGGTGGGAAAATTCATGCGACAGACTATACGAACGCCTCGCGCACCATGTTGTTTAACATCCATACGATGCAGTGGGACGATGAACTACTTCAACTCTTCGACATTCCCCGTTCGATGATGCCTGAACTGAAGCCCTGCGACGCCATTTATGGTGAAACCACCTGTGAGGGCGTGTTCTCCAAGCCCATTCAGATTGCTGGTGTGTTAGGTGACTCACATGGTGCATTGGTGGGCCAGATGTGCTTTGAGAAGGGTTCTGGTAAGGTCACCTATGGCACTGGTTCCAGTGTCATGGTGAACATTGGTGAGGAGCCCCAGCAAGCCCCTGAAGGCTTGGTGACCAGCGTAGGATTCTCAGCCTTTGGCAAGACCTACTATGGTTTCGAGGGCAACATTTATAGCACAGGCGCCACGCTGAAGTGGATTGCCGACCAGTTACAGTTGGTGGGACATCCTGCTGAGATGGAAGCATTGGCAACGAGCGTCGAGGATAATGGCGGTGTGTATATCGTGCCTGCCTTCTCTGGACTTGGTGCTCCTTGGTGGCAGAGTGACGTGAAGGGAGCGGTCTTCGGACTGACCTTCGCCACCACAAAGGCTCATTTCCTGCGTGCTGCTTTGGAGTCTATTGCCTATCAAATAAAAGACTTAGTCGACGTGATGGCTCGTGCCACAGGTGGCAGTCTGAAGGAGATTGCCGCTGATGGCGGACCCACGAAAAACCAGTTCCTCATGCAGTTCCAAGCCGATATGCTTGACACGCCTGTTGTCTGCACAGAAGTCGACGACGCCTCAGCCCTTGGAGCTGTCATCATGAACGGCTTTGCCCGTGGAATCTGGAAGACCTTCGAGGAGGTAAGAGGTTTCCGCAAGGTGACCCAGACCTATCACTCCCAACCAAGAGCCCAAAAGGAAGCACTCTATCAGGGCTGGCGTAATGCAGTGAAGCAACTTATTAAATAACACTATTCATATTGAAAACATTTGAAGAATTAGGCGTATGCGAAGAGATTCGCAAAGCCATTGAAGAGATGGGCTTCGTACAGCCTATGCCTGTGCAGGAAGAGGTTATTCCCTATCTGCTGGGTAATAATAACGACGTCATTGCCCTTGCCCAGACGGGAACAGGCAAGACAGCAGCATTTGGTATTCCCGTGCTGCAAAGAATAGCCGAAATCCCCCACCCTCAGATGGGAGAGATTGGCAGGGGGCTGCCTCATGCCCTCATCCTAGCACCTACGCGAGAATTGTGCCTACAGATTGCTGACGATATGCGCGACTTTGCCAAATACCTGGACGGCATCCACATCGAGGCTGTATATGGCGGTGCCAGTATCGAACAACAGATACGTGCCCTGCGCAAAGGTGTTCAGATTATCGTAGCGACCCCAGGACGTCTGATTGACCTGATGAAACGTGGTGTTGCGCAATTGGACGACGTACATAATGTCGTACTCGACGAAGCTGACGAGATGCTGAACATGGGCTTCTCGGAGAGTATCGATGCCATTTTGGAAGGTGTGCCTGAGGACAGAAATACGTTGCTTTTCTCGGCCACCATGAGTCGCGAAATTGAGCGTATTGCCAAAGGTTATCTGCATAATTACAAGGAGATTGTGGTGGGTTCACGCAACGAAGGTGCTGAACACGTCAACCACATCTATTATATGGTGAATGCGAAGGACAAGTACTTAGCGCTGAAACGTCTGGTAGACTACTATCCGCGCATCTTCGCCATCATCTTCTGTCGCACGAAGATTGAGACGCAGGAAGTGGCTGACAAACTGATTCGCGACGGTTACAACGCAGAATCGCTGCACGGTGACCTCTCACAACAACAGCGCGACCTCACTATGCAAAAGTTCCGTCAGCACACTGTACAGTTGCTGGTGGCAACGGACGTTGCTGCTCGCGGACTCGACGTTGACGACCTCACACACGTCATCAATTATGGATTGCCTGACGACATAGAGAACTACACCCACCGTTCTGGTCGTACGGGCCGTGCTGGCAAGAAAGGCACCTCGCTCAGCATTGTCCATTCGCGCGAGAAACATAAGATTCGCAACATCGAGAAAGAGATTGGCAAGCAGTTCGAGCAAGGCACCATCCCTTCGGCAGAAGAAATCTGCAAGAAGCAGCTCTATAAGGTGATGGACCAGATTGTGAAGAGTGACGTCGACGAAGAACAGATTGCACCCTTTATGCAGGACATCAGCCGCTATTTCGAATATATCGATAAAGACGACCTCATCAAGAAGATTGTATCACTGGAGTTCGGTAAGTTCTTAGCTTACTATGCTGACGCCCCAGAGATTGAGCCTGTTTCCTCGAAGAAAGAAGAACGAGGCGAAAAGAGAGAAAGGGGTAAGCGTGAAAAGGGGCAGTCGTTCACGGCATCCAAAGGCTACCGCAAACTCTTCATCAATCTGGGCAAGAAGGACGGCTTCTATCCTGGTGAACTGATGCAGTTCCTCAACAAGAATGTTCGTGGTCACGTGGAAGTTGGCCATATCGATCTGCTGACTACCATCGCCTATTTCGAGGTTCCTGAGGAGGACGTCCAGCGAGTCATCAAATACGTCAATGGCCAGCAATATAAAGGCCGTGAGGTACGTTGCAACGACGCAGAAGAAACTGTTGGCAGGCCAGCGCCAAAAGGCAAGCCATCTAGAGTATCTAGAGATTCTAGAACATCTAGAGAATCTAGACCTTCCAGACCTGCTAGAGCGCCCAAAAAGGAAGCCAAGACCTACCAAAAGGATGAATGGATGCAGTTTCTGAATCCCAACAGCATGAAGACCAAGGGTGAAAAGAAAAAGGCAAAAGAGCTGAAAGGCGAAATACCTGATTTCAGCGAAGAGGGCTGGGCTGTTTGTTTTATGCATTGTTTTGCTAGGCTGTTATTTCGCGTTTATTTCCTTTAGCAAGCGTTCTGCGTGACCCCATTGATCCATCATAAAGAGCATATAGCGCACGTCGACATTGATGGTGCGCGCCAGTTGACGGTCGAAGAAAATGTCCGACGACAAGCTGTCCCAATTTCCGTCAAAGGCTAGTCCGAGCAGTTCGCCCTTGCCATTGAAGATGGGTGAGCCGGAGTTACCACCAGTGATATCATTATTCGAAAGGAAACAGAGCTGCATGGTACCCGTCAGCGAGTCAGCATACTTGCCAAAGTCCTTCTGCGCCATCAGCTCGTGCATCACCGGCTCTGCAAAGTATTCGAAGTTCTCATCAGCCTTCTGCATCTTCTCCCAAAGCGAACGGGCAGTAGTGTAATAGCCAGAGGGACGTCCGCCCAGCGTATATTCACCAATCTGACCGTAGGTCATTCGCATGGTGAAGTTGGCATCCGAATAGTTGGGCAGATCCTGCTCCATACGTAGCACAGCGGCACACAATAGTCGCTCCTGCTCGGCAATATCGTCTCTGAACTCGCTGAGGTCGTTATTAATCTTGGCCATAATCTCGCTGATGGAGATGCCGTACTTCACACCCAAATCCTTGTCGTAGCTCTTCTTATTGAAATAGATGGGCTTGCCGCTCTTCATCAGAATAGACTTCTGATACAGGGCTTTGACGTAGGCGGCACAGTCGCCACCAAACTTCTCATCAATGGTCTCATAGAAATCTGGCAAATACTCCTTGTCAACCTGTTGACGATAGTTGCGAATCAGCGTAGCGAGCAGCTCGCAGTCAGTAGCCTCGTCCCACTCCTTGCTGTTGTCGTCGAACATATAATATTGCTTCTTGGGCTTGTCTTTCGGACCTTGTACATGAATGCCCCAGTTGCATTTCCAAGCACGCGTTGTCAGTTCGTCGTCGAAGGTATAGAAGGTCTCTCTGAAGATCGTGCGCAGACGGGTCAACTTCATGCGCTTCTGATAGAGCTGGGCCAACTTGTCGAAGTCGAGCTCACCCTTCAGATAGCCCGTAGAATCCTGCCACTGGCGAATCCTGGCCTCAAACTGCTGCTTCTGTCCGATAAGTCCTATCGAGTCGATACATTTGTTCATACCTATGGAGTTCTTCCAGTAGTTGCTGCTATGCGCATACTTAGACTCATACATGATACGCACGGCCTCCGAAGCACGCATGTGGCGCAGCATCACCTCCTGCTTCACCTCACGAACCTGCACACGGGGTGCATTCAGCGCATCGCGGCGCTCCTGAATGCCATACGATGACAGATAGCGACTCGTTGAGCCGGGATAGCCCATAATCATACAGAAGTCGCCTGGCTTGTAGCCATCCATTGCAACAGGCGCCCACGACTTGGGGTGATAGGGCACATTATCCTTCGAATACTTGGCAGGACCATTGGTCTTGGGGTCGGCATAGATACGGAACACGCTATAGTCACACGTCTGACGCGGCCACATCCAGTTGTCCGTCTCTCCACCAAACTTACCCATCGACTTGGGAACAGCAAACACCAGACGAACGTCCTCGAAGTCGCGATAGGTGGTCATATAATATTTGTTGCCCTCGTAGAATGGTTTCACCTCGACGCGCAGGGTAGAGTCCTGCTGGCGGATTTCCTTCTGCCAAGCATTCTCCACGCTGTCCACAAACTCAGCTTGCTTATTGAGCGACAAACCCTTCAGATGGGGGAAAATCTGGTCAGTCACGTCCTTCTGGTCAACCATGAAACTAACGAAAAGGTCTTCGTTGGGCAACTCCTCTTCGTAGGATTTTGAAATGAAACCATTCAGCATGTAGTCGTGCTCTACGGTAGAATGCTGACGAATGGCATCAAAGCCACAATGGTGATTGGTAAACACCAGTCCGTCAGGCGACACAACGACACCCGTGCAGAAACCACCGAAGTTGACAACAGCGTTTTTCACGGCATTGTCGCTCGAGTAGAGCTGTTCCATCGGCAGTTGGAAACCATACGCCTTCATCTGTTCATAGACGGCATTGGGCAGGTTGTAGAGCGTCCACATGCCCTCATCAGCGTGCGCCCCAAGAGCACACAGACTGAATAGTGATAAAAGAATTTTCTTCATATTGTATTATTGCTTGACTTTGTAATTCGGTTTTCTAAAGTATCTGCCCACGACGGGGAGACTCGCAAGGGGCAGGTCGCGCCAGATGATGACGGCCATAAAGGCCACAACGAGCAGAGTGTTGAAAGCTAACGAAGCTATCATCGGCCAGTCGTTGGTGAAACGCATCAGGCCAAAAAGTACGAAAGCTAATACCACATAAAGGGCTATTTCCTTCAGCGGATAGTTGAGGGGATAGTACTTCTGCCCCACGAAATAGCTGACGAGCATAGCGACTCCATATCCGGCAAATCCGCCCCACGCACAAGCCATATAGCCGTACTTGGGCACAAAGATGATGTTGACAGCCAGCAGCACCGCACAGCCGATACCAGAGAAGATGGCTCCCCAAATGGTCTTGTCGATAATCTTATACCAGAACGACAGGTTGAAGTAGATGCCCATCATAATCTCTGCGGCCATCACGATGGGAACAACCTCCAAGCCCACCCAGTAGTCGGTGTTACGGATGATCAGGACCTTCAAGATGTCCATATAAGCTACCACGATGAGGAATGCCAACAGGGTGAAGATAATAAAAAACTTCATGGCCTTCTCGTACATCTCGTGCTGGTCTTTGTCCTTGACGCCAGCAAAGACAATGGGTTCATAGGCAAAGCGGAAGGCCTGCGTAATCATCGCCATAATCATTGCTATCTTCGAGCAGGCTCCATAGATACCTAACTGTTTCATGCCGTCGCTGCCTTCGTAGATGTAAGGAAACAGCATCTTGTCGGCTGTCTGGTTCAGAATACCGGCAACGCCCAGCACCAATATAGGCCACGAATAGATGAGCATGTTCTTCAGCAGTTTCGTGTCGAGCCTCCAACGGAAACCCGTATATTCCGTAATCAGACATACGGCCAGCATCACCGTGCAGACGAGGTTGATGTAGAACGCATAGCCCACGTCCTTGCCGTCCATAAAATAGAAATAGATGAGGTTCAACAGGATGCTCACCGCAATGTTCAGCAGCTTCAAGGCTGCAAACTTCAAGGCCTTCTTCTGTTGGCGCAGATGGGCAAAGGGAATGCACAGGAAAGCGTCGATAGCTACCGTAACGGCCATCACACCTACGTACTCCGGGTGGTCGCCATAGCCCATCAACTGACTGACGGGCGACAGGAGCAACAACACCAGCACCGCAAACACCAACGACACAGAGCCCACCGTGATGAGTGTGGTACCATAAACCGTCTGCGAGTCGGTATGGGTCTTGTTGGTGAATCGGAAATAGGTGGTCTCCATACCAAACGTCAGCAACACCATTGCCAACGCCACATAGGCGTAGATGTTGGTAATGATGCCGTAACCACCACTAGCCGCAGAGAGCTGAGCCGTATAAAGCGGCACGAGCAGATAGTTCAGAAAACGGCCGATGATGCTCGACAGGCCGTAAATGGCGGTATCCTTAAAGATTGTCGTTAATTTTCCCATAATCATTCTAGATTTTCTAGATAGTCTAGTTATTCTAGACTACCCAAAGAACAAATAACATATCGCAATGGCTGCAATGACGCCAGCGAGGTCGGCCAGCAAGCCACAGCTTACAGCATGACGCGTGTTCTTAATGCCCACCGAACCGAAATAAACGGCGAGGATGTAGAACGTCGTGTCCGTCGAACCTTGGAACACACACGACAGGCGACCCACAAACGAGTCGGCACCGTAGTTGGTCATTGCGTCGACCATCATGCCGCGTGCACCAGAGCCCGACAGGGGCTTCATCAGGGCTGTCGGCATAGCGTCCACCCACTGGGCATTGACGCCTGTCAGTTCAACGCACCAACGCATTCCTCCAATCAGCATATCCATTGCCCCAGAGGCACGGAAAACGCCGATTCCTACGAGGATAGCCACCAGATAGGGAATAATCCTGACTGCAGTGGTAAAGCCGTCCTTGGCGCCTTCGATAAAGGCGTCGTAGACATTTACCTTTTTACGGACACCAGCGAGGATGAAACCACAGATAATGGTCATCAGCAGGATGTTAGCCACCGTCGTGCTTACCTTGTTCATAGCATCTGGCGACAACTGCGAGAAGCCCCAGATGATGCCTGCTACGACAGCACATGCACCACCCAGCGTCAGCAACATCGTACGATTCAGCAGGTTGATACGCTGATAGAGCGAGGTGATGATAATACCTGCCAACGTCGAAAAGAACGTTGCCAGCAGGATGGGAATAAAGATGTCCGTTGGCTGAGCAGCACCCAGCTGTGCCCTGTAAACCATGATGCTGACGGGAATCAGCGTCAGTCCGCTGGTGTTCAGCACGAGGAACATAATCATCGGATTCGACGCCGTATCTTTCTTCGTGTTCAGTTCCTGCATTTGCTCCATAGCTTTCAGACCAAGGGGCGTAGCCGCATTGTCCAGTCCCAACATATTGGCAGCAATGTTCATGAAGATAGAGCCCGTCACGGGGTGACCCTTAGGAATGTCAGGAAACAGGCGAGTGAAAACGGGTGACAGCACGCGCGCCAGCACGTTGACAACACCACCCTTCTCACCAACCTTCATCACTCCCAGCCAGAGCGACAGCACACCCGTCAACCCCAGCGAAATCTCAAATGCCGTTTTCGACGACGAGAACGTAGAATCCATCATTGCCGGAAACACGTCGAAGTCGCCAAAGAACGCCAGCTTCACCGCAGCAATCACAAATGCCACAAGGAAGAACGCTATCCAAATATAATTCAGTACCATAGTTTTCTTTGTTCGTCAGCCATATAATCTGCAAAGGTAGTTATTTATTTCCTACCCACCAAATTTATTGCAAAAAAAGAGCGGTTGCTCTCGCAACCGCCCCTTCCGATTTATAAATATCAAAGTATTTGATGCTTAATTACCACCACTTAGAAATCGTATTCAAAGTAGCCCATTCTACGAAGTCGGGATAATGAGTCTTAATACTCTCACGCTCGCTCAGAATTGTATAGGATTGATCAACACCCAGCTTACATGCAGATTCGCCCTGAGGAGCTGTCAACAACTGCCATTCACCATTCTTGTAAACCTCAATGCGAATCTTTGTGTTAGCAGCAGCTGGAGTCTGAATATCCTTGTCAGTGATATACTGAGTGATATCCACTGCGTACCCACCTTCCTGCCATACGTCACCACCGGGGCTTACCATCTTGTAAACATTACCATTCTTAGCGTTAGCAGCACCAAGCAAAGCTTCGTGAACCTCAACACCACCATTACCACCGTTACTACCAACCTTCAACTGCAGTGTGCCACCAGCAGCAACGAGCGTAACCGTAGCAGGATTACCAAGAGTTACATCAAGTACAACGTCGTTGAAGTCAAAGTCAGAAGCCTGAGTTGCGGTCAAGTCCTCAGCAACGATACGGAGAACGTTAGGATTGGGATTAACTGGCTGTGCATTTACAAGACGAATAATCCAGTCAGTATAGATTTCATTTGCATCATAGCAGAAGTTACCTTTGTCATAGCCTTCTATTTCAATACCGTATGCTTGATGGACTGTTGCATCAGCAGCATCATTAACCAAAGTGACTGTTTTTGTCCACGTACCACCGTTTACATTATCATCAAGAGTAATATCATAGGTCACATTTGCTGCATCAGCCACACTTGCATAGTAACCAGAAACCGTAATCGGGCCAACATATTTCCATTCACCACCATTGTTGCCTCTCTCATTCCAAAAATATCCATGGAAAGTTGTTGTTACCTCTGGATGAACACCGATGAAATCGAAGCAAACATAGTATTTGCCAGCATGATTTACATGATCTTCATCAGTAATATACTGACCATCAATGATAATCCACTTATCATGATACTTGTCGTCTTCCGAACAGCGATAAGCGAAATCTAACGTTCCACCATTTTTAACGCCTGTATTACCTCCATAGTTGTAATTTTCAGAAGAATTAAAGTTATTAATGTGCTCCCAATAACCATTTAACACACCATTGGCACCTACAGAAATCGGGCCATCTTCTGTTGACATTGCAATGTGGAGATTGTCCATATGGGAAGGACCATAGGTCTTCTCATTATCATTAAAATTCTGTCCTTTAGATGCTGCAAGCTTTTGTGTTGCATTGAGGTAAAGACAATTGGGGTCTTTTATGGTCTCGTCATTGTAATAGGTCTTACCATACGATTTACCACCCCAAACCTGAGTACAATAATAAGTACTCAAACCAGTGGGAGCATTCTCACTGTAGTGAGGAATACTAGTCTTTACTCTGTTTACATACTCGTAAACAGCCTTTGCTTCTGCAGGAGTAACTTCGGGCCTAGTTTTCCATTCATTACCATTTACATCGATTGTTGCACTTCCCGCACGTGTGAATGCGCGAGTGATTGTAGCACCGAAGCCCCAGTCCTGATTAGCAGCGGGAGCGCCACCAATGTAGTTTCTGAAAGCCTGATCGTACTTGGCCTTGTCGATGTCAGCCTGAGTCGTTGTCACGAAGTCGTTCTTCGAGCAGCTTGAGAATGCAACAGCTGCGACGAAACCAATCATCAAATACTTTTTCATAATTGTTTAAATTTTTAAATGGTTTTATAATTAATTATTGCTTAAATTCTCGAATTTGGTTGCAAAGATAGACAAAAAAGGTGGAAAAAACAACAATAATATGATTAAAAAATGTTAACAACAAGAAAATCGTTTGTAAAAACTCCAAGTTCGTAGTCCGAAACGGCATAAAAACTGCATAGTATTTCAGCGTCTTAAAGAGCCGGAAACGCCCTCCCACTCGAAAAAAAAACTGTGAATTGTGAAACTGTGAAGGGTGAAAAAGTCAATGAGCCAGGGGGGATTCCCTCTGGCTCATACTCTTGGTTAGATTTGCGTCCTGTTTTGCAATTTACGCAGCCTTCTTACGTTTGAGGTAAGCCGGCGTTTTGTGATAGACACCATTCTCGTCGCAAGTGATATATCCTCGCTCTTCCCACATACAAAGTTGCTGGGTGGGATTGCTGTTCTTCTTGCGCTCACGGATGCGGACAGCTTGTGCATCCTCCCTCGTAAAGTCATCAGCCAGCATGTCGAGCATGTTCTTCGGGCCTCGCGTACGCACCACCTCACCAGCCATCTGTTGACTCATCTGCTCGCCAAAGAAGTGCATCTTACACCACATGTCGTACTTCATGGTCCACATGGCAAAGTTCTCGATATCCTTCGACCACTTGCCTTCTACGATATAGAGAACCATTGCACGAAGCCACGCACTGACGACGGCACGATAGGCAAGTTTCTCGTACACTTCGTCGTCGCAGAGCCATGCGGTGTCCTTAGCCTCCTTGTCCATTCGCTGAATCAGACGCTGAGCCTGAGGGAGGTCGATGATACCCTTGGCTGCATTCAGACGGTCGATGTAAGGCTTGACGGCCTCAGCATGCTGCTCGTCGTAGATGCCGTGAATGGGCATAGCCATACCTCGCCAGGTGACGATGGTGGAGAACGACAGTCGCGAGAGTGTTCCATCAGCCATCATGGAACGAAAGAATTGCTGGCCGCGCTGAATAGTGGTCGAGGCATTGTAGTTCATTCGCATCTGCGGACGACCCGTAACACTCTGGATGCCAACACGTTCCTGGCCGTAGTAACCACAATCGTAGGCCAATCGGAAAATCTTGCCGATTTGTCCTGAACGGCCATTCACCTTCAGCTGCTCGAACAACTCCACCTCGTCTACCTGCACGTAGAGGAAATGACCCTGAGCATCCTGCAACTTCTGAACGAGGGCTGCATTCGTCAGGTCGCTCGACATCATCTGAATAATCAGATCGTCCGGACGCTTGGGCTTCTGCTTGTTGGCACCCATCGAACGGCACTCCTCCTTCCACTCGTCCTCACGACGGCGGTTCACATCGTCGCGTGCCTTAATGTCAGCCATGATAGGTTCGCAGACACGATTGACACACGACTTGCCGCTGGACATCGGCGCCATGCAATTCTGCATGAAGGTGGCTTCGTGCATGGTGTGGTCGGCATAGGGGAACTGAACCTGATAGAGGTGGGCACCCAAGGCAGGGAAGAGTCCCATAGCCGAGGCAGGTTTGTAGATGTCGGGCTCCTTCGAGACCATCAGCTTCACCGACTTGGGCAGACGACGAGGCATCTGTGGAGGCACGTCACCCAGCACGTCCTCAGTAGTCAACGGCTTGTCCTTCACACCTGTGACGCTCTCGGCATAGATAGCGCGCAGACGCTGGCTCATAGGCGCATTCATCTTGGTGTAGTCCTTGTAGAAGTCGCTGACCAGTCGCTGACAATCCTGCTCCCTCGCGTAGTTGGGCATCTTAACAGCCAACACGGCTTTCAACTCGTCCTGTGCCATCAGGCGGCAAATGCCTACGCTGAGGATGCTAACCAGCGTGTTGTGCCAGTTGTAGACACCCACTTGGTCAATCTCCTCCAGTTTCAAACCTACCTCCTGCAAGCAGAGGTCGAAAATGCGCAGGTTGCGGTCAGAGGCAGGCGAAGTCTGATGGCTGAGGGCTGACGATGGCTGAGGTGTCATTTCAGGCACCGTCGCGTTTTGCGACACTGCCTTCACCTCACGCTGCTTGCAAAGTTCCTCCTCATCTATATAAAGAAGGTACGCGCGAGGGACGACGAACGAACAACGGGCATAGTCCTTGACGCTTCCGTCGTAGCTGGAGTCACCCAACTGCTCCGACATCCACTTCTGAGCCTCGGCCAGCGACATTCCCTCAGGCACTTCGAAAATCAATCGCAGTCCTTCGGTAGAGGGTGTTACGTGGGCCATCACAATGCCCAGTTCGGCACAACGTTCACGAACCATCGTGTTGAAAAATCCACGTGGGTCAGAAATGTGGTCAATGTCATACATTGACAATCCAGAGGGTACAGCCGACTTGTTCTGTCGCACGCCATCGGTAAAGGTGGCATGTGGCGTCAGCACCATCAGCTGCTGCTTCCTGTCGCGTTTGTAGGCTTCAAAGTCCTCGCGACACATCTCACCTCGTTTCACACGCTCAAGGGCATCCTCGATGTCAGCGCAAATCTTCGCTGTCGTCTCCGAGTCCATAGCGGCATAGAGGTTCTCAACTGTGCAGGGCGTTACGCTGCTCTTAACGCTTGGGGCGAACCCCATCTGTGTTTTTGTCTGTTTCATAAGCATAACTTAAATTAACGTACTGCAAAGTTAATATATATAATAAGGTATAGCAAGGGTTTACCCCTTTTTCCAGTGAATCTGGGGGTAGTTGGAAAAAGTCGGAAAATGATTGGATTTTCTCGGAATGAAGTCGGAAGAAATCCGGGCTAAATGGAAGTATGGATTTTGCGGGCTAAGACGGGTTCGAGAAACTCGGCTATCTGATTGCATATCTCACGGTTAGTGGCCTGCACGGGATTGATGCTGCTGTTCGACACCCACAGGCGATACGAGTCGTCACGGTCTTGTACAATGTCGTAGTCGCCGTTCTTACGCACCGTGTCGCGCCCCTTACCAGGAATCATCGAGCAGATAATGGTGTCGTAGCGATTGACGGTGACGTTGGCCATCAGGATGGCTTCGTCAATCATCACACGCATCACGTGCGGCCACGTCCATACGACCTCACCGCTCAGAATCTTCGCGTCAATCTTGCGGATGAGCTTTATGAGCTGTTCGGCTTTCTCGCCCTGACGATAGGTCTGATAAAACTCCTTGGGCATGTGCTGGGCGTCAATCTGCGTGGTGTTCATCACGCGTCGGACGGCCGTTAAGCCCTCGTCCTCCATGCCTTCGTGCTCGGCCCATCGTTGGATGAGGTCAACGTAAGGTTTGCGCTGACCTTCGGTATTCTTCGTCTGGGCGTGGCCTACCACAAACTCGACGGGAATAGGGGGGAGTGTCATCAATGCTTTCTCCATTTTTCAAAACCCTCAATCCTTTGGTCTGCATTCAGTCGGTTGGTCACTTCCGTCAATTGTCCGTCGTCCGACTGGAAACGGATACTGATTAAGTCGTCGTCGAAATAGCCCTCATAGACGCTCAGCTGGTAGCGCAAGTCATGATAGATTTCATCAGCCGTACCTTCGGACTGGAAATAGAAGCCCTGATGTCTGTTGCTGCGCACACGATAGACGTCACCCTCGTCGCCACCGAAGCCCTTGATGCAATTGACATACAGCGTGGATGTGAAGCGCATCATCTGCACCTGCTCGCCCGTTTCTGCGTCCTTCTCCGTAGGCATCACAATCCTACAGCCCAGAATCTTCATGCGTTCCAAAATGTATTCAGCCCCTGCGGGTTCCAACTGCTGGAAGTCGTACTCAATGATTTTCGCCACCCAAAAGAGGTTCGTACCTTCTGGTGGACACAGCGCACGACAGTCGTCCAAGTCGATAGGCACCATCTTGCCAGCAGGAAATTCGTTGCCCATGTCGATGATGGGATACGACACCGAGTCCACCATCTCAGCACCCTCATCGTCCTCCGTCCAAGTGACGAGTGTGGCGATATGGCGACCAACAAAGCCCCCAGCGTAAATTACCTGATAGGGAGCATCCAGTTTCAGCATCTGTGATTTCATTTCGTTCTCTTGTTTTGATTTGTGCACAAAGGTACGAATAAGTGAGCAAAATACCAAATTTATTGAGTATTTTCGATTGCAACGCCACACTCTGCACCTTTAGGTCAGAGAACGAGAGTGCCTTCTCTCTTTATTTCACACCATTCACAGTTTCACAGTTTCACAGTTTTATTTTTAAGGGGGTACCCCCTTTTCATAGTCTATTTTATATATACTTATTTATATATATTAATAAATATTAACACTCCCCGTGCAGGTCTAAATGCCCCAGGGCTCAAAAAAGAAACTGTGAATTGTGAATCTGTGAAGATTGGGGTTCTTTTTGCGCGCTGCCCAAAGAAAAATTATTCCCTGCCTAGGGAAATTTTGCGACCTGCCTAGGGAAATAAAATTCCCTCCTTGGGAATAAATCGTTTAGTACCGGTAAGCAGGCGGTTTAGTTCCTTTGGATTGGCAGTCCGCTTCCCAAGGGCTGGCCGCTTAGTTCCTTTGGGCTGCGTACAAGAAAAAAGGGCACCAGCGTTGTTGCAGATGCCCCTTTGGAGATTCATTCTTGGGTAGTATTAGTTGCGAATGGCCTTGCTGTTGTTGCCGACGCGGATGATGTAGACACCCTTTGGCAGTGTGTTCAGCACCTGCTTCAGACCTGCACCTTGCGTCTCAGCCAGCTTGTTGCCGTTCAGTGAGAAGACGCTGACGGAACCACCGCCCATGCCGTTCACAAGGCGTTCAATGCCTGTAGTGCCATTGAAGCCCATAACGGTTCCAAACTGACCCCAAGGAGTTGCTTCATAATAGGCCATAACGCTATTGTCTTCTACCAACAGCGTACCACTGCTGATAGGACTGCCCTCGAAGGCGTCTGCTGCCGTTGTGGGCACGTTCTCGGCATAGCACTTCACGAGCAGGCCCTCGCCCTCCGTACGTCGTGGGCCATTTGCCGGTATTCCGATGTGTGCAAAGGCCTTCTCGCCGATAGCGGTCACGCCCTTACCGATGATAATCGTCGTCAGCTGGCTGCAACCGTCGAAGGCGCCTGCACCGATGGTGTTGATGCCGTCGGGTATCGTAATCGAAGTGATGGCGGTATTGCCATTGAATGCATTGTCGCCAATGCCTGTCACCTGATAGGTCTTACCTTCGATGACTACCGTTTCACCAATCACTACGTCGCCCGTCACGTCGCTGCCACCAACGATAGTGACAGTACCGTCGTCCTCTATCACGTAACCTATGGTATCCGAGACTTCCAGGTAGTATTCTGCATAGCCGGGATTGTAGTCATCGTTGCCGGCAAAATCGGCCTTGATTTGCGTTCCACCAATGGACAAGAGGGTTACCACGCCATTTTCGTCGACGGTAGCAACACCAGGATTGCTTGATGTCCACACAATAGGAGACACGTTGTGCGGGTTGATCAGCGCGGGCGAGTTGAAGGGCTGGCCAAGTATACCGACGAAGCCCTGTTCGCTGTCGAAATGCTCATTGGCTTGGATGGCCAACTCGGGATCGAGCATAACCTTCGGCATGTTCAACTGGATGGCAATGGCCTTCGTTTCAGGATTAATCGTAATGGTGTACGACTCTGCACCGTCGACCTGGGGCCTCATCCAAGCCTGACCGTCGCCAATCGACATCGTTCCACTTAACTTCGTGTAGTTCTCGTCGTCAGTACTGAACAGGTGGCTCCACGTAATGTCACCGTTAGCGGCAATGGCGTTGGCTGGAGCAATCTTGAACCACATATTTCCGTCGTCGCCATAGACGGCAGGAACCGTAATTTGGTGGGTTCCGTCGTTCTGAGCGACAAACACCTGAGTGGCGTCGTAAACCCAATTGGTGCCAGTACCTATATAATAATAAGGTGCTTCGGGCACGAAGGGCACATCCTGTTGGGTGAAGGTAATCTCGTAGGTCATCTCGCTGGGCACTATGCGCATAGTATAATCCTTGGCATTGTTGGATGCAAGGAGTTTCCAAGCACCAGCGTTACCCTTCACCATCGTACCAGTAAGGTCAGTACACTGGTCGACAGAGGCGCAGAGCAAGTTGTCCCAGAAGGTCTCCTGATTGTCGTAGGCCGAACCCGGTGCAACCTTCATATACAAGTCTGCACCGTTGGCAGGGAACGTGATTTCCCACGTCTTGCCGTCGTCAAGCTTCGTGAAGGCATACGACTGGTCTGTCGTGCTCCATTCGTTCAGGCCGCTCACCAGATAGTAGGCTGTCTCTTCCTGCGGCTCCTCGCCACTTTCCAGACTGACGGTAAACATCGGAGAGTACTGATAACCCTTGACTTCCTTGCCCACAGACTTATAGAAGACATAGTAGTAATACTTTGCTCCGTCCTCCAGTCCGTCAATCTGCAAATCTACGTCAGTAGAGGCTCCTGCGGCCAGCTGAATGGTCTTGCTGACTTTACCTGCCAATGAACCTTTGGTTTCGCTGATCAGTTTATACAATTTGACTATGACGTCGTTGTCGTAGTCCGAACTGCCGTTGTTAGTCACCTGGACGTTGACCACCACATAGTTTTGCTTCACAACCATATTCCTTCCTTCCTGAACAGCATTCTTCGTCGTAGGATACATCGACAGATTGGCAGCAACGGCAGCATCAACGGTAACATTGCCTGTAATAAATGCATTGTAGTCATACGAATTGCTATTGTTATTCCATGAGCGCGTACATAATGTAACTGTCTTCGGACCCTCAGAATCAGGAATGAAAGAGAAGTCGATATTTTCTGTTGCTCCCGCATCAATATCGAAGTGGCGTCCGCAGGCCAAGTTGCCATCAACTAAAAGGAAGATTTGTCCATTGAACAGCGTACCGTTATTGGTGATAGTTGCTGTCAGATTCAAAGGCGAACCGACCTCCTGCTTGCCCGTTGGCTCTATCGAACCTGTCAGTCCAAACGTAGGCTCTTGGAGCGTCAGCGTATTGTCGCTGATGGTTGCAGTCAGGAAATAAGTTTCAGTACCTTTGTTGGGATACCATGTCTCAGCGCCTGTCTCACGACTGATTGGTTTTATAATATAACTTCCGCTGGTAATGTTAGCACCAAAAGAGATAGTCGCTTTGGCATTACGATAACCATAGCCACTGTCCAACGTATAAGACCCTAAAGGCTCAACAGTCAACAGGATATCCCTCTCGTCATAAACACCATAACCCATATCAAATGTATATGTTATGCCTGTCATATTCCAGAAACTGGCAGTAACATCTACCTGGAAATCTTGTGTTGTTGCTGTTCTTGTAACCTCTAAACCAGAAGGGGCACTAATAGAACTTGTTGTCATAATGGGGGTAATGGTTGGAATAATACCCGTATTGGGTTGTGCACCGAAGATAGCACCCTGATCATAGCTATAACCGTCAGTACTGCTGCTGGCACCAATGCCAGAGTTGCTGCCTGGGTCAAGAATTGAGAGCAGGAAATAGTCGTTGCTACCACCACCCCAACCCCAATTGACGTGGAAATAGTCGTCGCCATCATAGCCATCAATCACAAAAGCGTGACCAGTACCACTCGACTGACCAGAATAGAGCACAGGGCGTCGTGCTGCCAGTTCGTTGTATACCTTCTGGTTCCATGCTGCCAGTCGATAGTTACTTCGGTCCTCGTAAATCGTTGCAGCGTCATAGTCCAAATAATTGACCCAGGCATCAGCCACATAGGAAGCAGAGGCAGCGCTTGAACTGGCAGTATAGTTCATCTGCACAGCCGTTCCACATAACAACATCAGTTCAGCAACAGCTTGATTCTGAGCGTCCGTCTCACTGCCTGTATATTTGGGCACCATATTGCCCCAGTCAATGGGTGTTCCAGCAGCTATTGCAGGCATTTCAAATTTCTTTGTACCAGATGTATAACCCGGAATCTCGGCAACGGTCTGCTTAGGCCACTGCCAATAATACATCACCTGAGCCATAGCCGTAGCCACACAACCCGTAACACTATGCTTTCCATCATCCTCCGGACAAAGCAGGTTGTAAGGATTACCCTGATTCCACTCTGATTGCAACAACGGGGCAATACTACCACCTGAGACTGTCTTTCGTGGGGCAGCAGCCTCCGGATGCTTGTTCAGATATGCCATCTGGTCATCATAGCCCTGCAGCCAAGCCCTCATATTATCCGGCATGTGCCGAGGGTCGAACTTACCATTAGACGAATATCCCAACACAGCAGGAACACGGTCGTCGGCAGCAGCAATAACGAAGCCCTGTCCTTCGCCCACGTTAAACACATAATAGCTTGCTGCCATTACTTCTTTCTGCACCTGATAATGGCTCGTGGCCACCAATTGCAGAGAACTCTCGCTAATGGCACTTGCACGGCGAGGATTCATAAACTTCGTAATCTTTTGCCGTGCCTCATCAGGAGTCACTGGTCCACCCATCGCCACAATGCTGACGAAGAGCATGAGGAGTAACAAATAGGACTTTTTCATACGCTTAAAGTTTTTGTTTGTAATTGTTTTAGGAGTTTATTTTGCAAAGATATGAAAGATTTTCGATTTTTCCAAATTTTTTGCTATTTTTGTAGCAAAAATAACGCAAAGCTATGGAATCACGCTTCCAAATAGTCGCGGATGGCGGTGACGAGGGCGTCGTTTTCTTCGGGGAGCTGGGCTGAGACGCGGAAGAAGTGGTTGTCGAGACCGTAGAAGTTGCTACAGTCGCGGATGAGCATTCCGTGCTCGTGAATGAGGTGGTATTTCAGATCGGTGGACGTTGCGTTTTCCAGTTCGCAAAGCATATAGTTCGTCTTGGTCTCGAAGATGCGAACGCCTTTGACCTCACGCAGGTTAGAACGGAAACGCTGAGTCTCCTCCAGATATTCCTCCAGATTGCTGATAGCGGGCTTGCCTTTCTTCAACAAGAATTTCCCTGCCTCGATGCTCAGGGCGTTCATGGCCCAGGGGTGGCGGTGTTGGCGCAACAGCTGGATGGTGTTAGGATGGCCTGTGATGTAGCCCAAACGCAAACCTGGCACCGCATAGGTCTTGCTGAGCGAATGGAGCATCAGCAGGTTTGGCACGTCTATCATCTCACGAGCCTGCAATAGCGGTTCCTTCGTATAGCCTTCGTACGACTGGTCGACGACGAAGGCATAGCGTGGCGAACGACGCACGACGTAGTCCATAAATCCCTTCATCAGCACGTTGCCCGACGGATTATTGGGATTGCATATCCAGTAGACGCGGTCGCGCGGCAACTCGGTCATTTCGTCGTTATTCTCGTAGGAGATGATGTGGTTGAACTGCCTGCAGGCGTCAGCATACTCGTTGAACGTCGGCTGGGGAATGACAGAAGCGCTATTCTTGAAGTGGGCGGCAATCATGTAAATAGCCTCCGTAGCACCGTTGGTCACCAGAACGGCCTCTGGCGATATGCCTTCCTTCAAGGCTATCAGGCGTTCGAGACTACGCGGCTGGGGTTCCGGATAGTTAGCTATCAGGTCGAAATGTTCCTTCAGAAATTCTTTCAGCGCTGTCAAATCGGCATGCTGATAGATGTTGCTGCTGAAGTTCATCTTCACCAGATCGTCGTAGCGGTAAATGTCGTCTCCGTGACCTTCTAGCATAGTACTCTTATTTGAAGTGTTTCCTTGTCGAATGTGATATCGGCACGCTCGATGAATCGGCTCAGAGCACCCTGCACAGCCAGTTCTCGAGGTGTTCCCACGCTGAGCATATCGGGTTCCATCAGCCAGATGCAGTCGGCTACTTGCAGGGACAGTTCCACGTCGTGGGTAGAGAGGAAAATGGTCTTCTGTTGCTGAATAGCCAGGCGACGCAACAATTGCATGGTTTCGACCTTGCTGGGATAATCGAGGAAGGCCGTCGGTTCGTCCAGATAGATGATGGGCGTCTGTTGAGCCAGCGCCTTGGCTATCATCACCTTCTGGCGCTCTCCGTCGCTCAGTGTGTGCACCATGCGTTGGCTCAGCGACTCAATACCCACCAATTGGATAGACTCGCGAACTATTGCGTGGTCTTCGTCCGTCAGCCCGCCCCAGAAGCCCGTATACGGCGAGCGTCCCAAGCCCACGAGTTCTTCTACGGACATATTCCTGACATCTGGCTTCTCCGTCAACACCACACCGATGATGCGACTAAGTTCCTTGTCGGTAAACTCCGCGATTTCCCTACCCTCCATTCTGATGTTTCCATCCAGCTTAGGCTGAAAGGCAGAGAGCGTGCGCAGGAGCGTCGATTTGCCTATACCGTTTTGTCCTAACAGACACGTCAGCTGACCACTGTTGATGGCGGCATTCAACCCCTTGGCCACCACTTTTTCTTGTCCTTTGGTGGCGTAACCTATGGTCAGATTCTCTAATACGACGGTCTGCATAACTATTATCTCTTAACTTTTATCTATTATCTAACAGACTGTGGCCTAAGTCGCGCACCTTGCAAATGTTGACAATCTGGTCAATCACGTCGTTCATGATGGGAACGGGCACCAACTTGTAGTTGTCGTAATCAGCACAAAGCACCACCAGGTTCAGGGCCTTGACACGAATGCCGTAATGCTCTTGAAGCATATATCGGTAAAGGTTCTGCTGGAGGCAATAGTGATAGTACGACGTATCGGGCACGCTGATGCCGTTGAGAGACATCTTGCCACCAAAACCTTCGACAATGGGACGGCCTGTGCCATCCACCACCTTACGGCTACGCTTCCAGTCGTAGATGATGAAGTCGCCGTCCACGTCCTTGCAAATCAGGTCGATAGTGCCGGCAATGTTCAGGGGAACATCGTAAACGGGCCACTCCTGACGATAGGGACGGATGTGATAATCGTTGACGAAGCGCAGGAAGTGCTGGCGTTCGGGCTCAATGTTGACCTCCTCCGTCTCGCCTTCGTAGCAGAACTGATAAGTGGTCTCAAACCGTCCGTTCTTGAAGTAGTTCTCCGTCTGTTCGTGCATGAAGGTACCCACCTCGCTTGCCATACAGCCCGTACGGTTCCACTTGCGGAGCGTCTCTTCTGCCGGAATGCCGTAACGTTCCTGTTGGCGCAAGGCTATGCGCTGTCCGTCAAAAGGCTCGAAGAAATAACCCACAAGGCTACTGACGGGCAACAGCTGGACTTCGCCACGATAGAGGTAGATGTGACCCTCGGGCAGGAAGTCGATGTGCTCATCCTGTTCGTAGAGGCCTGCGTCGGTGAATGCCTCCATCTTCTGGCGCATGGCTAATGTTCTTTCCGTCATTTTTCTTTCGATTCCAAGGGGTTACGCAGTCCTTTAAATCCTGAGAGATAGGCCTTTGCAGAACCAAACGACAGGAACATATCAAGACGTACGGGCATGTGGTTTTTGTCGTCGGTGATGTAGAAACGGATGAGCTCGTGGTTCTTTCCGTCCTCACGCTCGATGAACGAGAAAACGAGACAACGATACTTGTCGTTGTTGTTCTTCATCTTCAGTGTCGTCTTGCCCGTATATTTCAGCCACGAGTTCGACAGACTCTTAGCATCACTGATGGGCATGGGAATATTCTCGCCAACCTTCAGTTTCGAAGCGTCAAAGTTGCGAGCACGCATAAAAATACTCATCATGTCATAGATGCAGTCCTTATACTCAGCCTCTTTCCAGTGTACCTCTCCATCAGAGTCGATACGATGCATCTTCAGGTGGCAATTGGTATTGGGATAGCTGTACCACAACTCGTCTACATAGTAGCGGTCACCTTCGCGTGCGCCTTTGCGGAAATAGAGTGGCGAAATATCCATATCGGTATAGCACAACAAGGTGTCGCGCATCATGAATACATTGTCTAACTGGCTGTTTCCACGTGTTACTAAACTGCTACGGAAAGCGTTCTGTCCCTTGTATTTTGTTTGCACAGTAGACATGGAGGCCGTTCCCACTTTGACCCACACAAACTTCCAGTTGAAGTAGAGGTCGTAACTGAGAAATTCGCCCGTCTTAAAGGCTGTATTCTCAATGCCACATTGTGCGCTGGCACTTAACGGCAAGAAGGTAAAGAGGCTGAAAAGCAAAGCACCCTTCACCAACACCATTGCCGATATCTTTTTCATCATATTATTCATCTTTTCCATTTATGATCTATTTTACCAATTGTTTCTGCACATATTCTATGCCCAACTGACGGGCGCGTTCTGCATTACGGTTCTTCTTCTGCTTCTTTTCCTTGGTGTCCTTCTGCTTGACAAGAGCTCCCGGCTTCTGCTGGTTACGAGGCCTGCCTGTCAGATTCCATTGTTTCGTAACGTCCCAATTTGCCTTACACTCTATTTCGCTGGAATAATAGTAGACATCCTCGGGTTGCTGGTCGTCATCGTAGTTACCCGTATCCCATAAGTCGTTGCCGTTACGGTCGACAAAGGCACGAGCATAGTAATTGCCAGGCTCGAGATAGAAGAATGCTGCCTCGCCGTCGTTGGCAGCCCTAAGCTGACGCAAACATTTGTCATCCTTATCCAACAGTTGGACAACAATTCCCGTGTCGCGCACACCACTCAAACGGAACACCAGCGAACTGAGTTCCTCGAGAGGTCTGGCTTTGATACCTTGCTTGATGGGGTCTGAAACAAACCCATAAATATCTACAAAGGCTGCTGAGTCAACCTCCAAACTATATTCCGTTCCTGGCTGCCATTCTGCCAATAGTTCGAAACGTCCCATCACGGAGTCAAGGCGTATGACTTCAAAAGGAGCACGATACCAAAGAGAGTCTATCTGTGAATAGAGGTGTACAGCCGAGGTGTCGGCTTTTGCCAGAGGGGTCGGAATGTTAATAAAGACCTTACTGATAGGATTGAGAGACTGGGGTACATTTATTTTCACCTCCAGCGGTTTGACGGGGTAGATGCTGTCGTAAGGCTCTTCGCGCTTCTTTCTCTTCTCTTGTTCCTTCTGCCAACTCTCATACTCCTTTTGTTTTTCCTTCTGTCGTTTAGCATAGGACGTCTTGGCAACGACGTCAATGGTGTCTGTCTGACTGATCAACACACCTGTGCTGTCGGTTATCAGATACTCCATCGAGAGGGTCAGTGTGTCCGTATTGATAAGCGTTGTATCACGGAGCCAATAGGTAATCGAGTCTTTCTTCGCATTGTGTTCGACGACGAAGGCTGAATCTGCGTCGAAATTCAGACCTTTGATGATGGGCAGTTGCTCGTTGCCGTAACTGAAGAAGAGTTTGATGCGATCGGCATCTGTACGGTCGGGCTGTTTCAGCAGATAGCGGTCCGTTTGCAGTTCCTGAAAGGCCAGCATAACGACATCATCAGGATAGAAATGGGTATAGGGTACCCGCAGGATATTGTCGATGTGCAAGGTGTCACGCCAGATAGTATCTTGACGAATATCCGGCCCTGCAGAGGGCTTGTAGGTCTGGTGCGAGAAGGCTATCATCTCGCTCTTCTGCGTGAATTTGAAGTCACCGTCGGCATCCTGCAAGGCATAGACGCGATATTCTCCTGGGGCAACACCTTTGATAACAAAATGACCAGAAGCATCAGTACGCGAGACGCGCATCAAGGGCTCTGTACGGAATACAGAGTCGGCCAGATTGTTGTAAAGTCCAACGCTGATACCTTTCACAGGCTCGAGATTCGAGGCATCAATCACGTATCCTGCTACCTCAAAGGTGTCTATCTGTTCGCCTGTCGAGAAAGTATAGGTGAAGTTACCCATGGGGTTACCTTCATTGTTGTCGCTGATGGCATCACTGAAATCAATTGTATAAGTGGTATTGGGCTTCAGCGAATCCTTCAGTTCCACTACAATCTTCTTGCCCTTAGCCTGTATTTCCGGCATCTCCAACTGTGGCGGAGAGACGATAACATTCTGTGTCGGATCTTCCAGTTTGATAAATTCGTCAAACAGGATGGTGATTTTCTGTGTCGTCACATTGGTTGACTGGTCGGCTGGTGTCGCGCTAACGACGCGAGGAGGGTCATCGTCGTACCATCCACCGTCAGGCGAACCCATTCGGGCACAGCCAACAGCCAAGAGCAAACTGCTAAGAGTGAAAAAATATAGTAGTTTCTTCATTGTTTGTTCAGCGTCAATAGTTGATCTATATGTTCACGGCTGTTACTCAATCGAGGCACTTTGTGCTGACCTCCCAGCTTGCCTTTCATCTTCAGCCAGTCATTGAAGAGTCCCTGCCGGGCCTCAACGATTTCCAAATGCTGCAGGGTGATGTCCTTATAGCGTTTGGCCTCGTAGTCGCTATTCAACTCTTGCAGGCGCTTGTCCAGCAAGTCAGCGAACTGTGCCAAGTCGTTCGGCGACTTGGAAAATTCAATCAACCACTGGTGGCTACACTTGGCATTGGCATCCATAAACACTGGCGCAGCCGTATATTCCAGCACCTCGGCACCCGTCTGTTCGCAGGCATAGGCAAGGCCTTGTTCGGCATTGTCGACGATAAGTTCCTCGCCAAAGGCATTGATAAAGCTCTTGGTGCGCCCAGAGATGACGAACTTATAGGGATTCGTTGAAGTAAAGCGCACGGTGTCGCCTATCATGTAACGCCACAGTCCGCACGACGTCGAGATGAGCATGGCGTAATTCTTGTCCTTCTCAACACCCCACAGCGGTACGATTTTACCGCGCCCAGTGCCTTCTCCGCTGAGTTCCTCGAATTCGTAAAACACCCCATAATCCAACATCAGCAACATGGCTTTGTCCGCAGGGTCATCCTGAATGCCAAAGAATCCCTCGCTGGCGTTGTACGTCTCCATATAGTGCATCTTGGACGACGTGATGAGCTGTTCGTACTGCTTACGATAGGGTGTAAAGGCCACTCCACCATGAAAAAATACCTCCAGATTAGGCCACACCTCCTCGAGATGCTTCTTACCCGTCATTTCCATCATACAGTTCAATACGGAGAGCATCCACGAAGGTACACCACTGATGTTCGTCACGTTCTTATTCATCGCCTCACGGGCTATGCGCTCGCGTTTGAGTTCGAAATCACTGAGCAGGGCTGTCTCCTTCTTAGGCACACGCACCAGATTGGCCAACGGATTGATGTTCTCAATCAGAATGGCGCTGAGATCGCCCACCAGCGAATCCTTCAGATTGTAGTTGGGAGCGTGACTGCCACCAAGGATGAGGCCTCGTCCGTCAAACATGCGCGACTGGGGATTGTTCCTCAGATACAATGCCACTACGTCACGTCCGCCAGCATAGTGAATCTTCTGCAGACCTTCCTTGCTGACAGGAATAAACTTCGACTTATCGTTCGTTGTACCGCTCGACTTAGCATACCACTTGACGCGCCCAGGCCACAAGACATCCTTTTCCCCATGACGCATACGGTCTATCTGGCCCTTCAACTCCTCATAGCTGTTCACAGGACATAGACGGACAAAGCTATCGTAGTCATTGATAGAAGCAAACCCATGCTCACGACCGTACTCAGTGTCTTTGCCACTTGCTATCAAATGGCTGAGCACAGCCCGTTGCAATTGCTCGCCCTGGGTCTGATGTTTCTCAAGTTCTCGCATTCGCGAGGTGAAGATATATCTTGCTATATTTGTTATGCTCATCGTGCTCGTATTTATTTAATACAACGTGCAAAGGTAAACATAATCTTTCGGACAACGGCAGATTTTACGTTTTTTTATATTATAAGGTGTGAAAAACGGACTATTTAAGCACCTTATCCACACTACCTGCGTCAAGCAAACGCCGTTCGGCCTCGTCGTAAGACAATCCCAGCGACTCCTGAATCATGCGTGTACCACGATCTCTGAGTTTGGCGTTGGTCAGCTTCATCTTGACCATACGGTTGCCTTTGACACGGCCCATGCGAATCATCAGCGAAGTACTAATCATATTGAGCACCATCTTCTGTGCCGTTCCGCTTTTCATACGACTGGAACCCGTCACAAACTCGGGCCCCACGATGGTTTCAATGGGATAGTCGGATACAGCGGCCAATGGGCTATTGGGGTTGCTGGTAATGCAGCCGGTCAACAGTCCCTGCTTACGGGCATTTTTCAAAGCACCTATCACGTAAGGTGTAGTGCCTGAGGCGGCGATTCCCAATACAGTATCGTCGGCAGTGGGCAGAAACTTCTGTAGGTCTTTCCAGCCTTGTTCTTTATCGTCCTCAGCATTTTCAATGGCACTGCGCAATGCCTCGTCACCACCGGCAATGATGCCCACCACCCAATCGGGCGAGACACCAAACGTTGGCGGCAGTTCACTGGCATCAAGCACGCCTAAGCGTCCACTGGTTCCTGCACCCACATAAAACAATCGTCCACCGCGTTTCATCCTCGGCTCAATAGCTGTGACCAGCGTCTCTATCTGCGGAAGAGCCTGACGGACGGCTTCTGCTATCCGCTGATCCTCTTCGTTGATGTGTTGCAATAGCTCGCCTACCGACATCCGTTCCAGATGGTTGTAACGTGAAGATTGTTCCGTGATTTTCGAAAAACTACCCATTTCTCTTTATTTTTGGCTGCAAAGGTAATAAATTATTCGAATATTTCGTATCTTTGCAGACAAAAAAAAGAAAATGAAAAAACTATCGCTATTCATTGGGGCCGTTTTGGCCAGCTTTTACTCAACGTCTCTTGTAGCTCAGAATCCGATTATATGTGACCGTTATACACCAGACCCAGCTCCTTACGTGCATGGGGATACGCTCTATCTCTTCGTTGACCACGACGAGGACGAGACCCTGAACAACTATTTCACCATGAAGGACTGGTTGCTCTATAGCACTGTCGATATGGTGAACTGGACCTATCGCGGAACGCCTCTGACATCAGCCACCTTCTCTTCGTGGGCCAAACAGGACAACGACTGCTGGGCTAGCCAGTGTATCGAGCGTAACGGCAAGTGGTATTGGTACGTGACGGCTACCATCAAGGGCGAGGCTTACCCTGGCATTGGTGTGGCTGTGGCCGACAACCCTGCCGGTCCTTATAAAGACCCCATCAATAAACCTTTGGTTAAAGGATGGTTCAAGATTGACCCTACGGTATTCATTGACGACAACGATCAAGCATACCTTTATTATGGCAACAATAACCTGTGGTATGTAAAGCTAAATAAGAACATGACATCATTCACAGGCAGTGAGGTTTCTGTGAATGTCAAGAACGAGACGGCCTTCGGACCACATAAGAACGCCAACGGTGACCCGAACTTTGAGGAAGCATCATGGCTTTACAAGCGCAACGGGAAGTATTATCTAGAGTATGCGGCTGGTGGAGTACCAGAGCATTGGGCTTACTCTACCGCTGACAAGGCTACAGGTCCGTGGACCTATCAAGGCAAGATACTGGGAGAGGCTGGGAACAGCTTTACCATTCATGGCGGTAGCGTGGAATACAAGGGGCATCACTACATGTTCTATCACAATGGTAAACTGCCTAATGGTGGGGGCTATAAACGTTCTACCTGCATAGAGGAGTTCACCCCCAACGAAGATGGCACCATTCCATTTATTAATTTCACCACGAAAGGTGTGGAACCCCTGCAGACGCTGAATCCCTTTGTCCTGCAAGAGGCCGAGACAATCAACCAGTGTAAAGACGTATTGTGCGAAGGCGACTACAATGGCTGTTACGTCACGCACAGCAGCAAAAGCAGCTATATCAAAGTACGCAACGTAGATTTCGGTGAGGATGGTGCCACGAAACGCAAAGATAGTGATACGCACTGGCAGCAAGTCAGGAACCGCCAAAGGTACTTTGACCATAGGACCCACCAATGGTGAGTGGGTGGAGTTGAGCTGTGATTTGGACAAATCCATTACTGGTGTCCAAGACCTATTCTTCACCATGAATACACCCGCTGCGAAGCTTCAGTTCGACAACTGGCAGTTCTTCAAAGAAACCTCTAGTATTAGAAATGTAAATGCAGAATGTCCTGCCAACCAAAACGTCTATGACTTGCAGGGACGTCAGACAAATGGTGTAAATAACGGCCATTCTATCCGCATCATTAATGGTAAGAAAGTAATAAAGTAATTGATATGAAAAGACTCTTTCTCGTAGGGACAGTTCTTATGATGACTGTCGTAGCATGGGCGCAGGGCGACCAAGGTAATGGAAAGTATAAGAATCCTGTCGTCTTTGCCGATATCCCCGACCCTGATGTGATTCGTGTGGGTGATACCTATTATATGGTCAGTACCACCATGTGCCTGTTGCCGGGTGCCACTATCGTCAAGTCGAAAGACCTCGTGAACTGGGAATACTGTGCACAGCCCCTTGCTGATCTTTGCGACAAGGAGAACTATTCGCTCATCAATGGGCAGGATGCCTATGCCAAAGGTATGTGGGCCTGCTCGATGAAATATCATAACGGCAAATTCTATATCTTGCTGAATTGTAACGACGCTGGCGCCTTTGTACTCTCGACCAGCGATCCTGAGGGCGAGTGGGAAAAGAAGACTATCTCGCGCGGCTATTACGACCCTGGCATGCTTTTTGACAACGGCAAGGTATATGTGGCCTGCGGTAATGGCAACATTGCGGTATGTGAGCTTGATGAGGACTTCAACTTCATCAAGGAGAAACGTGTCATTAGCAAAGAAGGAACAGGACTGGAGGGCTGCCATTTCTATAAGATTGGCGACTACTACTATATTTACGCTACCTATGGCGGTTGGCCGTCAGGACAGGTTGCGTTCCGTTCGACAAACGTGTTTGGCCCTTATGAGGAGAAGATGTTGGTAGAGAAAACCATCGACGGAAAGGTAAACACTATTCACCAGGGCTCCCTTATCGATACACCTGACGGAAATGAGTGGTGGACTATCATGCAGGAAGACAAGGGCGCTATGGGCCGTATGCCCAACTTGCAGCCTGTGACGTGGGAAGATGGCTGGCCCATCGTAGGCAACAATGGTAAGCCATATACCACTTATACGAAACCCAACGTGGGAGCGACCTATCCTATTACCGTCCTGGCAACCACCGATAGCTTCCGCAGTTATCCGCTGGGGTTGCAGTGGGAGTGGAACCACACGCCAGACAATGGCGCTTGGTCACTCTTCGAGCGTCCAGGATGGTTGCGACTGAAGACGGGTGCACCCGTTGACAAGCTGACGCAGGCACGCAACATGCTCACCCAACGTATCTATGCCTATGCCGACAAAGCTTCGAAAGGTACTGTGCGTATCGATGTTAGCCATCTGCAAGAGGGCGACCGTGCCGGCATCTGCGTATTCCAAGACCCCTATGCCTATATCGCCGTAGAGAAGAAAGATGGCAAGTGCCGCCTGGTGTGGCGCCAGAACCAACTGAGAACGAACGGTGGTTTTACCCCAAAAGAGATGACAAAAGAAGTAGAGATAACGGATATGGTCTATCTGCGTGCCACCATGAACTATAGCGATAGCAAAACGAAGTTCTATTATTCACTTGACAACAAAAAATTCGGTGCGTTGGGTGATCAAACTACGCTAAGCTTCAACCTTACCGTGTTCGTGGGTGCCCGCTTCGGTCTGTTCTGCTATGCAACGAAAGAAAACGAGGAGCGTGGCTATGCTGACTTTGACTGGATTTCGACAGAAGACAAATTCAGTGAGGCTGACGACGATCCGACAACCGTTCCTGCCTATCCTGAGGCTATGCTCACCGCTGAGAAGATAGAACTGCCATTTGAGAATATGGAGGTGATGATTGGCAATAGCAGTACACTTCCACTGACTGCGACCTTCGGCGACGGACGTACTGAGAACGTGGCTTCGCAAACCAGCTATGACATCAGCAACAGCAGCTGTGTTAAGATAGCGCAAGGACGCCTCTATGGCTTGAAAGAGGGCCTGGCACAGGTCAATGCCGTCTATACGGACCCTGTAGGTCAGAAGTTCGAAACAGCCTTCAACGTGCGATCCACTTTCTTCCCCTTCAGTGCACAATACATCAAGACCGACTTCTATGGCAACGGAAAATATACGGAGGAGACGCACACCTTCCGTCCCAGCCAGTATGGACAGATGGGATGGGAATATGCTAATGGGGCTGACATGTCTGACTACAAATATCTCGTTATCAAACTGGCTGCTACCAGTAGTGACTCCCATCTGAACATCTTTACAGAAAACAGTATCTGGACTGATGGCTTCGAGTCGCCAAACTTTGGCTCAAGCAAACAGATTGTGGTGAACCTGAAGACGGCAAAGACAAAGAATGGCGTGAAACTCAACACGAAGAACATCCGCATTGTGGCGTTCTGGGGGATGGGCAATAAGGATATCAAGGTAGAGGACATCTATTTGACCAACAACGACGACTACTCGCCAACAGCCGTAGAGAACGTATCGGCAGACAGAAAGAAAATGCCAGGAACTATCTATGACCTACAGGGCAGACAATTCCCATCAGCCACCAAACTGAAACCTGGCATTTACATCATCAACGGGAAAAAAGCTATCATCCCATGAAAAAACTGGTATTAACTGTTATACTCATGATTGCCGTTATAAGCACAACGGCACAAACCATTCCTACGCTCGACGAACACCACCTGTTGCTCGACGGCTCGCTCACTCATGGCGAAGCACAAGCCCAGCCCTTCGTTTTCAATGACTTCCGCGAAGCCGTCGCCCACTTCAGCGACACAACTACCCTCTACATCCGTCCGTGGGTATATTGGGTGGACAATCCCGATGAGCCGGAAGTGGTCAAAGGCGAAAACGGGCGAGAGCCATTTGGCATTGTCATTCGTGCCAAGAAACTTGACCTCATTGGACTGGCCGAGCGACCAGAGGATGTGGTGCTCGCCGCTCAACGCGGACAAATGCAGGGGGCTATCGGTAACTTCACAATGCTCGACATGCACGTTGACGAGCTGACGGTAGAGAATATGACGCTGGGCAACTTCTGTAATGTAGACCTGGACTATCCCCGTCGCCCAGAACTCAGTCGGAAGAAACGCAGCGACGCCATCACTCAGGCTCATGTAGGCTATGTTCACGGCCGTAGCCTTTATGCCAAAAAGGTGCGTTTTATCAGCCGACTGAACCTGAACCCACTGAACGGAGCCAGAGAGAGTATCTACGACAGTTGCCACTTCGAGTGTACTGACGATGCTCTGAACGGCACCGCTCTCTATCGCCACTGCGACTTCGACCTCTACGGACAGAAGCCTTTCTGGAGCACTTTCGGACGTGGGGCGATGTTCGTAGATTGCGACTTCAACGTGAAGAGCGACAATCGCGAGATATACTTCTGCAAGCAGGGTGGCCCTGTGACGGTGGTCAATTGCCGCTATCATGCCCCCTCCGATAGCATATACATTGGCTGGACGGCCTATCCGCAACGCTGGCTCCGCTGCTATCAGAAAAACTTCACACTCAACGGCAAACCCTATCTCATTGGCAACCGCCAACAAGAAAATACCATCATGATGGACTCAATAGCGATAGATATGACTCGGCCACCCTATCTCTCCATCAGCCGTCGTGAAGCAGAGATGCAGGTGGGTGGCGAGCCTGTCACGCTTTCTGTCAAAGCCGACGGTCGTGAGGTAGCTTGGCGAATCCAACCACCTTACGACCAGATTGTCACATTGAGCAACATGACTGGCGACTCAACCATCGTCAGCATAGCGTGCGACGATATTGAAGAACCTTTCTGCATCCCTGTTACAGCCTATGCCGTTGGCGCCAATCCTGCCGTAGCAGTATGTATGGTGACCATCAACCCTTCCCAGCTGCCTCCGCCCTCATTCAAGAAAGAGCCTCGTATTATAATAAAGAAAGGTGTAGCCTACCTCGACTACGAACTCGACCTGCAGGGCCGACACGATGAGTCGCACATCATTTGGAGCCGACTGGATACTGATGACTGCCATAAAGAAACGATTCTGGCCTGTAGCAACGACGGACCAACGACTCACTATCGTCTGCGACCTGGCGATATAGGGCGAAGGCTGATGGCCACCATACGTCCCGCCCATCATCGCAGCGGGCTAGGCAGTATGGTAGAGACTGTCAGCCAACCTATCCGCTCCAAAGACGTCGAAGACACGAGGACATACGAAACCGACTTCAGTGACTTCTGGACAGGGTGGAGCCACTCTTTGCTGCCAGACACCTGGCAAGTGGACGGGTACAAGCCGCTCGACACATCGGAATACGACTGGAAGTTTGACCCTCAGAAGCGTATGTGGGAGTATGGCGAGGGCTTCAATGGAGCCGTTGGAAAGGGACTTCTGCAGGCTCAGCGAGGTGCCCGACTGATGTACACCCCCATTGAGCATGACTATGAGGACATGTCGCTGACGCTGCAAGTCGATCCCACTAAGACCGCCGGACAGGGCTTTGGCTCGGCCACTGGGCAATATATGGACATTTGTCTGAAGTTCGACACGCAGACGCTTACTGGCTACGGCCTCCGCATCATTCGCACTGTGAAACATGCCAAAGCTGTTGATTTCTATTTGGTAGCATATAAAAACGGAGTTGTTACACCCCTGACAGAACCCATCTCCTCTACCTGCTATCGCACAGGCTGCACCATCAGTCTCAACTACGCCAACGGCCTGCTCACCGCTCATGTCGAGACAAAGACGCCCAAGCCTGCAGACTCCACCCTTCCACATCAGGTAGATCTACAGGCTCGCGTTGATGCCAATCACTTTGGCGGCATCCATATCCAGCATACGGGCTCATGTGGCGAAAGCACGACGATGCTCCATTATCTGAAAGCAACATGGTAGCCCTTACTCTGCTGTCAGGTCTTCTATCTGGTCGATGATGTCCTGATACTGGCGCTGGGTCTTGAAGTGGAGTGAGAATCCCCAGATGGCTCCAATAACGCCACCGATACATCCTGCCCAAAAGAGGCCGTTGAAGAAAGCATCTGGATGAAGCTGATAAGACTCGTACATAAACCAGCCAAGAAAGACGATAGCCATAGGGATGCCAATGAGGAGCCAGTTGGCATCGAACTTCTTGGCGCTGGCCATACGGCGACGAACGTCCACGAGGTTGTTGGTCATCATGTTCGAATCGCTTAGTTTTCTGCTGTTATAGAAGGTGCCTCCAAAGCTAACCAACATGACGATGCAGGTGAAAATCCAGAAAGGAATGGAGAAACCGTTTAGCATTACGAATGCCCAGTAGCTGTAGGGAATCATCAGCAGGCATACGGCCATGATGAAGTAGTATCTGCGACTGATGTTGCCTGCGGTGTTCTTCATTGAGTGGCGAATCAGGTGGTCGTTCACTATCTCCTGCTGGTCCAGCTTTTTCTTCAGCGTGTTCATCTGCTGGCGCATATTCTCTAATTCGAAATCATTGTTGTTCATAATGGGTCGTTTTTTTAATCGTTAGACATTTGTTTTAACTGTTCTCTGATTCTAAACAGACGTACGCTGACGTTTTTGGCAGTGATGCCGACAATCTGTCCGATTTCCTCGTACGATAGGTTCTCGAGCCAGAGCAGGACAATCGCACGGTCGAAGGGTTGGAGCTTGGAGATGCGCTTGTGGAGCATGTCCACCTGGCGCGTGTCCTCGTCGCGGTCTTCAAAGAGGTTGATGTCCATTGTCAGGCGGACTTCGGATTGGCGTCGCTTCTTTTTCCTGTCGATCGATATACAGGTGTTCAGGGCAACGCGGTAAATCCACGTCTTGATGTCACTGCGATGCTCGAAGCTCTCGAAACCTTTCCAAAGATTGACTAGTACCTCCTGGAACAAGTCGTTCACCTCGTCGGCATCCTGCGAGAACATGTAGCACACGGTGTAGATGGTGCTCTTCTGTTCCGCTACGGTTTGCGCAAACTGTCTTTCTAATGTTGTCATTGTCGTTCTGTTTTTTTGAATCATTGACTTTCGTCGAAAATACTCACGCTCGGATTTCTGCAAATACATTTGCGAAACCGCTCGCTTAATCGTATCTTTTACCCATTAGACGCAGCACGTTTACGAAAAACTACACGCTTTTCTTCTTTTTTTTTCTTTCTTTCAATTATCCTATTATAAAACTGTCGAATCATTGTTCTGGGAACTGCTGATAGATGCGCAGACCATAGTCGGCGCTAGCAGCATAAATATACTCCATGATATCGCTGGTATCGTGCTCATAGTCGATAGCCGCCTGCGAGCGCAACCAGAAGATAAACTCCACACAGCACCCTGCCTGTGCCGCCTCTGCCTGACGTACAAGTGGATTCTTTTCACCAATCACCTTCGGATTGTCGCGAAGCCATTGCTCGATATGATGGCGGAACTTGGTGATATTGGCCACTCCGTCGTCACCAACTGTGAGCGAACGGAAATCGAAATACACCTTCCTAACCTGTTTGCGCCCCTCGCGCTGTTCCATTCCCAACCAGTTCTGGAACGAGCCGTCAACCAGCGTCTGTGGCGTGACGGTGATGATGGTATTATCAAAGTTGCGTATCTTCACCGTCGTCAGACTGATCTCCTCCACCCTTCCGTTGGCACCGGCAGAAGGCACGGTCACCCAATCACCAATGTGAATCATATCATTGTTGGTCAAACGGATGCCAGCAACCATACCCTTGATAGTATCCTGAAAGGCCAGCATCAGGATGGCCGAGGCCGCACCAAGTCCGGCAAACAGCGTCGTGGGATCTTTGTTGATGATGATGGCGATGATTACGATGACAGCAACGAAGACTACGATGATCTTCAAGACGCCACAGATGGAATAAAGATATTGCTGGTGCGCCGTCCGAGGCCCGTCTTCAAGCAATTTGAAAGAGTCGGCAAATACAATCAGCGTGCGCACGGCCATCACAGTGATATAAATGGCCGTGAGACGGGTCAGTACTTCACGAACCGTTGGGAAATCGTAGAACGTCCAGGGCAACAGCATCCAGATAACAATCGCCGGTACAATACTGCACGCCGTCATCAGCACCTTGCGATTGAAGATGACGTCGTCCCACTTCGCCTCCGTCTTCTTCGTCAGTCGCAGTACGATAGGCACCAGTATCTTCTGACACAGCAGCCCCGCCACCACAGCCAGCAATATAGCCAGTATGACCAGTACTGCATGGGTGACATACGCCACGCCGTCTCCCTCCAAACCGCAGGCCTCCACCACCTGCCGAACCCATAACTGAATCTTATCCATTATCTATTGTAAACTTTGATCGACCCCATTCATCTACGGCACTATTTATTCAGAATCTGCTCGGCATGTTCCTTGGTCTTAACCTGCTTGCCAGCGAAGATCTGCTCAATGATGCCCTCCTCATTTATAATAAAGGTGGTGCGGATGGTGCCCTCGGTCTTCTTGCCGTACATCACCTTCTCGCCCCAGGCACCCATCGCCTGCAACAGCGTCTTGTCAACGTCGGCAATCAAGGGAAAAGGCAGTTCGTGCTTCTCCTTGAACTTCACGTGAGAAGCGGCCGAGTCTTTGCTGACGCCTACCACTTCGTAGCCCGCACCTTGCAGTTCGCCATAATGGTCTCTCAAACTGCAAGCCTCAGCCGTACAACCGCTGGTATTGTCCTTCGGATAGAAATACAGCACCAACTTACGTCCCTTGTAATCACTCAGACGGATGTCCCGTCCCTGTTCGTCCTTGCCCAGAATCTCGGGCGCCTTGTCTCCAATGTTCATAGTCATGATCTGTTAGATAGTGCTGCAAAGATACAACTTTTCCTCCGACAAAACAAATATCTTTAGGCAATTTCTACACTTCAATGACTGATATTTAACAAAAACTCCGTACCTTTGAGCTATGCTCGAAGGCACTCCCGCTCGGGAATACTCAAAATATTTTTGGTATTTCGCTCGCTTATTCGTACCTTTGCACCCATGATTGTAGCAAACATGAACCTCCATGAGGTCTATGACACGCTCATGGGAGAGATGAAGAAACTAGACTGGAAACGTGATACCCTGCTTTCCAAGGCTGTCAAGGAGATGAACAGGCGGATAAGTTTTCAGAACTATGTGATGTATGACTACAAGGTCCCCTCATCCAACAACCAGTACATCATCTATTTCTATCGCGAACACCCATTCGGACCTATCCTGTCGGGCTATCTCTGCGTCTTGTTCGACGGCACCAAGCGGTTCATCATCAAGTGGACTGACTGGCGTTCGCCTGCGATACACGTCTTCACCAGCCATTTCCTGCAGCGTTACAAGGAACGTTTCCTGAAACAACCGGAAATGACGGCCAATGAGGTTGCCGTGAGGTTCCTGGCGCGTAATTCAGAGATGAAGCCTATGGCTGTCGATGAGCGTATCAACAAGCATATTGAGAAATATGGTGAGTTTGCAGGAGAAGGATTCCTTGTTCCTGACGGGTTTTGTTTCAAATTGTCAGGAAAGGAATATTTAGATGGGAAAGCATCTGTAGGCATCAGTTTCTTCACCACCTTCATGCCGCTGTCTGATATGTCGAAGAGCCAGCAAGAAGCTATCTTTGAGGAATGCATGAAGGATATTGATAACTTGGAGTCTTAACATTTCCCACCTTCACCCTTGATCGACGAACCTGATGGTTTGCGTCTTGACATCCATCTCTTTGATGATGGCTATTGACTCCACATGGTAGCCCTCGTCACGCAATAGGCGTCCCCCTTTTTGGTAGCCCTTCTCGATGGCTATGCCGATGCCTGCCAGTGTTGCTCCTGCCTGGCGTACGATGTCGATCAGGGCATGCGTTGCTTCACTCTCTGCCAAAAAGTCGTCCACTATAAGCACATGATCGGCAGGAGAGAGATACGGTTTAGACACATAAACCGAGTGCCGCCGGTTTTCTGTGAAAGAGAATGCGTGTGATACGTATTTGTCATCAATGCTGTTGATGGTCAGACACTTCTTGGCAAAGACGAAAGGTACATGGAGATAATGCGCCAGCATGGTAGCAATGGCAATGCCGCTGGCCTCGATGGTCAAAATCTTGGTAATCTTGACGCCCTCAAACCTTCGCTGCAACTCCTGTGCCATAAAGCGCATTGCCTCTATGTCAACCTGATGGTTTAGGAAACTGTCAACTTTCAGAACGTTTCCCGGCAGGATAACACCATCCCGCATTATTTTCTCTTCCAAGTAGTTCATCGCTGCTTTTTTGGGGCAAAGGTACGCATTTCCTCCCGACAAAACAAATATCTCAATGAAAAATTGCTGATTACCCCCTCATCCCTCACTCAAATCGTTAGGAATGCCGATATATAAAGGCCTCATTCACCCTACACTCACCCCTCACTGATAACCCACAGCCAAAAGCTAGTAAACATTAATGCGCGCAGACGCTCCCATTAATACAAAATCTCAGTCCGTGCCTATCGGACTGCCAGTCCGCTCCTTGCGGAATCAGAGTTTGCTCCTTGCAGACCAACAACGAACAAGAAGATGCTTTCCTGTGAGCAAGAAGCAGTCTGTCCGTTAGCTCCCTTTGCGTTCCTTGTTGGTTTCGAGGTGACTTGAGTGAGGGTTCAGTGAGGGGTAAGTGAAGGGTCAAGCATACCTCTCACAGGCTCTCAGCCCCTTTCTGCAAAGGATTCCCCAGCGATTTGAGTGAGGGGTGAGGGCTATCAACCGTTTGTTCATCAATACCGTCTGATGTTCTCTGTCAATAACCCTGGGTTATTCATCAATAATCTTGACTTATTTGCGCCAGACGTTCCCTTACTGGGAACTATTTATTCCCTCCGTAGGAATAATTGCTTAAGTGCCGCGCTAAAAGGTATGTAAGCCCGTACTAAAGGCCCTCAAGGTAGGGACTAAAGTTAAAACTGCGCCAATGTTTGTTAGAACTGTGACGATGTTTGATAAAACTGCGACGTCGTTTATTAAAACTACGCCAATGATATATCTTTTTTTCGTCCCTTATACGAAAGAAATTTTGAATACTTGATTCTAGAAACTTGGTTCCTGAGTGCCTCGAAGGAAAACAATCCGACCTTCCTCGTCTTTGAAATAAAAACCTTCGAAACAAAGCATTGTTTCATCGACGTAATCGAAAGTGGCAATGTTGGAATAAGCCATGTATTCGCTATTTGCACCCTCATATTTGGCATTCAGTAATAGACAATTCCGTTTCTCGCCAGCCATACCTTCCGGGCTGTAGTAACTCAGTTTCCATGTACCAGAGAAAGTTCCTTCCAAAGGCTCTACACCCTCCCAATCAGTATAGCGTTGTTCACCCTCAATAGTGACGACTTTGCGGATCTGCCATTTGCGCATTCCCGACAGCGTTCCGTCAGCGTTAAACGTTAGCTGCTCAAAAAAGCGTTCCGTGTCACTGATGTTCTCATAATGCCATGTGCCAATCATCATCGGTCCGTACTGTTTCTGCAACTGCTCCGTCTTCTCGTGCGCTTCCTCGTCAGCCCATTGCGGGTCGCTGCTACAAGAAGAGAGGAAGAATATAGCAGCAGTCGTCACGAGGATGTTTCTCCAGATTTTCATTGTTTTCATATTCCTATTTGATAAATCCATCTGTTTATATAAACGCTGGTCATCAAGAATATTGTAAAATTAGGCGTTAATTGTTCTTAATTTAGGGGGAACGAGATAGCGAAGGCAATTTGCGAGGGTTCAGCCTAAAAAGAACAGGCTGACACCCAACGGTAGAAATTAGCGCTAAAGGGCACCTGTCAGTCAGGTTCACTATGCAAAGGTACCACATTTCCCCAAAGCGCGTCTGGTCTGCAAGAGGACACTGAGCAGGATGAGGGCAATACCTATATAGAATGAGAAATTAATCTCACGCCCCTCACCAAAGATGAGGAAAGCAAGGATGATGGTGTAGCAGGGTTCGAGGTTGTAGGAGAGGTTAACGGTAAATGCCGAGAGACGCTTCAAGGCCTGAATCTGCAAGAGATACATGCCCACGGTACAGAACAACGCATGACAGAGCATGAACCAGAGATTCGAACCCTCTGGCACAACGACGACAGACTGCTGACTGGGAAAGAAAATGAGGTAAATCGGGATGATGGCTGAGACCAATACGAGACCTCCCGACATCTGGTACATCAGCACGGTCCTACTGCGCACGCCCACACTTGCCTTCTTATTGCAGATGGCATAGAGTGCACAGACGGCAGACGAGACGACTCCAATAGCGATACCATAGCGATAGCGGGCATCAAACGAGAAGATGCAGAGCACACCAGTGACGGTAATCAGCGAAAACAGCAGTTCGAGCCATGAGAGCTTGCGCCTGAAGATCATCGGCTCGAAGATAGCCGTGAAGAATCCAATGAGCGAGAAACAGATCACGCCAATAGAGACATTCGAAGCCTTGATGCTGCCATAGAACAGAATCCAATGGAATCCTAACAGTGCCCCACAACCACAAAGCTGAAAGAACTTACGCCACCCCACCCTCGGCAGACCTGTGAATACCAGCAGTATCGCACTCGTAAACAGCATCCGATACCACACGATGTCCACCTCGTTGAGCGTAATCAGTCGTCCGAACAAGCCTGTGAAGCCTGCCAAAAGCACACTCAAGTGCAACTGGATAAATCCCTTTCTCGTCTCGTTCATCTATTATCTTTCGTGTCGCAAATATTTTAATGAGATTATATCTGACAAATACGCTGGTCGAAATCTTTGGCTCCACCTGTCTCGTTGAAGAGTTTTTGCAACAGACGAACGCGTAGATTGGTAATCGATTGGGGTGACGAAGCTACAAGAATAGCAATCTCTGATGGTTGGAAATGCTGACGAATCAACAGGCAGACTGCTTGTTCTTTCGTGCCAAGCGGTTTCAACAATGCCAATAAGGCAGGATTCAGCGAATAACAGCATTGTGCCAACGCGCTGATGTCTTCGTCTTTGGCCACTTGTCCCAAATTAACGGTTTTATGAAGTCGGGCCGTTACGTCTTTCAATTGTCTGGAGTTATCACGCAGCTGACGTTTCTTCTGACGTTGCATCTGTACCAACTCACGATGGGTCAAGATGTAATACCAAGCAATGAGTCCAGCTATGAGAATGACGATACCAAGAGCCGTCAGCAAGCCAATCATGGTGCGATATTGGTGGCGTTCCTTCTGTTGTTCGTCGTATTGCGCCTGCATATCCAATATGCTGGTAGCACCATTATTTTCATAATTGTCGCGATAGAGCGTGTTCAGTCGCTGGCTGAGGTGTGAGGCCATCCTGTGATGCTTTTCGTCGTATTCTGCCAAAGAGTCATAATAGTTAATCAGTTTACGGTAGGCATCTATACGAATGGCATAATCGCCCGACTGGAGGGTCTGAAACCAATAGTCGCAGGCCTGTGGCCACTTCCCCTCAAGGGCGGCAATGTCACCTAATAGTTTGATGGTTTTGTCAAGATACGTTGTTTGTTGCGACAACAGCAGGTATTCTTTTGCTTTGTCCAAGTCGTTCTGATGCAGATAATAGCTCCCCATGTTTGTAAGCATCGTAGCACGGATAGGGCCCTGAACGCTATCCTGCAGGGGGCGACACCTTTCTATATACGCCTTGAGGCTATCAGTATTGTTCATCGCATCAAAGGTAGTTGCCAGATTATTCAGCTGTCGTACCGTCCATTCCTGGTTGCCAAGTTGCTCTGCAGCACGGAGTGAACGGTGATAGTAGTCGAGCGTCAAAGGATAGTTGTTGGCATTGTCGTTAATATCACCCATCACGGCAAATAGCTCATAGTTGAGGGCTAAATCGTTCACATCCTCTGCCAGTTCTTCAGCTCGTTTCAACAGGCGGAAGGCTTCGCCATAGCGCTTTTGTCCGTAGAGCACGATACCGTGATGCAGGCAGGCGCGTGCCAGACGTACATCATCACCTTGTTGTTCATAAAACTGTTGGCTTAGATTGATGAGTGTGTCAGACGACAAAATCAATCCGACATGGTGGATGGCCTCCGTAAACACCAGTCCGTAAAGGGCACGATCAGCCTCAACGCTGAAGCTGTCGATATCCAAGCCATCAAGCAGGCGGATGGTCGAGTCAGGATATTGTTGGCAAATGGCTTCAGCCTGTAATAAACTCGTGTTGCGACAATGCTCCGAAGAGCACGCCGCAAACACGAGAGAGCACATGAGGATGAAAACGATCTTCCTCATTTCAAACTGAAGTTAATAGGCATAGCAAATTGTACGCGTACGGCTTGGCCATTTTGATAGCCAGGCTTCCATTTCGGCATTGCCTTGACCACACGAATGGCCTCAGCATCAAGTGAAGGGAAAGCTGGTTTAATGACCTTTACCTCCGTGATACTGCCATCTTTCTCTACCACGAACTTTACCAGCACACGTCCGTCAACCTTCTGTTTCTTGGCATCGGCAGGATACTTGATGTTACTGCTTATAAACTGAATCATCGCCTCCATACCACCAGGGAACGCGGGCATGTCTTCTACCACATTGAAGGGATCTTCTTTTTGGTCCTTCTGCGATACTACTGTCTTTTGTGCCAGTACGGTCGTGAGGCAACATGTTGCCATCAGCGACATAATAATAAGTCTTTTCATTGTTTCTTACTTTTTTAATTGTTAATCGATACAAAGTTGTCCGGACTTTCGCTTGCAAAAGTAGTAAAAGTCGCTGATTGCTGCAAGAAAACAATTACATCATTTTACACAAACGGCAATTTTATCACTTATTTCCAGAGCCGTTCTATCTATTCCATCTTATTGCTTTGCGGATTGCTCGAATCTGAAGGTGTAGAAGATATCTCCGGCTGTAACTTCTAGTGTGAGGGGGCGCGCCTGATCGTTGCCATTGGAATCAAAGGTCACACTGAGTTTATTCCCGACTATCTCCGCCTTGAACCAATCTGCCGTTATGGTGTGAAAATTATTATCCTCTCGAGGCGGAAAATAGTAGTTACCTCCAGACTCTGCATTCTCTATCCATGGGGCCGAATAGTTGTAGCAGGTAAACGTAATCGTGCCTCCATCGGTGGGGACATAATAGATTCCGTCTGTCTTTTGTACCTGCGCCTCTGCCTCCCAGATCATTGAGTCCCAGGCGCCTTCCTTATTGTCGCTATCGCAAGAGGCGAGGGAGAGTATGGCAGCAGTCATCACGAGGATGTTTCTCCAGCATTTCATTGTTTTCATATCTCTATTTGATTCGTTTTTAAAAGGGTTCAACTTCCTGTTAATTGTATTTCTGACCGCAAATATACGAATTATTTCCGAATAAACAAATGAAGTAATGAAAAAGGTTGTAATTTTGCTAACAGAAAGCTATGGATAGGACTACGTTTGAAAGTCAGAAGACATTTGCGCGTGAAAAAGAAAGCCTTCAGCCTAAAAAGAACAAGCTGACGCCAATGACGGAGATGAAGGCGCCAACAATAGCTTTCCAGGTAATCTTCTCATGGAAGAGCCAATACGAGGGCAGAAGGATGATGATGGGCGTCATAGCCATCAGCGTAGAGGCGATACCTGCTGCCGTATATTGTACTGCCATCAGCGAGAAGCCGACACCCACGAAAGGTCCGAAGATAGTGGTAGCCGTAGCAACGGTAAGTCCTTTCCTGTCGTGCATAGCCTCGCGTAAAGGGGCCATTCCATTGCGATAATATAATAATAAGGTGAAACCTATGATACCCGCAATGCAACGGTAGAAATTAGCGCTGAAGGGTACTAACCATTCAGGTACATCCATCTCCGCTAAAGCGGCCACGTCGTAATGATCCATACCTATCTTGCTCAATACCAATCCCACACCTTGGCATACAGCTGCACCGATGGCATAGAGCACGCCGTTGAGAGGTAGTTTCAGCGAAACCTTATGATGCTCACCTCGGCCAAGCACGGAGATACTTATGCCGAAAAGCGTCACCAACATGGCTACGATACTCATCGCCGTCATCTGTTGCCCCAGCGTCACCCAAGCCATCAGGGCTGCCGACAGCGGAGCCAACGTCATAAAGAGCTGGCCATAGCGCGAACCTATAATAATATAGCATTGAAAGAGGCAGAAGTCGCCAATGACGTAGCCCACCAGTCCTGATAACAGCATCCAGCCACAGGCTTCTCCTGATACGCCAACAGGCAAGGGATTCCCCGTCACTACGCCAAAGAGCACCAACGAGAATATCAACGCCAGCGCCATTCTCAAAACATTCAACGTGAGATTACCCAATCGCTTGCTGCCAAACTCGCTCAGCAACGCCGTCGCAGTCCACGAAAACGCCACACCGATTGAAATCAGTTCGCCTAAATATGTCATTGTCTAGTTCTATATGGTCTGGTATCTAATCTTGTTTCTTCTGGGGAGTGTGTAACTTAATGTTCATATCATTCCACTATTTTGGCTGCAAAGGTACAATTTTTCTTAAATAAAAAGCCAAGATACGAAGAAAAACATTATCTTTGCAACAGAATATGAAGAAATTGGGATTATTGCCACGCATCATCATCGCCATCGTTATGGGGATACTGATTGGAAACGTGCTACCTGAGGGATGGGTGCGCGTATTTGTGACGTTCAACTATGTGTTCAGCCAATTTCTAGGTTTCCTGATTCCACTTATCATTATAGGACTGGTGACGCCTGCCATTGCCGATATCGGAAAGGCTGCAGGCCGGTTGTTGCTGCTGACAGTCGGACTGGCTTATGCCGACACCATCATCGCCGGACTGTTGGCTTTCGCTACAGGTACGATGCTCTTTCCGATGCTGATAGACACGGAGGCCTCAACGGCAGCGATAGAGAAAGCAGATGCGCTGGTACCCTACTTCCAACTGAATATTCCTGCCATACTCGATGTGATGGCAGCATTGGTGAGTTCTTTTGTCGTGGGCATCGGTGTTGCTTATACTGACTCCCCAGCGCTGAAGAAAGGCTTCTCGGAGTTCCGCACTATCATCGAGAAGACCATCCAAGTGGCCATCATCCCACTCCTGCCGCTCTATATCTTCGGTATCTTCCTCGGCATGACCTTTACAGGCGAGGCCTATCACATCATCGCAGTGTTTGCCAAGATCATCTGTATTATTTTTGTGCTGCATATCGTTATCCTCACGTATGAATTCCTAATTGCCGGAGGGCTTTCGAGGAAGAATCCGCTACGTCTGCTGATGAACATGCTGCCAGCCTATTTCACCGCTTTAGGCACCTCGTCGAGTGCTGCCACGATACCCGTCACCCTGCGGCAAACAAAAAAGAACGGTGTGAGCGATGAAATCGCAAGTTTTTGCGTACCGCTTTGTGCCACCATCCACCTGTCGGGCTCAATGATGAAGATCACTTGCTGCGCACTCACTGTATGCCTCATCGGCGGACTGCCTCACGACTTTCCGCTATTTCTCCATTTCATCATGCTTCTAGGTGTCTGTATGGTTGCTGCTCCTGGTGTACCTGGCGGAGCTGTGATGGCTGCCTTGGGACCAATGGCTGGCGTGCTGGGCTTCAGTCCTGATGCTCAGGCTCTCATCATCGCCCTCTATATCGCAATGGACTCCTTCGGCACCGCCTGCAATGTCACTGGCGACGGCGCCCTCGCCGTCATCGTCGACAAACTACATAAACATTAGACTCACTTTCCCAAAACTCGTCTGGTCTGCACCATTAGGCGATGCCCGAAACAACGAAACGAGTACCTCCGGTATACGTCAGGTCGAGGAAGAGGTCGTAACCCATTGAGATGGCAAGGCGACGGGCCAGAGGCAGACCAATGCCCAGGCTGTGTTCATCAGGCGAGAGACGGACGAAGGGGTCGAAGATGCGTTCTGCATCTGAGGCAGGAATAACCGGACCTTCATTGCTGACTGATATGGCATAAGTACCGTCTGCATTGGCATGACAACTCATCAGCACAGTACCGCCAGTGGCATACTTGTCAGCATTGTCGAGCAGGCAGTTCAGCAGCTCCTGCAACAAGGGGTTGGTATTCACCATCACGTCGTCATCCACCTCAGTCTTAAACTCTGTGGTCAGCACGCGCTGCTTTTCTACAGCCGAGGGGTGCAGGTCGTAACTGTTCAGGATGGAGTGCACCTCTTCGTTGAGCCCTATTCTGTCTGGCTTAGGTGAGGGGATATCGTCGTTATAGATACTGAACAGGATAAGCTGATGGGCAGAGGTGGCCACACGGTAGGCATCGCGGCAAACGCTGGCTCGCAACTGCATATATTCATCGTGTGGAATCAATCCGTTCCCATCGATAATCACCTCCGACGTGTTGATCAAGGTAATCAGTGGGGAGCGAAGGGCATCCATACACACCAGCTTCTCCTCGTCGGAGATGCCGACTGTTCCCCTGGCATAGGAGTCGAGCACAGGATCCATCAGCGACTCTATGGTACGGGCAGCAGTGAGGATGTCGTTGTAGCGCTTGGGGCGTTCATCCGGATTCAGGATAAAATCAGGATTGTTGAAAATACGAGCATAGCCTCTCAGCACATTGATGGGCGACTTCAACTTCTCCTGTATCGTAGTGACAAAGGCACGACGGATGGCCTGTCCAGCCTCAGTACGTCTGCGTGACTCCTGCAACTGAAGGAACTGCTCACTCAATCGGCGATTCTTCTTGTGCCGAAAAACAAGCATGCCGATGAGCAAACCAATGATAGTCGATGCCATCAGTCCCACTACCAGCAATTGCACATATCGTATTTTTGCCTTTTCCTGCTCTGCCTGAAGCTGGTCGATGTCACGTGCCATATCAGTCATATGCAACTCCAGCGCTTCGCGCTCGGCAATGAGTTGAAGGCTGTCCTTCAGTTCTGAGGCACGAAAGGCCTGCTTCCAGTCGCCCATCTGCTCATAGACATTGATGCGTAGCTCTGTAGCTGTCAAGGGCACATCAATAGAGTCGCACCAGGCAAGGGCACTCTGGTAGTCTTTCCGTATAAGACTATGACAGACCATCACTTGCTGGAGGTTTGTCGCATTGAACTGTTCTGGCTGATTGTGGCGAATGCTGTCATACTTGGTGAAATAACGCTCAAAGGCCTCGTAGTCCCTCATCTTGTTAGCGATGATGCAACGGTAGCCCAGCACACCACTCTCGTACATCGGGTTCTCGAGCATCTGCTGAGGCAGGCTGTCAAGACATGCCATCGCCTCGGCGGGACGCTTAAAACTAAGCGACTGCGCTATAGAGAGGTAGGAATTGAATACCGACACAGGGTCCTTCTCGACATCGATGCCCTGCAAGGCGCGTCGGAAGAACTTCTCACCCATCTCAGGCTGGTTGCGACCGTTATAGAAAAAACCTAATGACATGTTGGCAATATAGAGATAACGCTCTTGATGGCGCTCCTCGATATCGTCTGTAATGTAGTTAATATCGGCGAAGGCACGATGGAAGTACCTGTGGTTCACATTATAGATAACACGGCCCATCCACGTACGATAGTATTTTTCCCAGTCCTTGCGCCCCTCCAGATACTCCATGAATGCCTCGTGAGCTTCGTAGAAGTCTGAATCGCTGCCACTGACTTGCGTCTCATAAAGGCGCTGTACCATGGCCTGCTCTTGTTCCTGGGGTTGCTGCTTCTGGTCGGCAGGCTTCTGACGGGCAGTGAGCGTTATACCTACCATCAATATGGCCGCTATAAATAAAAACTTTTTCATCCTTATATATTATGATTTTTGCTACAGTTGTCTAATCGCTTGCCCATTTTCGAATTCATAGTCGGAAAAGCGAGGCAAAGATAACAAAAAAATTTGGGAAGCGCAACCTTCAAGAAGCCCTTTACATCAGATTTTGCATATTCTGAGACTATTTTTGCATATTCTGTGAATAGCAAGATGAAATACAATCCATCGCCACTAGTTTATGGGGTTACTTTTCAACATTACGCATCCACTTCATGACCGTCTGACCCATACGCTGCTTGAAAGCTGTAGCAAAAGTGCTATAGCTCCTGAAGCCACTCTCCTGAGCCAATTGCTGAGCAGTGAAAGAGCGATCAGCAGCAACAGCCTCTTGGTAGAGTCGCACGAAGTGCTGGATGCGCAGACCATTAATATAGGCATTGTAGGTGGTATCCTGTCGTGTAAAATATAGGCTGAGATAATAACGGTTGGTACCGATGGCCTTGCTGAGTTCACTGAGTGTGATGTCTTTCCGCAAGTAGAGTTGTCCACCCTCGCAATACTGCTCCAACAATAATCCGATGTTGCCAGGAATGGTGGTCTGGGACGCACTGGAATGTAAGACTATCACCTCCTCCAAGCCCGTTGCCTCAGTGATGTCATCGTTGTCATCATTGTTATCCAAAGCCTGCAACGTCTCCACACGCCAAAGCAAAATAACGACAAACAAATAATCGAACGTTTGTAGGACATACTCGTAAGTCATGCCGCTACTAGAGTACACGTAAAAACTAAGAACTATCAGACAGAAAGCCAGTATCAGAAAACTCTGCCATACCTCCTTATGCTCCAAATCGGCATAATTATGGCGGAGCCATAGACTATACTGCCTAACCGCATACGCCATATATATAAATATAACAATGGTTATCAACATGAAATAGCCTTGCACCCAGGACACAAGGACTAAGTCATGACGATATGCAATCACTACAAATAAGGCTGCAACAGGCAACGAGGCAAAGACAAAAGGCCAGAGCGGGCGACGACGGTCTTGCAACATGGCGAGCAGCATACCCATTATAAAAGGTATCAGTACCACGCAGTCAAGCCCCGCAGCCACGATGAGATTTATCAAAGGATTGCCAAAGAGGAGACTGTACTTGACTAACACGAACCACGATATATGGCTCATCACCATAATCGCAAAGAAAGCAGCAACCCAACGACGCAGTCGCAGAGGAGGCGTAACCTCAGGCGCAATAGCATTGCTACGACGGAACAACAAATAGATGCAGGCAATGAGCGCAAATACCATTGACCCGCCATAGACCATTACGTAAAGTGAATCTGAAAAGACTTGCTGTTGGTCGTACATATTAAATATTTAGTCCTATCTCGTAAAACTACTGCAAAAGTACAACTTTTCCGTCGATAAAACAAATATTTCTATGAGAAAATTGTTATTTACTGACACTAAAATGCAATACTCCGAACGAAATTTCAAATACTCCAAAAGTATTTCCGCTTACTCCGATAGTATTGCCACAATTACTTAGGCGGTAGCTTCCTGTTGCAACTGAAGACACCTTTTCCATCGAAACATTGTGCTCATGCCGTGCACGAAAGAGTTAAATATTCATGTCCCATCAACAAAAAGAGCACCGCAGGAGATATGCGGCGCTCTTATAATAATAATGTACGTGCGATTAGTCTGCCTGAAAGCCTTGACTAAAATACACCTTTTAATCAGCCAGCTTGGCCTTGATCATCTCGCGGTTGAGGCGAGCGATGTTGGCGATAGTCTCGTTCTTCGGACAGACGGCCTCGCAAGCGCGAGTGTTGGTGCAGTTACCGAAGCCGAGCTCGTCCATCTTGGCAATCATGTTCTTCACACGACGTGCAGCCTCTACGCGACCCTGGGGAAGCAGGGCGAGCTGAGAAACCTTGCTGGATACGAAGAGCATGGCAGAGCCGTTCTTACAAGCTGCGACGCAAGCACCACAGCCGATGCAAGATGCACAGTCCATAGCCTCGTCGGCATCCTCCTTGGGAATCAGGATGGCGTTGGCATCCTGAGCTTGACCAGTACGGATAGTGGTATAGCCGCCTGCCTGGATAATCTTATCGAAGGCACCACGGTCAACCATACAGTCCTTAATCACAGGGAAGGCAGCTGAGCGCCAAGGCTCAACGGTGATGACGTCGCCATCATTGAAGCGGCGCATATACAGCTGACAGGTGGTAGCACCACGCTCGGTGAGACCGTGAGGTGTACCGTTTATGTAGAGCGAGCACATACCGCAGATACCCTCGCGGCAGTCGTGGTCGAATACGAAGGGCTCCTTGCCTTCGTTGATGAGCTCCTCGTTCAGGATGTCGAGCATCTCGAGGAACGAGGTATCATCGGGAATATCGTGCATCTCGTGTGTATCGAAATGTCCCTGGTCCTTGGGGCCATTCTGGCGCCAGAACTTTATTGTGAATGAAATATTCTTTGCCATAGTGTTTAATTCTTATAGTTACGTGTCTGTACCTTGATTGCCTCGTACTCCAGTGGCTCCTTGATAAGCTCGGGCTCATTGCCCTTGCCTTTGTACTCCCAGCAGCCTACGTAGAAGTAGTTCTCGTCGTCGCGCTTAGCCTCGCCTTCCTCAGTCTGATACTCCTCGCGGAAGTGACCACCGCAAGACTCGTTACGAGAGAGAGCGTCGAAGGCGACGAGCTGACCCATTGTGAAGAAGTCACGCAGATGGATAGCCTTGTCGAGCTCGATGTTCAAGCCTTCCTTAGTGCCAGGAACGAACAGGTTGGTGTCGAACTCCTTCTCGAGCTCGTGCATCTTCTTCAGACCTGTCTTCAGGCCCTCAGCGGTGCGGCCCATACCAACATACTCCCACATGATGTGTCCGAGTTCCTTGTGGATAGAGTCAACAGAACGCTTACCCTTGATGTTCAGCAGACGGTCGAGTTCAGCGTCCACCTTCTTTTCAGCCTCAGCGAACTCAGGCAGATCGGTAGAAACCTTCGGCCAAACAGCCTGATCGGCCAGATAGTTCTGGATGGTGTAAGGCAGCACGAAGTAACCATCGGCCAGGCCCTGCATCAGAGCAGAAGCACCCAGACGGTTAGCACCGTGGTCAGAGAAGTTACACTCACCGATAGCGAACAGACCAGGAATAGAGGTCTGCAACTCGTAGTCAACCCAAATACCACCCATCGTGTAGTGGATAGCGGGATAGATCATCATCGGCTTGTAGTACTTCACGCCGTTGATCTCGTTGGCAACATCGCCAGGGAATACGTCGGTGATCTCCTCATACATCTCGAAGAGGTTACCATAACGCTGCATGATGATATCGATGCCCAGACGGTTGATAGACTCAGAGAAGTCGAGGAACACAGCCAGACCGGTGTTGTTCACGCCGAAGCCCTTGTCGCAACGCTCCTTAGCGGCACGAGAGGCCACGTCACGAGGAACGAGGTTACCGAATGCAGGATAACGGCGCTCCAGATAGTAGTCGCGATCCTCCTCAGGAATTTCCCAACCCTGCTTGGTTCCAGCCTGCAGAGCCTTAGCGTCCTCAATCTTCTTAGGAACCCAGATACGACCATCGTTACGCAGCGACTCAGACATCAGCGTCAGCTTAGACTGCTTGTCGCCATGAACGGGGATACAGGTGGGGTGAATCTGAACGTAAGAGGGATTTGCAAAGTAAGCACCCTT
>ONMN01000121.1 GCA_900318885.1 uncultured Prevotellaceae bacterium | reverse complement strand
TGAATCTATCGTCGTCGTGTACGACAGCTGTCAGGCTATTGCTGAAGAGATAGCTGACAAATTGGGTGCTGAGACCGTCAGCGTCCAGAGTATGAACGTCAGGCAGATCGAGAACAGCCAAAGTCTCGTCCTTGCCGTCGAGTTTCAGGATGGTGGCAATCTTTCACCGCATTGGCAGTACGCCAGTCAGATGTTCCGTGGTGCCAGCCTGAACGGCAAGAACCTCGCCGTTATGGTGGCTCTTGGCAACAGGCATGACAACGGCATCTATGCCGATGCCTTTTGCCGCGAACTCAAGGAGAACGGGGCGCACATCATTGGCGACTATCTCTATGCAGATTCTCCGAAGTGCAATCTAAATAATTGGATCTGCGCCATTTCGCCTAACTTATAAAACCATTATCACTATGCAGTATATCTTTATTGTAGCCCTTGAATTCGTTCTGGCTTTTATAGGCGTAGCTCTGCTCATCAGGTACTATAACCATAAGGCGTAGGCTATCTTTTCCGAACCCTGAAATCTTTCACACCAATGATAGCCGCATTCGATGGCTTCATACGGTGAATCTCCGTTTGGATGAAGCCTGCATCGTCGAGCAGCGTCTTCAGTTCCTCCGGCGAATAGGCTGTCATGCCCTCTACGACATTCGTCCACATGGAGTCGCCATCAATTACTTCTACCAGAATGGCGAATTTTCCGCCCTGTTTCAGCACTCGGCGCACCTCCTGAAGACAGTCAGGCAGGTTTGGCCAGAAATACACCGTCTCTACTGCTGTCACGAGGTCGAACTTCCCGTCTTCATAAGGCAACTTTTCGGCAGATCCCTGAGTGATGAACACCCGCTTGTCGAGCACTTCGGCATTCACCTTCTTGGCTTTCGCTACGCTTTCCTCAGAGATGTCGATACCATAGACCGTTGACCCCTCGCTCTGCTTCAGCAGCCGTTGTAAGGTTGCCCCGCCATGAATATTGACCAGTTTCAGTCCCCAGTTCGTCAGCGGTGCATGACAGAGATTCATAAACTTCAGCATCGCGCGTCCCATCCGTCCTTGCGGACAGGCATAGTTGGTGAAAAACGTTTTTAATAGTCCCATGGCTTAATCCTTTACATATTTAATGCTATACCATGCCAGCACGAGGCCTACGATAATCATCATGGGCATGATGACGTATTGCCCAGCATTGTCGGAAGGCAGCTCCATGAACGCATGGGCGATGTTGAACAAGCCGATGAGTGCGGCCAGCACGGCATTGATGACTTTCAGAGCTTTCTCTTTCCACAGCATACAGAGCACGCCACAAACGGGAATAAGATACGAGAGCGTCATCATGAACACTATCATGCCCTGGTCAACGTTGCCGTCGGTGGCGGCAATGGCCATATTCTTGCCCCAAAACATGGGCAGAACATCACAAATGGAGTGGCAGGCAAAGCCGCAGACGGTCAGCAGCCACAGAATCGAAATCTTAATACTTCTTGTCATAGTTGAATATTTAATAAGTTACTATTCTTTTTAAAATAATGGCTGACTATCACAGTCAGCCACCTCATTACTAAACAAATACTATTTATGAATTTTATACCTGTGATTTCGGGTGCAAAGGTATGACAAATTAACAAGATGCACAATACCTAAAACGCGGTGTTTTGAGCATTGCCCACCTGTGACGGCCAGCAAAAGCAGATTAACATAAAGTAGGTATTTTGTTTTGTATAGCAATTCTTTTGTTCTTGTTTTTCTGCAAAAAACTATTATTTATGTATTTTTTCTCTGCTACGAAAAAAGGCTTCATCAGCCTGTTATACCTTTGCACCCGAAATGATGATGGAAGTATGGCTGAGAGGTCTAAAGCGGCACACTGCTCGCTCGGCGACGAAGGAGACGCTTGCCAAAGCAAGAACGTGCTGAACCGTCAGGTTCCGGAGGTTCTTTGCGAGCAAAGCGACCTAAGGTCGAGCGCGAATCCTTCTGCTTCCGCAAATTGGTGAGGTAGCTCAGTTGGATCAGAGCAGCTGTCTACGAAGCAGCCGGTCGTGGGTTCGAGTCCCTCCCTCATCACAAATTGCTCCATGGTGTAATGGTTAGCACGTCAGATTCTGGATCTGGAGGTGGTGGTTCGAATCCATCTGGGGCAACGACATTTGGAACTTTGGCAGACTTGGTGTATGCGCAGGACTGAAAATCCTGAGAACGTGGTTCGACTCCGCGAGGTTCCACAAGAAGATAGCCCTATGGTATAACGGCAGTACAACAGGTTTTGGCTCTTTTGCGCTCGTTGTTCACCTCGCGTACTCTCTGAACCACCTCAAACAGTCGCGCACGTCCTCCGATGCCGTATGCTTTCAACGACGGAGAAACAGCCAGACAGATGGTCTTCTCCGTTCGCGACACGTCAGCCACGACAAGATTTGTGGTCAGCGGGTCAAGTCCTCTGTCCACACACTCTACTGAAGCGTAGAACGACTTCAGGTCGATGGCAATATATGTCCGCTGCTGCTCCTGCATACATCCTATCTAATGATCTTTGCTTTCTGCAGATTGGTCATATCGTTCCAGAATTCTGACTGCTCTGCTTCATCAAAATTCTGGAAGGTCATTTCTGCGAGAATGGCATCAAGAAGCAGTATCTTCGTCACTTGCAGGTCAGGATCCACATCGATAGGATAGGTGACAATATCCCCTAAAGAACCGATGTGAACATTATACACGGCGACCTCTCCATTCACCATCTTGACCTCAATATGTCTGCTGGAACCATATTCAGGCTTTACTTTCAACAGTTCCTGGTAGAGTGGGTAGTCCGTATATTCCTCGGGACTTACGGATGATAATAGCTCTTTTAGCGTCATATCTTATCGATGTTCTATTTCGTGTGCAAAGGTACAAAAAATCAGGCGAAATAGCACTGACATCCTTGAAAACAGACACTTTTTTGATAACTATTAAAGATTGGGTAGGGGAAATCCCCACAATATTTTAGGGAAACCGACCTTTCAGAATAGGACTTTTCTCTTTCAGACCTCACCAAATCATCCTATCTTTGCACCGTGAACATTTGAAGCCCCTTGTTAAGGGGCAGGCGTAAGCCAGGGATTAATAACAATTAAAAGAATAGGAGACAAGATTATGAAGACAATGAATAAGGTGATCGCAGCCATGATGATGGCCATCACATTGGCAATGCCGGCAATGGCAGGTAATAAGAATCACAACGGCAAGAAGGACAAGGTCGTTGCAGTGAATAATAAGAAGGTGTCGCACTTCGATAAGAAGGTG
>ONMN01000041.1 GCA_900318885.1 uncultured Prevotellaceae bacterium | reverse complement strand
GAATATGTAATTCAGCTCGTTTCTAAATCGTTACCTAATTACCATTTGAGTTAAGGTAACAAAGTGATTTCTAAAGAGTTATAAATTTTCCCGTAACAAGTATTGGAGATTATGCGTTCCAGTTTTGCTCTGGCCTTACCTCCATCACCATTCCCAATAGTGTGACAAGCATTGGAGGTTGGGCGTTCTATAATTGCTCTGGACTTACCTCCATCACCATCCCCAACAGTGTGACGAGCATTGGTAATCGTGCGTTCGAAGAAGTAGATATTTCAACTGTCGTTTCTCTGATAGAGAATCCGTTTACGATAATAGGAAAGACACCGTATTTAAGAACTTTCTCTCAAAACACATTCAATAACGCGACGCTGTATGTTCCAAAGGGTACTATAGATAAGTATAAGGCAACTGATGGTTGGAAAGACTTCCTGTTTATTGAAGAAGGAAAGCGGTGGTGACACACCAACTACGCAGAAGTGCGAGAAGCCTACCATCAGCTATGAGAATGGAAAACTGACGTTTAGTAGTGCTACAGATGGCGCCGTCTGCCAATACTCCATAACCGATACGGACATCAAGGCTGGAAGCGGAAATGAGGTGCATCTGGGTGTGACCTATAATATCAGTGTCTATGCCACCAAGTCGGGCTATGAAAACTCAGAAACGGCAACAGCTACGCTCTGCTGGATAGATGCTGCACCCAAGACGGAGGGTATCACCAACGGTATTTCTAACATCCCTGCTAACGCCGTACTGATTCAGAGCGAGGGAGGTAGCATCAAGGTGCAAGGTGTAGATGAAGGCACACAGGTCAATGTGTATGGCATCAATGGCACTCAGGCAGGTTCGGCAATCAGCCAGAGTGGTGCTGCAACTATCAATACGAACCTACAACCTGGTTCCATCGCCATCGTAAAGATTGGCCAGAGGTCAGTTAAGGTCGCGATTAAGTGAGAATAAAGCAGAGCTTGCTCATGCTTTATCGAACGTGAGCGAGCTCGAGCAAAGCCCCACTGTCTGATTCGAAAAGACGGTGGGGTTGTTGTTGCTCTTGGTGGAAAGGTTGAAGGAAATGGGGGCAAGTGGTTGATGGATTGAGGGTTAGGAAAAGGGGACAAAATTGGCTTAACAAACCTTAACTACGAAGGAGCGAAAATCGTGAAAAATACATAGGATTTTCGACAAGGTTTTCGGAAAATTATTATTAACTTTGCGTCCGTTTTCGCCCTGAAAAATGCGACGAAATAAAAAATTTTGACGATAAAGGATCAAGGTTCTCTGATCGGGGTCATTCTCTTTCCTTGTTGCCGACTGTGCGAAGGAACTTTCCTTCTAAGGAATATGCCTTCTTGATAGAATACCGTCCATCATCATCGTAACCATAAGAGGCAGCAATGATTTCCCTCTTCTCCCATTCAAGGGTGACAACGCCCTCTGTTGAAGGTAACTGCTTGGCAGTACCCTTATATGGGTCAATGATGTATGTCCACATATTACGCCCATCAGGACATCCCTCGACGATTACCTTGCTTACGTCGCCAGGAGCGATATAAGCCTTTTCGGCAGAGGCAATTTGGGTAATGGGGACATCGACGGCATCGGCATCCTTGCCATTCATCTTTTGCCACTGACTCTCAGCCATAGGATTGGTGACGCAGACCTTGATGACCGTACCAGTCCGCTCGTCAGCAAGCCAGACGGAATAGAACGCATCCATTTCGCCTTCGCCACTGGCTGGCTTGTCGATGTTGACATATACGGCATGTTGGAAATGGGCATCAGGCTGACGAACAGCGGTCTTCGGCATCTCATCGATGTCGAGCAAATCAACCTCCTCACTGTCCTTGTTTTCTGTGATTTCCGACTGCTTATCAACAACAGAGCCGTTGATGGAATCAACTGCCAAAGAGTCGGTATCACTTACTGCCTTTCCTGTTTTACTGCCACAAGCCATAAACAGCATAGCAGTAATTGAGAATAAGAGATAGTTCCTGCAGCTATATCTCTGTTTCACTAAATCCAAAAATGCCATATTTTACTTTCCTATGATTGTTCGAGTGCAAAGGTACGAATAAGTGAGTAGAATGCCAAAAGAAAAGGCAATTTTCTTGTGAGTGACACTAACGCTATCTGATGACAGTCAGGCGTTCACGTAACGACATTTGGGCATAGCGGCGCCATTCGGTGGTGCCGCTTTGTTTGTCGTCGAGGTAGTGGAGGTCGTGCATGTGGGCGTAGGCCTCCAGTTCGAAGGGGTTGAGACGATAGCCTGCATTCTTCAGGCGACGCCAATAGCGGCAGGCGAGGAGCCAGTACCAGCCGTAGAGGATGTAGAAGCAGAGCCAGGAATCGTGGGTGGAGCGTGCCTGGTAGAGGTGAATCATCTCGTGATTCTTGATGATGCTACTGACGGTATCCTTCGACGCGTGGGACGTATTGATACGTGCTGCCTCTTCCTTGCTGTGAGTGATGATACGACCAAAGAAGGTCATACCGTCGTAGCCCTTGCGGATGAGCCAGGGACGCGCTATGGCACGCATGTCGGAGAGCTTACTCGGTCGTCGGAACAGTGGCATATTGCGTTATGAAATCGTCTTCGGAGATGATGGGGATGCCCAGTTGCTGGGCCTTCTTGTTCTTGCCCGAGGTGGAGGTGACGTCATTATTAATAAGGTAGGACGTAGAACCACTGACAGCCGAGGCGACCTTGCCGCCCTGCGACTCGATATAGGCCTTGAGTTCGTTGCGGTTCTTGTAGTGATGCACGTCGCCAGTGATGACGAAGGTGAGGCCGGCACATTTGTCGCCTGACGCCGACACGTCGGGAGTGGTGACGGTGAGCTTCGTGAGGAGGCGACGGTAGCGGGCGAGGTTGCGTTCGTTACGGAACCATAGGACGAACTGGGCAGACTTCTCAGGGCCTATGCCGTCGATATGGGCGAAGACGTCGGAAGGGGAGAAAGCGGGAGAACCGCTTTCCGCAGGAGCAGCGAAGAGGTCGCCTTCGACGGGGATACCCGATGAAGGGGCCGACGGAAAACCGTCGGGAACGGTGGCCATAGCCACCAGTTCGTCGAGGGGATAGGCTGAGAGCAGTCGTTTGCAGACGTCGAGGCCACAGAGCGGGATGTTGAGGGCGTAGAGCAATCGGTGAGCTTCGACCTCACGACTCTTATCAATACTGCGCATGATGTTGGAGGCCGACTTCTCGCCGAAGCCATCCATGCGCGAGAGTTCGAGGATATGGCTACGCAGTTCGTAGATGTCGGCATATTCGGTAATCCAGCCGAGATTGATGAACTTCGAGAGCGTCTGTTCGGAGATGCCGTCGATGTTCATGCCTTCTTTCGACACGAAACGCGCCAGTTTTCTGAGTTGCTTGGCGGCACAGTCGGGATTGGTGCAATGGAGCGTCTTGGTGCCACTGGCCTCGCTGACGACAATCTGCGTGGACGCGTGGCAGACGGGACATTCGTTTGGCACACTGAACGTGCCGACGCTCTGGGTAACCTTGATGACCTTGGGGATGATCTTGTTGGCCTTGATGACACTGAGCTGGGTGCCAGGACCACCGATGCCCAGACGTTCGCACTCGCTGATGTTGCATAACGAGGCGCGCTTGACGGTAGTACCCTCGAGTTCGACGGGTTGGAAGATGGCCACAGGCGAGATGGTGGATGCCGCACACGACCACTCCACCTCTTTTAATATCGTGTCAGCCGACTCGTCCTGCCATTTGAAAGCCAATCCGGCTCGGGTGGCGTGATGGCCTGTGACGGAGCCCGTCTGGGCGTAGTCGGTATCGTCGTAGCACACTACGAGGCCGTCGACGGGGAAAGGGTTCTTGCGGGAGGTGACTTTGGCGGTGAAGCGAGCCAAACTCGCTTCCACTGTGGAAGTGGACGGTGTATCGACCAGTTCGCGTTCGACGGTGGTAAAACCTTGGGCGTCGAGCCAAGCCATCCGTGCGCCCCAACTGACGATGTCCTCTTCAGAATATACCAAGGTGAACGGTATCCACTGGATGTGACGCTGGCGCACCTCGTCGGGGTCTTTCAGCGTCAGCGAACCAGAGGCGAGGTTACGCGGATTGGCATAGTCCTCGCCACTCTCCATGAGGAAGCGTTCGAAGTCGTCGTAGCTGATGACTGCCTCGCCACGAATGACTGTATGTCCCTGATAGCTGATAGTCTGAGGAATGCCGTTGATAGAACGTGCAAGATGGGTGATGTTGGTGCCGATATGGCCATTACCACGTGTGACGACCTTCGTCAACTTACCATTGTCGTAGGTCACGACGAGCGTCAGACCATCCAGTTTCCACGATATCCAAATAGGTCGTTCCTCAGCCCATTTCACGAGGTCGCCAACCTGTTTGGTCTTTGCCAGCGAGAGGGCTGCAAACTCGTGTTCCTCCTTCTGACCTGTGATGGTGTCTTCGGAAACTTTCTGCGTGGGCGAGTCGGGCAGGGTAGTGCCAGTCTCGTTTTCCAGCGCTTTCAGTTCGTCGAAACGCTGGTCCCACTCATAGTCAGTCATCTGCTCTGAACGTCCGTTATAGTAGGCGTCGGATGCTTCGTTTAGCTCGCGAACGAGCTGCTCCATGCGTAATATCTTGTCGTTTGGCATAGTTTTTATCCAATTTTGTGCAAAGGTACAAAAAAAATTCGTACCTTTGCAGTTCAAACGGAAAAAAATAATGATTTCAGTAGAAGGATTACGTGTCGAGTTTGGTGTGAAGCCGTTGTTCGCGAATGCCAGTTTCGTGGTCAACGACCGCGACCGTATTGCCCTTGTGGGTAAAAACGGGGCGGGCAAATCGACATTGCTAAAGATACTTTGTGGCAAGCAGACACCCACGTCGGGTGTGGTGAGCGTGCCAAACGATACGACTATCGGCTATCTGCCTCAGGTGATGAACCTGCAGGACTCGACAACGGTGCGACAAGAAGCTCAGAAGGCCTTTGCCGATATTCAGCAGATGGCAGAACGTATAGAGCGGATGAACCAGCAACTGGCTGAACGCACGGATTACGAGAGTGAGAGCTATCTGGCGCTGATAGAGAAATATACGACGGAGCACGACCGCTACCAGATGCTGGGTGCGGACGGCTATGAAGCCGAGATTGAGCGCACGCTGATGGGTCTGGGCTTTGAACGCAGCGATTTCGAACGCCCCACGTCGGAGTTCTCTGGCGGTTGGCGAATGCGTATTGAGTTGGCTAAAATCCTATTGCGTAAACCCGATGTGCTGTTGTTGGACGAGCCCACCAACCATCTGGACATTGAGTCTATCCAGTGGTTGGAGCAGTTCTTGGCCACAAGTGCCAATGCCGTTGTGCTGGTGAGTCACGACCGCGCATTTATTAATAATGTGACGAACAGGACACTGGAGATATCGTGCGGACAGATTATCGACTACAAGGTGAAGTACGACGAATATGTCGTATTGCGCAAGGAACGTCGCGAACAGCAGCTCAGAGCCTACGAAAACCAGCAGAAGGAGATAGCCGACATGAAGCAGTTCATCGACCGTTTCCGCTATCAGGCCACGAAGGCTGTGCAGGTGCAGCAGAAAGTGAAGCAGCTGGAGAAAATCGTGCCTATCGAGATTGACGAGGTGGACAATTCGGCTATGCACCTGAAGTTTCCGCCCTGTTTGCGAAGTGGCGACTATCCCGTCATTTGCGAGGACGTCAGGAAGGCATATAACCACGTGGTGTTCGACCACGTGAACCTGACCATCAAGCGAGGCGAGAAGGTGGCCTTTGTGGGTAAGAACGGCGAGGGTAAGTCGACGCTGGTGAAATGTATCATGGGCGAGATACCGTTCGATGGAAACCTGAAGGTTGGCCACAACGTGCAGATAGGCTATTTTGCCCAGAATCAGGCACAGTTGTTGGACGAAAGTCTGACTGTATTCCAGACGATAGACTATGTGGCTAAAGGTGATATGCGTCTGAGAATCAACGATATCCTCGGTGCGTTTATGTTTGGTGGCGAGGAGTCGGACAAACGTGTGAAAGTGCTGAGTGGTGGCGAACGTAGTAGGTTGGCAATGATCCGTCTGTTGCTGGAACCCGTTAACCTGTTGATTCTTGACGAGCCCACCAACCATTTGGATATGGCGTCGAAAGATGTGCTGAAGGAAGCCATCAAGGCCTTCGACGGAACGGCTATCGTCGTGTCCCACGACCGTGAATTCCTCGACGGGCTGGTGACGAAGGTCTATGAGTTCGGAGGCGGCAAGGTTCGCGAACATTTGGGAGGTATCTACGACTTCCTCAGGAGCAAACAGATTTCAGAGCTCCATGAACTCGAAAATTCCCAGGCTGGGAACAAAACATTCCCAGGCAGGGAACAAAATATTCCCAGCGTGGGAACAAACACTCAGCCGGTAGTAAAAAACCAGTCGTATGCCGAGCACAAGGAACAGCAGAAGCAGTTGCGCAAGGCCGAGAAGGCTGTTGAGCAGTCGGAGCGCAGGATCAGTGATATGGAACAGCGCCTGAAAGAACTCGACGACCTGCTGATGAAACCAGAGAATGCGTCGAATATGGAATTCGTAACGGAATATACGACGACGAAGAAAGCCCTCGACGAAGAGGTGGAACGCTGGGAAAAGCTCTCAGAAGAATTGGAACAATTAACGAATTAAAAACATATAGAACAATGAAGAAATTATTGATTATCATGGCATTAGCATCAATGACCATTACGGGTTCAGCACAGCAATTGCGCTCAGGTATCAATCTGGGAGATTTGGATACGAGTGTGCGTCCTGCTGACGATTTCTATGAGTATGCATGTGGAGGATGGATGAAAGCCAATCCACTGCCTGCCGCCTATTCACGCTACGGTAGTTTCGACCGTCTGGCTGAAGACAACAACAAGCGTATCAACGGCATCCTGAAGGAACTGTTGGAAAACAGCTACGAGAATGGTACTGTCGAGCAGAAACTGAGCGACCTTTATAAGTTGGCCATGGATTCTGCCCGTCGCGAACAGGAAGGCCTTTCGCCCGTGATGCCCCTCATCAAGCGTCTGGAGGCTGCGAAGACCAAGGATCAGCTGTTTGCTATCCAACTGGAGTTGGCTCCCTATGGCTCAGAGGAATTCTTCAACTCCTACATTGGTGCTGACGAGAAGAACGCTACGGAGAATATCGTCAATATCTTCCAAGGCGGTCTGACGCTGGGTCAGAAGGACTATTATCTGGAGACTGACGAGGCTACCACGAAGATTCGTGAGGCTTACAAGAAACACATCGTCCGTATGTTCCAGCTCTTTGGCTTCAAGAAAGGTGCTGCCGAGCAGAAGATGAAGAACATCATGAAGGTTGAGACGGCATTGGCCAAAGCTTCGAAGTCACGTACGGAACTGCGTGATCCACAGGCCAACTACAACAAGATGACGTTGCAGGAGTTTGAGAGCCGCTATCCCCACTTCCAGCTGGAAAAGCAGGGTTTGGCAATGGGTATGAAGAGTGAGCACATGCAGCAATTGGTCGTCGGACAGCCTGAATTCATGGCTGTTGCCGACAAGTTGTTTGCCACGATGAAGCCCGCTGAATATCGTGACGTGATGGAGTGGGGGATTATCAATGGTTCGACGGGTCTGCTGAACGACGAAGTCCGCGAGGCTAATTTCGACTTCTACGGCAAGGTGATGTCTGGTCGTAAAGAGGATCATCCATTGTGGCGTCGTGCCACCAATCAGGTGCAGGGCGTGATGGGTGAAGCACTGGGGCGTATCTATGTACAGAAGTATTTCCCTGCTTCTTCGAAGGAACGTATGAAGACGCTGGTGGAGAACCTGCGCATTGCACTTGGTGAGCGTATTGCTGCTCAGGACTGGATGGACGATTCGACGAAAGTGAATGCCCTGCTGAAGCTGAATACCTTCTATGTGAAGATTGGTTATCCTGATCGTTGGACAGACCTCTCTAACTTGAAGATTGATGCGAAAAAATCTTACTATGAGAACATGAAGGAGTGTCGTCGTTTCTGGGTTGCCTGGCAGATAGAGCATAAAGCAGGAAAGCCTGTTGACAGAGACGACTGGCACATGACTCCGCAGACAGTGAACGCATACTATAACCCTACCACGAACGAAATCTGCTTCCCTGCTGGTATTCTGCAAGTTCCGTTCTTCGATCCCACTGCTGATGATGCTTTCAACTATGGTGCTATCGGCGTTGTAATCGGTCACGAGATGACACACGGATTCGACGACCAGGGACGCCAGTATGATAAGGACGGAAATATGCACGACTGGTGGACGGAAGCTGATGGAAAGAACTTTACAGAACGTACGGATAAATATGCCGACTTCTTCTCGAAAATCAAGGTGCTGCCCGACCTGAATGCCAACGGTCGTCTGACGTTGGGTGAGAACCTTGCCGATCACGGTGGCCTGCAGGTTGCGTGGTATGCTTACAAGAATGCCACCAAGCGCAATCCTTTGCCCGTCATTGACGGACTGACAGCCGACCAGCGTTTCTTCCTGGCCTATGCTGGTGTGTGGGCTGGTAATGTGACTGAGGCTGAAATCCGTAATCGCACCAAGAGTGACCCCCACTCACTGGGTCGCTGGAGGGTCAATGGTGCCCTGCCTCATATTGATATGTGGTACGATGCTTTCGGTGTGAAAGAAGGTGATAAAATGTTCATTCCAAAGGCCGAACGGTTGCCTTTGTGGTAAGAATAATGGTCAAAAAGCTAAAAAATTCCGACGTAAATGTAAATTTACGCCGGTTTTTTGTTGCATTTAAAAATTTTTTAGTAACTTTGCAAACATTATTACTACCATGTGTATGATGAACGACAATAATATAGAGAAGACGCAACGAACAGTTCGCCCTCAAACGCTACAAAGGGAAATGGAACTTCCACAGGAAGACCAACCCATGCAAATGCAACAACAGCAGCAACAAGCTGCAGGTAAAGCGTGCCCCTATTGCGGAGCTATCAACGATCCTGAGGCCATGTTCTGTGCCCAGTGTGGTCAGCCGATTAACAAGATGGCCTGTCCGCATTGCGGTGCCGAGATGGATCCTGACGCAGACTTCTGCGAAGTGTGCCATCATTATATCCGCAAGGATATTTGTTCCTACTGCGGAGCTCGGTTGTCAGGCAATGAAGCTTATTGTCCTGAATGCGGCAGTCCGCGAGGAGGCATCGTTTGTCCGACGTGTCACTCGCTGAACGATTTTGCATTCTGCAAGAAGTGTGGAACAGCCCTGACGGAGGAAGCCCGTATGTTGGTGAAGGAGTTGCAGCACAATCCTGACTATCAGGAACTGGTAGAGATTGTGCAGGACTTTTCGAAGTTGGAGAACGCTTTGCCTTACAATTCCGAACGTGACATTCTGCGTGAGCAGGCCAACAACAAGTTGCGTGAGCGCGTGCTGACGCTGTTGGCTAAAGACGAAGGTGTGGAGAATCCCGTCATTCCAAAGCCTGAGACCAAACGTATGACCAAGGAAGAGTTGGAGGAGCAGAAAGCTGTGAAAATCAAGATGTTGTCGGCCATTCTCGACAAGCTGGCAGTTCCTGCAGGTCCCTCGCCAGCAAAAGCCCGCAATTATGCGATGGCCAGTAAGCCCGTTGGTGTGCGACTGGCATGGGTGTGCAACTACAAGCATGCAATGCACAGCAGCCCCTGTGGTTGTGCGAAACCACAGATGGGCGGTAAATGGGTTGTTTTAGGTAAGAATTCTAACGCTGAAATAAAAGACGACAAATAATATATGGACGATAAGACCTTTAGAGGTGCAGAACCTGTTGCGGATGGCAATACGATGAAGACGATGCGCGTCAGTGGGAGTCAGCCCGCTGCCAGTGGCAATGGAGAGATGACCATCCGTCCTGGAGAGGATACGCAAGGCCAAACGGGGGGCGAAGTTGAATTCCTTCTGAAAGGCAGAATGTATCGGAGCATTAAGTGCCTGAGCGACAATTCCGGCGAGGCTCAAGTTTTTCTGGTAGAAGGTGAAGAGGGCCAGCGCGTGTTGAAAGTGTACTATCCTAACTTTACCATCAAGAAGACGCTGATGCGCATCATCCAGAACATTAGTATGGAGATGATAGTCCGGATATACGACTATGGCAAGACGTATGTTGACGGTAAGAATCGCGACTACGAACTGATGGAATATCTTCGTGGAGGTTCGTTGAATTCATACGATTTGGATGGCGATTTCAACCAGTTCCGTCGCATAGCCCTGCAGGCTGCAGCAGCATTGGCATATTGCCATAATTATAACATTATTCATAAAGACATTAAGCCTGGCAACTATTTCTTCCGTGAGGCAGATCACAAGGAAATCGTGCTGGGAGACTTTGGAATCTCCAGTATTTTGGAAGGTGACGAGAAGGTGCACCGTACGACACAGGCCCGTACACCGGTATATGCTGCTCCTGAAATGTACAATGATGTCATTGACGGTGAGGTGGAGATTACCCCTGCTGCCGACTTCTATTCGCTGGGTATCACGCTGATGACGCTCTGGCTGGGTGAAAATCCGCTGAGTCAGAACGAGCGTGTGATGATGCGTAAGAAGAATGAAGGTCGTCTGCCGCGAATCAACGAACTGCCTGATCGTGTGAAGATGATCGTGCAGGGACTGACATCAGTCAATCCCCAGACACGTTGGGGCTATGATGAAGTGGAGCGCTGGTTCTTGGGCGAGGATGTGAAGATTGATATGTCTTCACCCATTCTGAAGTATCGTAGTTTCATTGTAGATCCGGAGAAGAACCTCGTGGCAGATAATGTTCACGAATTGATTCCCCTGTTGCTTGATAACGAGCGCTTGGCCATCAATTATCTTTATAATGGTCGTATCGCTGGTTGGCTGGAACAATGCGGTAATGTGAAACTCAGTTCTGCTGTCAAGGACATCGTAGTGAACCGCTATCCTGTCGACCAGCATGCAGGACTGATGGCTGCTGTTTACGTGATGGAGCCGTCTTATCCTTACAAGGACTTGCGAGGCAATCTTTGTGACGATGTGCATAGTGCTGCCATTTCGGTATTGAGCTATCAGGAAGAATATAAACTGGCTCTGGCAAATCCGAACGACAAACTGTACCTCTATTTGGAGTCGCATTCAAAGGCCGATGTCAATCGCTTGCGCAGCTATTTCGCAGAGGACAGTAAACTGGACGCACGCATAGCAATTTTGAGGTTTGTTTACGAGATAGATGCTGACATTCCTTTCCTTGTCAATCGTCCGTCTTCCAATCTGGCAGATATTGTTCATACCTTTGGCTATGAGGATTGTTCCGATGATGAGTGGACCAGTTTGAGCGATGGTCGTTTGTTGTCGTGGATGTATTGTCACGAAGACCATATGGCCTGTGAGGCTCTGCGTATCATGACGGCAGGAAAGACGCCGAGCCGTTCGCTGGGTTACAAGGTACTGTACAATATCGACAAAGAAGCTGCTTACGACTTACGTGATGCCGATTCACCCTATAAAGTTGGTGAGGTTATACGCGAACAGCTAAAAGAATGGCAGGACCTGTCGGACGAAGAGTATGCTAAGAAAGCTGTAGATTTTACCGACCCCGATGGACGTTTCATCTATTTCGCCCAGTTGCATGGCTGGTTTGAGCAAATCAGTCAGGCTCGTGCCTGCTTCGATATGAAGAGTGAAGAGAACCGAACCCGTCTGGGAGCTTATGATGTTCGTACGGCAGTATATCGTTTCTGCCGAATCCTTGGTGTGACACCTACTTATCTCTTGGAGGATGGAACAGAACTCACTTCGGCTCTTACGATGGATAAACTGATGTATCGTCCACAATTGCTTTCTGCCATGAAGCGGGGCTCCTTGAGTCAGTGGATGGCAGTGTTCTATCATGAAGACCCGTTCCAGGATTTCAGCGAGACTTATAGCTACGAGCGTAAGTTGGAAGAATGGATCTATGCCTTGGGTGAGATTGACCAGAATCAGTATTATTTCAAGCGTTACGGCAACGCCAAAGAGGAAACAGCCCAGAAGTATCAGGAAGTTCGTCAGGGCTTCAACAAGGCAAAGTCGAAGGAGAGCCGCTGGCGTTACATATTCTATGGATTGTGTGCTGCATGGGTGTTATTGTTACTCATCTGTGGCATTTCTGAGCCTGGACGTCAGTATATTTTCCAGCACTCGATGATGACTATCGGTCTGCCTGTAGGAGGTATGACGGCTATCATCGTCGGTCTGCGAGCATACTTCCGCGGCTATGGCTTTGTGATGTCGTGCTTGTGGGGATTGTTGGGTATGATATCATCTTATATTCCGATTCTCATTCTCAGGACGGTTGATGCTTCGGCACCTTCTTTGTTCATTCCTGCGATTATTATTATTACCTTATTATATATGGCAGTATGTCACCTCACGGATTACCGTAGCGACTCAAAGGGTGACAACCAGTTGATTAACGAGGTGATGGAGGACGACATCAAGTCGACACTCATCGAGCCGCTGTTCTATACGTTCAAGCAGAAGACGTTTAAGTTCAAGGGTTCGAAATTCGGTTTGCTCGATGACGTCACCAATCAGGTGCGTTCTCTCAGCGGTGAATCAGTACTACACTATATCCTGTGGAGTATCATGGTTGCCATATTGCTGATGGAAATGATAGTATTCAGTCCTAAACTCATGAATCGTTCTAATCCCGATGCAGAAAACATACGTGTGAATCCTGCTGAGGTTGTCGAAAAGATACAAGAAGATGTGGAACAGAAAGACGCTGAGCCAGAAGAGGCAGAAAAAGATGCTGCTGGCGAAGAGGACGTTAAAAAGGGTGTAGAATAAAGATATTAAGAAATATGATATGTGAGCATTGTCATAAAGAGAACCGCTCAATAGCCAAGTTCTGCCGGTGGTGTGGAAAACCACTTGTTTCGCAAAACGTGCTTGACCGCATGGTAGGACTTAGCGATGTGAAACAACAGCTGAAGACGGTTGTTGATACCTATACTTATCTGCATTCGCGTAAGGACATCATGAATGTCCGTTTAAGCGTCAATGCGATAATTATTGGTGAGACGGGAACGGGTAAGACAGCATTGGCCGAAGTGATTCGCGACTACTTCTACCAGCATAAGATTATCGAGAAACCTAAGTTGACGATGGTTGATGCGGTAGACTATCAGCGTTTCGTCGACAAGTGGGACGATAATGTGAAGAAAGCCAAGGACGGCATTCTGTTCTTCGACAATGTACAGAAGCTGTTGCCAGACCGCTATTCCAATCAGGTGAACCCGCTTGACAAACTGTTTGTCGAGATGGATAAATGGGACGAAAACCCCATTGTCATGATTGCCGGATTACCTAAGGGTCTTGACGACTTCCTGACGGCAAACCCTGCTGCGCAGAACCGTTTCAAGTACACATTCCGTCTGCCAACCCCGGGCTATCAGGAACTGTGTGACATCTGTAAAATGGAACTGCGTACCAAATACGGTATTGCAGCCTATACGCCGGAAGCCGAACATAAGCTGACGCGTTTCTTCCAGTATCAGGTGAAGATCAAGGACGAGACTTTCGGATATGCCCATGTTGCCGTCAAGACTGCTGAGGACATCTTTACCTCGTTTATCAGTCGTGGCGCAGAGGCCGTCATGGTGGAAGAACAGGATATTCGCGGCTATGTTCCCGAGGAGCGTTCGTTGGAGGATATCCTCAGCGACCTCGACCGTTATATCGGTATGGACGAGGTGAAGAAAGCCGTTCGCGAGATAGCCTTCACCGTTCACAACAGTGTACAGCGTGCTCAGCGAGGACTGGGCGAACAGGAGAAGTCAGGCATTCATATTGTGCTGACAGGTAATCCTGGTACAGGTAAGACAACCATTGCCCGCAAGTTGGGTGAGATACTGGAATCCATTGGCTATCTGGATAGTGGCCACGTTGTCGAAGTCGACCGCTCGAAGATGGTCAGTCCCTATCAGGGTGAGACGCCAAAGGTTGTTGACCGTTTGTGTGACAAGGCAATGGGCGGAATCCTTTTTGTCGATGAGGCCTATACGCTGGCGCCTTTGAGTCAGAGTGGCGATAAAGATCAGCAGGGCACGCAGGCTTTGGAGCAGTTGATGAAACGTATGGAAGACGACCGTGGTAAGTTTGTGGTCATTGCTGCCGGCTATCGTCAGGAGATGGACAATCTGTTCCGTATCAATCCTGGCGTGCGTAGTCGTTTCAGCTATTTCCTCAATATTGACGACTACACGCCCGATCAGTTGTTCCAGATTATGAGTGTCTTTGCCAAGGAGAAGAAATACGTGTTTACGGACGAGGCCAAGGAACTGACGCTCAAGATGATAACCGAGCTCTACAACTCGCGCGACAAGGACTTTGCCAATGGTCGTACGATGCGTCAGCTCTTCGACAAGATTGTTGCCAAGCAGGCTGAACGTCTGCAGAAGGTTGACATTTCGACCCTTACCAATGAGCAGATGATGACCATCGACGTGCCCGATATTCCTTACGAGGCTCCGAAGACCGTCGATTACAAGGAGTGTCTGTCGAAACTCAACGGTATGGTTGGTTTGGCTGCCGTCAAGAAGGAAATCTCCAATCTGGCAGCATTCCTCAACCTGCAGATACGTCGTGGCGAGACCAATACCTTCCAGGGCAAACACTACGTCTTCACGGGTAATCCCGGTACAGGTAAAACCACCGTTGCTCGTATCATGGCAGACGTGTTCCGCACCTTGGGCATCCTGTCTCGTGGTCAGCTGATAGAGGCCGACCGTGCTAAGCTTGTGGCAGGTTATTCGGGTCAGACGGCTATCAAGACCAACCAGTTGATTGATTCGGCGATGGGTGGTGTGTTGTTCATCGATGAGGCTTACACGTTGAAGTCGAGCGATCAGGATTCCTTTGGTTCCGAAGCTATCGACACGCTGCTCAAACGTTTGGAGGATGATCGTGGTAAGTTCATCTGTATTGTTGCGGGTTATACCGACCAGATGCATGATTTCATTGATACGAACCCAGGACTGAAGAGCCGCTTTACACAGACCATTCATTTCGATGACTATACGCCTGATGAACTGACTGAAATCTTCATCAATCTGGCGAAGGGTAAGAACTTCACCATCGACGAAGAGACACAGGCAGCTATCCACCGTCAGTTCGAACAGCTCTACCTGCGTCGCGACAAGAACTTCGGCAATGCCCGTGAAGCTCGTCGCATGTTCGACCAGGCTGTCGAGAAGCAGAGCCAGCGACTCGTTGGCATGATGGGCAATCCAGACTTCAAGGACGACGATATGTACCGTATCACCACTGCCGACCTTGAGGTTGCTCAGGCCGAGAAGTCTCGTCCGCTCGACGAGGTTCTCAACGAGCTCGACGAATTCATCGGCATGCGTTCTGTCAAGAATATGATTCGTCGTCTGGCTGTTCAGAGCATGTTCATGAAGCAGCGTGCCGCCATGGGTGCCGGTAAGGTGCAGCAGATGTCGATGAACTTCATTCTGACAGGTAACCCCGGTACAGGTAAGACGTCGATTGCACGCAAGATGGGTGAAGTACTCCAGTCTATGGAGATCCTGCCTACCAGCCGTGTCATTGAGGCCAGCCGTGCTACCCTCGTTGGTAAGTATATGGGTGAGACCCCGAAGATTGTTAATAATATGTGCGACAAGGCGATGGGTGGTATCCTGTTCATCGACGAAGCCTACACGTTGTCCTCGGAGAACGACCAGTATGGTAAGGAAGCCATCGACACGCTGATGAAACGCATGGAGGACGACCGCGGTAAGTTCGTCGTCATTGCTGCAGGTTACAAGGACGAGATGGAGACCTTCTTGGCTGTTAACCCGGGTCTCGCAAGTCGCTTCAGCCATAAGATGCATATCGACGACTATAACGAAGACGAGCTGTTGGCAATCTTCAAGAAGATGGCCTCTAAAGACAACTACAAGCTGTCGCCTGAGGCCGAGTTCAAGCTCATGGATCTCATCTGCCGTAAGGTCATCAGCAAGAGCAGTTCCTTCGGCAATGCCCGTGAAATGCGAAATATGCTTGATGCCACCATCCAGCAGCTCTCTATGCGTGTCAGCGCGATGAATCAGTCGGAGATAACGCAGGAGACCTATCAATTGATTATGCCAGAAGATATTAAAGAAGAGATATGATTATTTGCCCAAGTTGTAAAGAAGAGATAGAAGAAGAGTCTCACTACTGTGACCAGTGCGGACAGGAACTTGTCTATTGTACCAGTTGCGGACGTGTCGGAATGGGACGTCGCTGCACCTATTGCGGTGGATTGATGGCTGGTGTCGACGAACAGAACGGTCAGCAACAGGCTGCTGCTCCTAATCAGCAAGCTGTCGCGCAATCTACCAATGCTTCGCCATTGATTACGTCGCGTCGTGCTGAGCCTGTCGGTTCTCAGATGCCCGTGCAGAATGGCGTTCCGACCCTGACGTTGTATAATCCCAGTCTCGACATCCGTATGGTGGGTGTCAACGGTGCCATCATTGGCCGTCGCCAGGGACCATACCAGCAGCTGTTCGAGGGTAACATGTATATTTCCGGCGTTCATGCTCAGCTCATTTACAAGCCCGACGCAGGATGGTGCATCATTGACAAGCATTCTTCTAATGGTACGAAGTTGAACCAACGCGATCTTCTGCCCGATGTTCCCATGTCTATCAAGGCTGGCGATATCGTGACGCTGGCCAATATCAATCTTCAGGTCAGTATCAGCTAAAGCGTGAAAGATAGTTTTTAGGAAAATATTGATATGAGTATCATCAAACTGACAGCCGCCAGTAGGATTGGCTGTGTGAGAACAAATAATGAGGACATGATTCTCGCCTACGATAAACTCGTGCGCAGCGATGTCTACGCTACGGAGTTTGCATCCGAGAATATGGACCGTTTCGTCATTGCCTTAGCCGACGGGATGGGAGGACACAATGCTGGCGAGGTGGCCAGTTCCGACGTATTGGAAAACCTGCAGTTCTACATCAACGACCTGCCTCGCGGACTCGCTTCCGGCGAACTGATGGAGAAGTTGGACGAATGGTTGCAGTCCGTCAACCAGATTATTGCCTCAAAGGGTCACGTCAATCCCGAGATGGCCGAGATGGGTACGACGCTCGTGGGCGTAGTCTTCTACAACAACAAGTACTATTGGATGAATTGTGGCGACAGTCGACTCTATCGTCTCCGCGACGGCGTGTTGGAACAGATTTCCAACGACCATTCATTGAGCAATCAGCGCGGCGAGAAGAAACATTCGAACATCATTACAAATTGCATCGGTGCAGGCATTCGTCAGCCCTATCTCGACCTCTTTGAGTTTACTGACGATTTTCTGTCGGGCGACACTTATATGCTTTGTTCCGACGGTCTCAACGATATGATTTCCGACAAGCATATCACCGAATTGTTGCTTGAGGGCGCCAATGCCAACCTGCTCTGTGAGGCAGCCATCGATGCCGGCGGCTACGACAATGTCTCGGTGTGTGTCTTTTCAGTCCAACCATTAAGCTAAGCGTTTATGCCTTTACGATTACCCGATAAATTACCTGCCATAGAATTGCTGAAGCATGAGAACATCTTCGTGATGGACGATTCGCGTGCCCATAATCAGGACATCCGTCCGTTGAAGATTGCCATCCTGAACCTCATGCCGCTGAAGATTACGACAGAGACCGACCTGATACGTCTGCTGTCCAATACACCGTTGCAGCTTGAAATCAGTTTTATGAAACTCCGCAGCCATACGCCGAAGAATACGCCCATTGAACACATGATGATGTTCTACCGCGATTTCGAACAGATGCGCAACGAGAAATACGACGGCATGATTATCACCGGTGCGCCCGTCGAGACACTCGACTTCGAGGACGTCACCTATTGGGACGAGATGCAGGACATCTTCCAGTGGGCTCGTACGCACGTGTGGAGCACGATGTACATCTGCTGGGCGGCGCAGGCCGGACTCTATTTCCATTATGGTGTGCCGAAGTATCCGCTCGAGAAGAAGATGTTCGGCATCTTCCCGCAGCAGATGCTCGAACCACAACTGCCTATCTTCCGTGGATTCGACGATTTGTTCATGATGCCTCATAGCCGTCATACCGAGCTTCATCGCGACGACATCCTGGCGCGACCCGAACTGACGCTGCTCGCCGAATCGAAGCAGAGCGGAGTCAGCATGGTCATGGCTCGTGGAGGCCGTGAGTTCTTCATCACAGGTCATCTCGAGTATGCTCCCGACACGCTCGACAAGGAGTATCGCCGCGACAAGGACGTGCGCGACGATGTGGAGTTGCCGTTGAATTATTACCGCAACGACGACCCCTCGCAGGAGCCGCTTGTCACATGGCGTGCTCATGCCAACTTGCTGTATAGCAACTGGATAAACTATTACGTCTATCAAGAGACACCATACGATATTAATGCGATCACTTGAACTGCTGGCGCCCGCCAAGAATCTGGAGTGTGGCTTGGCAGCCATCGATCATGGTGCCGACGCCGTCTATATTGGTGCGTCGCGCTTCGGTGCACGTGTGGCGGCAGGCAATTCCGTCGACGACATCCGGCAGCTCTGCCTCTACGCCCATCAGTTTGCGGCGAAGGTCTATGTCACCGTCAACACCATCATCTACGACAATGAGTTGGAAGCAACCCGTCAGTTGCTTGACGAACTCTCTGATGCCGGTGTCGACGCCATCCTCGTTCAGGATATGGCCGTACTTTCGCTACTCTCTGACCGCTCACCTCTGACCTCTCACCTCTCATTCCACGCCTCCACGCAGACCGACAACCGCACAGTTGAAAAAGTGCGCTGGTTGCGCGACGTGGGCTTTCGCCGTGTGGTCCTTGCCCGCGAACTCTCTGCCGACGAGATTGCTGCCATCCACGAGGCCGTGCCCGATGTCGAACTCGAGGTCTTCGTTCATGGCGCGCTGTGCGTCAGCTATAGCGGCTTGTGCTACGCCTCCGAACACTGCTTCGGCCGTTCCGCCAACCGCGGTGCCTGTGCGCAGTTCTGCCGCATGAAGTTCGACCTCATCGATGCCGATGGCCGTGAACTGGAACACCAGCGTCACCTGCTCTCGCTGAAGGATATGAACCTGAGCAGTCACCTGCAGGAACTCGTCGATGCCGGTGCGACGTCGTTTAAGATTGAGGGCCGCTTGAAGGATGCTGCCTATGTGAAGAATGTCACTGCGGCCTATAGCGAGGCGCTCAACGCCATCATCCGCCAGCATCCCGATCGTTACTGCCGTGCCTCGCGCGGACAGTGCACCTACACCTTCCGTTCCGACTTGTACAAGACCTTCAATCGTGGTTTTACCACTTATTTCCTGCATGGTCGCCAGCCGGACATCTTTTCGCCCGACACGCCCAAGGCATTGGGTGAGTATGTCGGACGCGTCAAGGAACTGCGCCGCGACTCGTTCAATGTCGCAGGCACGGCGACGTTTGCCAACGGCGACGGACTCTGCTTCTTCAATGCCGACAACGAGTTGGAGGGCTTCCG
>ONMN01000127.1 GCA_900318885.1 uncultured Prevotellaceae bacterium | reverse complement strand
GGTATAGCCCAGCTTCAGTGAATGACGGTCAGTGATTTGGTATTTCACGCTGGCCTGTGGTACCCAGTCGTTCAGGCGCTTGCTGAAATCGCCTGAGTCGCCGAGGGGATAATGGCCTTTCATATAACTATATTCGTAACGAAGGCCCGCCCGTGCCGACCACCGCCCGACATTATACATATAGTCGGCGTATGCTGCCGCAATCTGCGTACGGTGTTCAAACTCGTAGGGGATGGATGGGGTTTCGCTTGCCTTATAGTAGTCCTGACTGTTCCGGCTGTTGTTGCTGCGATAGATGTATTTGGCACCGGCCTCCAGTTTATGACCTGCCCACAGCGGACGTACGTAGTCAGCCTGAAAGGTGTGCTCGGTAAAGTGCTCGCGTGTTTTCAAGAGGAATCCCGTATAATTGAAAGGCACGTTCTGCATATTGCTGTAGGTGTCTTCCTGCTCAGAGTGTTGACGCGTCAGGGCGAGCATGTACGAGAGAGTGAACATCTCGCCCTTTCGGCGCGTCTTATGCTCATAGTCCAACCGTCCGTTCCACGAATGGTGGTTATAATTGGGCAACCAATAGTGGTCGCTGTAGTGATAGATGGGGGTGTTTGCAGCATTGAGCATAGTCATACTGTTATCGCCCTGCACGTTTATTTTGTAGAAGTAGCCGCCAAACGACGCTGAGAGCAGGTTGAGCGTGTCGATGTCGTAACTGGCATTGATGTCGGCATAGTGGATATAGCCGGGGTTAGAACTCGTCTGGCTGACTTTCTGCGTGTTGCCCGACTCCACAAATGTACGTTCTACGAAGCCTTCACTGGCCGTCGATTTCTTAGTCATGCGGTTATAGCCGTAGTCCACTGACACGATGGCTTTGCCCAACTGGGTAGCCAGATAGGCACCAAGCCCAGCACTGTTGAGCGAACTGTAATAGCCAGACACCGAACCTGTCACACTGTCCATCCGTCTGCCATCCATCATAACGATGTTCAGTATGGCGTTTACACCTTCGGCATCCTCACGGGCCCCTGGGTCGGTGATGACCTCGATGCGCTTGACGCTATTGGCGGGCATGGCCTTTAGAATCTCCTTGGCGTTCTTCGACAGGCTGGGGTCGAGGTGGCCGTTCTTGTAAATCTTGTAGTTTGAGTTGCCTTTCACGAGGATATTGTCCTCGCCGTCAATCGTTACCATCGGCACCTTGCGCAGCATGTCGAGCACGTTCTCCGTCCGTGAGTCCTCGTCGGCCTGTACATCGTAGCCGATGCGGTCTATCTCTTGTTTGATTAACTGTCGTTGCGCCGTGATGGTCACGCCGTCAAGCGATTGGTTCCATGTCACGGAGTCTTTTCTCACAGCCGTGCTGTCAGTCTGTGCTTCTGCCTCCATCAATACAATGGCAGCAAGCAAAAGTGATACTAATCTTAACTTTTTCATCAGTTGTTTATAAAATTTAGGTGCAAAGGTACAGAAATAGCGCGAGGCATCCAACGATTTTATCAGAATGGAAGGCTATAGGGGCGTTTTGTGAAGAAACGGGGTTATTGTGCTGAATTTCAGATGCTTTGCTTCTGCAGGGGAAAATGTTTCGCAGAAAAAACAACGGTTTTACAAGGCGATGAAACGGTTAAAACGGGCGGAAAAGTGGCTTTTATTGGCGAAATCTTCATAACTTTGCAAGCAAAAACCATTGTTATGACAGGAAAGGGAATTGTGTGGCTTTTGCCCCTTGTGGCGTTACTCATGGCTTGTGGCGGTAAGCCGACAGCGCAAGAACTGGTAGAGGTTGAACAGCGCAAGAACTGGTAGAGGTTGACTCGCTGTTGGCGGTAGAAAAGAACGACTCGGCCTATCAAATTATTGCGGCTTACGACCCTGCTTCGTTCGAGAACGAGGCTGACCGTGCGTATTACAATCTGCTGATGACCCATGCAGCCGTCGTGTCGTATCATTGGCCTGAGTCGGACTCGCTGATTAACGAGGCCATCCGCTATTACAAACGGATGGGTGACAAGGAGCGGTTGGCCGACAGTTATTACTATCTGGCCAATCAGTACATGCACCAGGAGGATTGGCAAAAGTCGATAGAGACACTGAAACTGGCCGAGGAACAGGTGGAGCAGACTGGGAGCGACTGGCTGAAATGTAAGGTGTACGATGCCTTGGCGCTCGTGAACGAGCGGACGGCTAACTATCAATTGACG
>ONMN01000045.1 GCA_900318885.1 uncultured Prevotellaceae bacterium | reverse complement strand
GACAAAGTGTTACCGATATATTAACTATGCTGTGACAATTTTGCTGTTTAGTAAAGAAAGGGCTGTTTCACAACAAGAAAGGCGAAAATATGAATAGTCTCATAACGCTTCATAGCCACTATTCATATGTTAACTTAAAGTAAATCAGTGGTTTACAAGAAAATATGAATAGTTAATGTATTTTTCTGTGATTTTGTTTGGTAGTTTTTAAAATTATGATTACCTTTGCAAAACAATTGTTGTGTCACGTAGATGAAAAAATAATAAGAACAAAAGATATGACGAAGGTAACAATCGTAAAGAACTATCGTAACATGGAGACACTCAGAGTGATAGACCTTTCTGAGATTGTCCGTTTGATTCAGTCGTGTGAATATCATGATGCCGTGATGGACGTGATGGGCATCTCGCTCTATACAGAACTCAAACGTCAGGATGACGGTAGCGTCTGGGGAGCCAGCAACTTCACCGACAAGGTGCCGCGCGTCTGCTTCGCCTCGGTCATGGAGAACCGTAACCGAAAGCGGGTGCGCAAGGCCTATACGGGACTAGTGCTGTTGGAGGTGAACAACCTGACGAATCACGACGAGGCCGTATCCATCCGTCAGGGTGCCGCCATGATGCCGCAGACGCTGTTGGCCTTCGTGGGAGCCAGCGGCCGAAGCGTGAAGATTGTATGTCGTGGGGAGCTGTTTGGTGGCGGACTTCCAGAGGGCGATGACGATATCCGTCGTTTCCACTTGAATCTCTATGAGAAGGCCCGCATGGTGTATAACGCCCAGCTCGGCGTTACCATCGACAAGTTGGAGCCCCGTCTGGAACGTACCTGTTACCTCGGCGCCGATTCCGACCTCTACTACGCCCCGATGGCGCAGCCCTTCTATACCGACACCTCCGACTTGGAACAGGCTCTCAAGCCCATCCTTCCGCAAGACCCGATGCCCGACGACATCGTGCCGGGACGTAACCGCTATGCGGCACAGTGCATGGTCTATGAATACAACCTCTCGAAAGCCTACGATGACGTGACCGCCATCTATCCTGATGATACCGAAGAGAGAGATACCCTGATCGTTACCCGTACGGCGGAATACTGCCGTGAAACCGGTCTCGACATGGCCTTCTGTCGCCGTCAGACACTGATGAGTTTCAGATACGGCAAATATCCTGACGTGGTGACGAAGATTTACGAAAATGCCTACCGTCCGGAACACGAGAAGAAGTACTACCAGCGAAAGAACATGGTACGTCCTACGAAGAACATCCCTGCGGAGACGCTGCTGATGATGAAAATCGACATTTTCCTGACCAGCAACTACGACCTGAGGAAGAACGTGATGCGCGGTGTGGCTGAATATCGCGTCAGGACGGGCCACGGTTTCGGTTTCCGGGACTTGACGACAGAAGCCCGCAACTCCATCACTATCAAGGCCTTGTCGCAGGGTATCAAGTGTTGGGACAAGGACATCATGCGTTACGTCAACTCCAACGACATCCCGCTCTACTACCCTATGGACGACTTCCTGGAACATCTGCCGAAATGGGACGGCAAGGACAGGGTGGAGGCCCTCGCCCGCCGTGTGAAGACGGACTATGAGGACTGGCCGCACCTGTTCCATATCTGGATGCGTTCGATGGTCGCCATGTGGGAAGGTAAGGGCCAGCTGACGGGCAACGCACTCGTACCATTATTGATAGGCCGTCAGGGCTGTGGTAAGACGAGTTTCTGTCGGATCCTGCTGCCGTGGGACCAGCGCGAATACTACAACGACCGTATCAATTTCAAGAACGAACACGACCTGAACCTCGGCCTGACGTCGTTTGCACTCATCAATCTTGACGAGTTTGACAAGATTACCCAGCGTCAGCAGGTCGTCCTGAAATACCTCGTGTCGACCAGTGATGTCAAGTACCGACCACCCTACGGCACGGCCTATTCCTCACACCGCCGCTATGCCTCGTTCATCGGTACGACCAACGAACCGATGCCGCTGACCGATCCTACGGGCAGCCGGCGGTTTGTCTGCGTCACCGTTGACGGCGACATCGACTTCGAGACCCCCGTGGAGTACGAGCAACTCTACGCCCAGCTGAAGTATGAGGTGGAAGAGCAGCGTGAACGCTACTTCCTGACGAAAGAAGAGGAAGCAGCACTCATGCAGCATAACTTGCGCTACCAACAGGTAAACGGTCTCGGCGAGATGCTACTGTCGTTGTTTGAGAAACCGGAGGGCACCTCGAAGCAGCATCCCGAGAACGGCTATTGGCTTTCGGTGAAAGACCTCTCCGCCCGTCTGAAGGACGCCTTCAAGGGAGCCTACAAGCCTGACGACGGTACATTGGTGAGGATTGGTCAGTTCCTCAGCCGTCCAGAGTACAAGTTCGAGAGTGACCGCAAGACCCGCGGTTGGTGCTATTGGGTAAAAGACCGAAAGAATTGATATGATCTGGAGAAGAATCTACGCTGCGTGAAGGCTACTGTTGAAAACTCAATGCCTTCACGCAGCGCAGGTTTTTCTCCAGCTGGGCCGTACTGCTGGCGCCAACCAACACCGATGTCACGCCCCTTTGGTGGAGAATCCATGCCAGGGCCATTTCTGCCAGCGTTTCGCCGCGACCCTGAGCCATTTCATGATAGCGGCGCAGGGTTGCAAGCAGTTCGGGCGTCAGCATCTCCGCCCGCAGAAACTTGCCCTTCGACATGCGTGAATCCTGCGGGATGCCGTTGAGATATCTATCCGTGAGCAGTCCCTGAGCCAATGGCGAGAACGAGATAAATCCGATGCCCTCGTCGGCACAGAAGTCCAGGATGCCCTCCTCCTGCGGTTTGCGGTCGAGCATGTTCAGTTTGCCCTGATAGATCAGCAGGGGCACGTCGCGTTCCTTCAGATAGCTGGCAGCAAAGCGCGTAGCCTCCAACGGCCAGTTGGAGATGCCGACATAGAGCGCCTTGCCGGCCCGTACGATATCCACCAGCGCCTGCAGCGTCTCCTCCAACGGCGTCTCAGGGTCGTAACGATGGCTGTAGAACAGGTCAACATAGTCGAGTCGCATCCGTTTCAGGCTCTGGTCGAGCGAGGCCATGAGATACTTCCGCGAACCCCAGTTACCATAGGGGCCGGGCCACATGTCGTAGCCGGCCTTCGTCGAGATGAAGAGCTCGTCACGATACGGACGGAAGTCCTCGTCCATCAGCCGACCCATTGTCTCTTCGGCAGAGCCGTACTCGGGGCCGTAGTTGTTGGCAAGGTCGAAGTGCGTGATGCCGTGATCGAAGGCGTAGTGCGTCAGCTCACGACTACGCTCGTAGGGGTCCACGCTACCGAAATTGTGCCAGAAGCCCAGGCTTACCTTGGGCAGCAAAACACCCGAACGCCCACAGCGCTCATATAACATGCCGTTACTGTAACGGTCCTTGTCAGCATAATATAGTTCCTTCATAACTGTCTGATATAAATCATTCCTATTTTTAATATCTGTCAATTCTCACCTTGCGGCAAATGACGCTGCCGTCGAACTTGGTCTCGTTGATGATGTAGACACCGTCGAGCGACAGGCTGTGGCGGTCGAAGTCGGAAGCCTGCCCACGGAAGATGACCTGACCCGTGAGTGCATAGACAACCAGCTGGCTGTTGGCGTCGAAAACGGTCTCGGAGATGTCGGTAAGTCCTGATGTCCGGATGATAAACGGATTGCGTAGTGTGCCTACACGATGGTCGCGCTTGAAGTTGAGCAGCGTAGCATACTGTCCTTCAGCAGCACCACGCACATTGGCCTTGACGACCAGCGGCTCGCCCTCGGTCTCACCACTGATGATGAGCAACAGCAGACTGTCGCGGAACAATCGGGTGGTACGACCACGCAGTTCGCCCATGGCATCGTGCACCTCGATAGAGGTGACATCGGCGAGTTCGCCATACTCGTTATGGACGGTGCAGACCAGAACCATGTTGTGAGCATAGCGGTAGTTGGCGGCAATACCCTGATGATTGGTCCATCGATTCACTCCCTGTCGGGCGGGAACACTAGAGGGGAAGCTGAACACCTTCTCTATGTCGTCGCTAGAGGTGTAGATGTAACCCATGCCTGGCTCGATGGCCAGCAAGTCGCCCTCCCATTTGCCATTCTCGAAGACACTGAAGTCTGTCTGGTTCTTCACCAGATCACCCTCCACGGGTGACAATCCGGCAAACGCCTCATCGATTGTCATATAGATGCTTGAAGGAACACCTATCCAGTTGTTGCCGGGTTTCACGGTGATTGGATAGTCGGCGGGGTTCACCGCGTTGCCGATGACGGGCAGCGTGGCCTGACCGTTCATGTTAACCTTCATCATTTCACCGACGCCTACAGGATGATCGGCGCTCCATGCGCTGCCATTCCAGCTGACGGTATTGCCGTCGGCGAAGGCGACCGAATTTACTTGGCCGGTCACTGGCTGGAACAATGTTGACACTTCCTTCTTCTCAGGCGACAGATAGAGCGATACCCAGTTGGTGCCCTGCTTCAGCGACATCGTCTGCAGCACCTTGTTGGTGTTTTCGACGATGACGGGATCGGCATAGCTGCCTAAAGTGCCGTCGATGCTGAATACGACGGGCGTAGAGACATTCGTCAGGGGATAGGTCTGACCCGTCGAAGCATCGTAGATACGGAAGCGGATGGTGTCGTTCACGATGCTGCTGTTGCCATAGACCATGAGACGGACATAGTAGGCATCGCGGTTTTCATTATACGACGGATGTCCGACGCCCAGACAATCACCGAGCGAACCATTGCCCGGATCAGTAAATGCACCGAGTAGGTCGTCGGGGTCGGTGGAGACAATGCCGTCGAGCTTGAGCTGGGCGATGACTGTCATACTCTCGTCGTAGCCAGGTGCCACGGTCCAGTCGGGACGCTGGCCTTCAACACTTACGCTGATGTCGAGCGGTGTGTCGATACCGCTGTCGCCACGTGCACTGACGGTAGCAAAGTACTTGCCGATGGCGATACCGTTGGGTACGATGAACTCGACTTCCTGCGTCTGGTTGGCGAGGATGGTGCCCGACGTCATGTTGGCTGTGAGCCATGAAGGCAGTTCGACGAACGACCAGTGCTGGTTTGTGCCGCTGCTGTTGGTCAGCGTTGCGGTGAACGTGCCGCCGTCGTTGACCGATACCTTTGCAGTAACCTCGGACGTGTTCCAGCTCAGCGGGTTCTGCTTCACGACGAAGCTCCACGCGACGGGATTGCCGATGTTGGTGTGCATATCGTAGAAGTCATGCAGCGTGGTGTTGACGGTGCACCCTTCGAGGGCCTGCGGGCTGTGGTCGAGGGTGATGGAAACGGTACGCTCATCGGCTACGAAGTCGAAGTCGAGGTTCGTCTTATGGGGTGCCGACTTCAGACCAGGTGTACTGCTGCCCGCATGAGGAGCCACGTCGCCACCGTCAGTAACAAGGGCGGTAGAAGGCTTATGCTCATAGCCGGCATTCTCAAGAGAGAAGTCGTAGATGCGCTGGTCGTATACATCGTAGGTTGACTTTTCGAAGGGATAGTAGCCCACCAGTCCACGCTCGTTGGTAGCATCGACGCGCGAATACATGCGGTCGACGATGGCTGCCTGCGTATTGGTGCCGTGCCAAAGACGTACCTCGTCCATCGCACCCGTCATGCCGCGACCAAGCCACAGGCGTGCACCCTCAAGTGCTGGCACCTTATCGGTAGGTATGGTGAGTACTGAGGTGCCGTCGACGATGACGTTAGCCTCGCTGGCCGTGCCGCGTAACACGTTAAGGGCTACGTGGTGCCACTCGTTCGGAGTAAAGGCGGCGATGGTCGATGTGTGTGCCTCGTCGTCGGTCACAAGCTTCAGGTTGCCGTCGCCAGTGACGATGAGGTCGAGCTTGCCGCCATTGTCGAGGCTGAACAACGAGGACGTCTCGGGCTGGCTGCCACTGTCGAGTGCCCATGCTTCGATGAGGAAGCTGGTGGATTCCTTAGCCGACAGTTCACCCAAGGGGATTGCCACGTTGGCCGTGCCTCCGAGGGCAAGTGAAATATTCTCGTTCTCCAGATACCATGCCGTGGGCGATGCAATGAGCATGTGGCGGCTACGGGCGAGGTCTTCTGACTTGGTGCCATGACCCTCGTCGAGGTGCCAGTAGCCGATGAGCGACGGTGTGCTGTGGCTCTTGCCCTGATACATCTGCATTTTGATAGTCGTCCAGTCAAGGCTGGTGCTGTAGAGTGACAGCTCGTGCATGGCGCCCTTGAGGTTTTCGCCCAGATAGATGCGTCCTTGCGAGGTGGCATTCTTGCCGACAGAGATACCGCCTATCAGCACGTCCTCAGCGTTGGCGGTGGTGTAGTGTGCTGACAGGGTACCGCCCGTCACGTCGTAGCTCACGCCAAGGTAAGCCCATTCGTTTTGTGGAATGGTGGTCGTCGAGGTGTAGGGCTGTGCGTTGCCGTCGGCGTCAGTGATGTAGGCTGTCAGATGTCCGTCAGCCTCGAGGTTGATGCGCATAGCATTGGCACCCTCGCCGTGCCGCAGGATGGTGCCTGCTGCTCCGGAATTCTTGAGCCACGTGCAGACGGTGAACGACGTGTTACCCAATGTCAAATCAGTCTGTGTGCTGGCTGCAGGTGTCGTGGTGCCGTCGAGACGCAGCGCCACTTCGTGGGCCACGGAGTCGGTGTTGAGCACCGCCTGGATGCTGAAGTTGTCGGGCTTGTTCAAGCTCTGCGAGTAGATGTCCTCGTTGAAGGTCACCGTAATGTTGTCGCCGGGGCTGAGAATACCGTCGGCAGGCTCGGGCAGCAAGATGGGCCGCGGCAGGATGACGTCCTTGACGACGGTGATTGTCGGGCTTGCACCTAGCACACTCTCGCCAGATACCGTACAATCGGTGACGGCACGGAACTCGTAGGTGGCATCGGGATAGAAGATACTGCTGTGCATATCAATCAGCGTGTCGATACTCTCGCTGACGAGTGCACTCTCGTTGTCGCCGGCAGGCGTGCCTGTCACCCAACTATGGATGGTGGTCCAATCGGGGACGCCCTGCTTGCGCTGCTGCAACTTCACGGCGTTGAGGATGGAACTCTTGACGTTGTAACCGCTTGCCGTCAGCACGAGGGTGCTGTCGGTGGCGGTATTAATGAGTACGCGCGACGAGGCCAGCTCTATATCCTCGGCCTGCGGCTGGAAATGTGCCGCCAAGTACCTGTCATCGCTGATGCTGCTTTGACAGTCGGAGAAGAAGCAGAGGTGGAGACTGTCGAGATGGATGACTGAGTTGTCGATAGGTTTCACCTTCATGGTCACCATAGCGCTATCACCGGGTGCCAGTGCCACACTGTATTCATGGGCATCGCTGGTACCGTTGAACGTTACCTCGGCCAGTTTTCCCCACTTGTCGTTGACCACCTGCAGGACGAAGTCGTTGTAGGTGTTTGGTTGCAGCTGTGCTAACGTGGGGTTGGTGAGCTTCAAATTGAAGATGGCTCCGTCTTCTGAGTCGGCTCCTGTGACAATGGTCTGTTCGCAGTCGATGCGTGGCACCTCGATTTGTACGGTGGCATCAGACAGGACGTGCTGGCCAGGCTCATAGTACTTCGTGAGCTGCTGACCTTCGTAGGGACAGCTGGTTTGTCCGCTGACTTGGCGGAAGACGTAGCCGAAGCCGTCCTCGGCATCATACATGGCCACTTCATGGGTATTGTTGGCAACATTGTCGGCAATGTTTACCGTGTAGGTCGTGTGCGAGTTCTGGCTGAAGGCTAACGAGGGATTCAAATGACAATTGTAGTCCAGAGTGAACCATCCGGTTGCTTGTACATTTGCTCCAGAAGTTTTATTATTGAGGAAAGCTCCAAATTTCATGACGATGTTTAGATCCGACTGAACGTTGAGTCCCTCGGATACTGTTGTCGTTTCGGTACTGGTATAGGTAATCGACGAACCGCTGAAACTATAGGTTTTCTTGGGGTCGCGGTTGATGGACTTCACCTTCGTTTCCTCGTTTAATGCGAGGAAGTTTTCCCAGACTTTGATATTGCCATTGATGCTGACAATAGCGTCCCATGCCTCATCTGGGTTGGCATACTTACCGCTGACGGGCAGGAAGGCAGTGTAGCTGGGTCCATAATAGTAGAGACTGTCGGGCCCCCAGTTCAGGTTGTTGTAGCTGACAGTATCGTTCCCCCAAGCAGGATCGTTGAGGTTGGTGCCGAAGCGCGGGTCGTCGGGCAGCAGACTGGTCATGTAGATGATGGAGTCAGTTGTGTTGCGGAACGAGGCCCTTGCGGCTTCCAATTCGGCCTGGCTGACCTGTTTCAGGCGTGCCTCGCGCAACCGCTTGAAGTTGGGGATGAGCTGGGTGACGATGTAGTCCTGACTGTAGGCGAACTTGGTATCCATGCCTTGCGTTACGGCCATGACGGGCTGTGTGCCGATGCGGTAGCCGCCGGCCTGATTGTCAACTAGCATGACCTGAAGACCTTCGCCATAGATGAAGGATGTGGACATGCCCACGAAGACGTCGCCCTTGGGACCGTCGAAGTGGGGTTCTGATGAGGTGGAGATGGCTTCATTGGTCGTAAAGCTCCATGTGCTGCCTCCGTTGACGTCGAGGCTGTTATTCCATGACAAGTCCATAGACGTGCCGGCATCAATGGTCGTTCCTGTGAAGACATAGAAACAATAACCGCTGGCAACATCGATGCTTGCACCAGTGGCGTTTTCCACGCTGTTACCCATACTGATGTGTCCACCCACCTTCACGTCAAAGCCGTATGACTGTTCGGAGCCTTTCTCCCACGTTACGCTGGAGTTGCTGCCGAAGGGATCGCGGATGATGTTGATGAGTGCGTCGGGGCCTGCGGTGACGCTGGTGTTGCCGGTCACTTTGGTGCCGAGCACTAGACACTGCAGCGGTTCGTTCTGACCACGATAAGTCCAGTTCCAGGGATAGACGTTGTCACCCACGGTCAGTACGAAGCTCAGCGGCTGTGTGTAGGGTGCCACCTCGTTGACCTTGATGGGCTGGAAGACGTAGACGTAGTTGCCGAGGGAGTCGAGTGCAGCCATAGCCACTGTGTCGGCATCCTGTGTCATCGGGTTGGAGACGGTGAGGAAGCCCTCTGTCGACGGTATGCGTGTCTCGAAGGGATGCTCGGGATCGTTGTCGTAGTTGAAGTACTGTTCGAAGGACGATACGTCGAGGCGGTAGGACATACCCTGTGTAAAGACGGGCACACCGTAGGTATAGGTGACCTGACCGTTGCTCATGGTGTAGGCATCCATAGTAGCGCCCAGCTCTCCTACCGGTATGTTCTTTTCACCGAAGACACCCTCGTCGCTGCCGTTTTGGACGACGCTGATGACGGGTGTGGCGAAATAGGTCTGCACGAAGGCCGTGTTGTAGTTGAACGTTGCCAGGGTATCTACTTTCCCTTTGCTGTCGACCTGCGTCTCTGCGGCACACTGCCATCTCAACACGTCAGAACAGTCGAGGAGCGTCTTTTCCTTCAAGGCCGTCGTAGCCTCGGTGTTATTGTCGACAATGGTCTCAATATAATAAGGTACGGGAGGCAGCTTGACGGCAAACTCACCCGTCTGGGGGTCGGTCTTGATGTAGATGGTCTTCACGTTGCCCTTGCCGTCCTGCTTACCGCCGATGTAGGCGATGCTCTTCACGCGGTCGGGATTGGCCTGCTCGTAGTAGAGCGTATCGGCGCCATCGACGAATTCTCCTGAGATGGAGTCGAGGTGTGCGTTCATCCTGCGGGCATCCTCCTCAGTGCTGCTGGTGAGCAGTCGCAGGGTGGCACCACCGACCGTAGCCGTACTGAGACCCAGTCCCAGTGGCTTTTCCTTTTCTACGGCACCTCCGGCAACACGTCCTGTGACGATGGCCTTTGTGGTGTCGAAGAAGGTCAGGTGGCTGACGTCCTTGTTGAAGTTGAACGTGCCGCTGGCGGGATAGTTTCCGCCATTGAGGAACGTGTGACCGTCCTTTACGACGCTGATGACGTGGTTGCCGATGGGTATCTCGAAGGAGTATTCACCGTTCGCATCGCTCATGACGAAGTCGTCATGGGTGGTCTTCACCTCCGTGCCGTCGATGAGGAAGCGACAACCCTGAACGGGATAGGTGGTATTCTCGTAATAGACGAAACCGCGCACCGTATATTTGCTGGCATCTGAGAAGTTGATATCGCTGAACTCCGACTGGTCGGCTGATACCGTGATATGGCGGTAGGCGGGGTCGAACTGGTGGGAATTCTTGCTGGGAATGACGTCGTAGCCCGTGCCCATGTCGTTACCGCTGTTGGCATAGGGGATGCTCTGAATGGTGTAGTGTCCGTCGGTATCGGTCATAGAGAAGAGCGCGAGCTGTTCGGCCGTGGGGCGAATGTCGCAGTTGCGCAGGGCGGCCATCAGACTGGCGTGGTTGTCGTTAGGCACGGAACCCGTCGATGAGTAGTCGTAGGCGCGTCGCAAGGTGGGGATAGGCTCGTCGAACGACCAGTAGACCACTAGTCCGCTTTCCGTGCCACCCATGTAGTGGTTGTAGTTCTTCTCGATGTCGGACGTGCTAAGCTGTCGGGTGAAGATGCGCACATCGTCGATGTAGCCCTTCATGCTGTTCAGCGAGTCGTTGGCGGTGCCGATGGTGAATGTTCCTGCCTGATCGGCGGACCAGCCGAGTGCCACGTTATTGAAGAGCTGTTCGGAGGCGATGTGTCCGAGCGAGTCGGGAGCCATCAGGTGAATCCAGCCCTCTGCGCTACCGTTGTAGGTGAAAGTCAGGTTGGTGAACTGGTTCGGCTTGAGATGTAGCTGCGAGGTAAAGGTCTTGCCGCCGGCGGTGGCAGTGAGCGCATAGCCGTCCGAAGTGCCGTTGCCGCTGAGTGCAAGGCTCATGGTTCCGTTGATATCGAAGAGGCACTTGCCGTTCTGCAGACTGTCGGGGTTGACATACATCTGCACACTGAAAGGCCTGTTGTAGAAGTAGTTATGCATCTGCTGACCGCTGACTGCCCAGCGCAGTCCGCTTTTCTCGCCGCTGAGACTGAGCGAGTTGTAAAGCACATCGCCCACCTCGCCCGTTGCCGACAGGTCGATGCGAGCACCCTCGACGGCGTATTTGCCGCCCTCATAGCTCACCCTGCCGTTGATGACACCGGTGTTGCGTGCAAAACCGTCGCAGGCCATATAGGTGACGTCGCTGGTGCCGTTAACGCTGGACATGATAGCATAGGCATAGTAATTACCGGGCTGAACAGTATTGTCGTCGTAAGAGACGTTCTGCTCAGCCGAGGTAATGCTGGTGATGTAATCCCACTGCAAATGTGCATTGTCGGACTGCTCCTTGTTGTTGATGTTCTGCTCGCCCTCCTGGATGATATGGCGGTAGAGCTTGTAGAGCAACGAGTCGCTTGTCTGGACATGGGATTGCCATTCCACGTGTACATAATTGGTATAGGTACCGCAGGAAGCCCACATGCCGTAAGGGTGCGACTTGTCGGGATGGCCGTCGGGCATACAGATCTGCGTGAAGGTAGTGTTCTGTGCGTCCAGGGCTATCATGTAGGCGTAGCTCGAAGTGGAGTTGACGGTCTTGTCGGTTGTCGTATAGTTCGAGGGCTGGGTACTCGTGACGGCTACTTCCCTGATGGGTTCCAAGCCCTTGAAGTCCTCTGCCGTAGGCACGGCCTTGTCGGCTGTCATTTCGATGCGGTAGAGCTTGAAACTATAGCCGGTAGTTTGGTTGAGGTTGCAGTCGAGGCGCCACGACAAGCTGTAACCGTCGGAGATGGCTGAGCCGTGGAAGTCGGTGATGGACACCGTATGCTGCATGGTTGCCGATGTCGTTGTGGTAAGACAGGGTGTGGGTATGGTGTCAGTCCACGTCTTGGGAATGTAGTTGACCTGATAGGAGTACTTCCTGCCGAATTCAATATCTCCGTCAATATAGGAATAATTGGAACCCGTGCCTCCACCCACAGAGCCAATCTTTGTGCCGTCGCGGTAGATGTCGTATCTGCCGTCATAGTTCTTTTGTGTCACATTGAGGCTTGAGATATCGTTGGCCTTCCATTTCAGCGTCATCTCACTGTTCCACGGATTGGGCGTCGCAGTCAGGTCAGACGGATAGACAACGGCATCGGGATCCATCTGCCCCTTCTTCACGAAACTGACAGCGTAGCCGTAGACGAGACCGTCGCATTCGACGTCGATGTATTTCACCGGCTGGTTTTTCGGGATGGGTAGGCTTTGAAATCGCGCACTACCCTTCCACTGGCTCAGCGTATCGCCGTTGGCACTGAGCAATGCCAAGCTTGTGAAGTGGCGGTTATCATTGCGCTGGAACAGGAAATATTCATCACGGTCGGCAATGAAGGTTCCGTCGTATCCAGGGGTTATAGAAGGAGAGCACGTGAAACCGTCTTGTTGTATGCCGGCAAAAATATCGGTGTTGAACTCGCGGTTATTGACGACATCTTTGCAGGAAAAACTCGTTGACGTCTGATAAATATACTCAAACTTCGCATGAGATGAGTTGCCATGGTGGTGCAGCGTGTCCGACCAGTCCACCGCCGTGTAGTAGAGATAGGCCACAGGCAAGTCTTTCAACGTTATGAAATTAGTGGTCTTGTCGTAGTACTTCTTGTTGACAATCTTACCCTCTTTGGCCAAATCGCTCATCGTGCCGTCGAGGCTCGTCTGGTAGATACCCCAGTCGCCTTTATCCGACATCTTGTGCGACTTCAGCGTCAACTCACCAGGATTCGTCCACGTCAGCATGCCGTTCTCCTGGGCAAGATTACCATTGGAGTCTACCATACCGGCGTCGAAGGGACCCATCGTAGACGACGTCTTCAGCGTCGTACTGCCGGTGAAGTCCTTGGCGTAAGTGTCGGACATATTGTCGCCGTTGACGACGAGTTTACCGTGCACGGAAATCTCGTGTGTGGAACCGATGACATTCTCGGGGAACAGGATATCCACCACGAAGTAATGGTCATCCTCGTTTGCGAGCAAGGGGTTCTGGAAATCCACGGAACCATATTCCGAGAATCTCGTCTTCGACACGTCGAACCATGTTTTATTGCGCACCCAGTAATGCACATTACCGGCGTCGCCGCAAGTCAGTTCAACCCAATGGGCCTTAGGCGGCTCGCTGTCGCCGTGCAGGTCCTTCAGCGTGACGCTGTGGCCGTCAATGGTCAGTATCGGGTCCTCAGACCAGTAGCTGTTACGGCCATTGTCGTTCAAAAACCAAATGAACAGCGTGAAGTACGGCTGTCCGGGCGTAATCGCCGAGAAGGTGCGTGAGCCGCCGTTTTCCCCGGGGGTGACAGTCATGTCGACAGTGGGGATGTAAATGCGTGCTACATCCTCGTCAGCCCTTACGTGCTGGACATGAGCTGTCAACAACAAGATAAACAGACAGATGAAAAAATACCGTTGTTTCATAATCGTTTTATATTTTACTCTTTCGAATTAACATCCTCCGTGGCGTTGGTGCCGGCCTCAATCACCGTACCGTAGTTCGTCAGGCCGTAGTAGATGTAACAGAACACCGCGATGCCGAGGGCCATCAGGATGATGTACGGCCACTGTTCGTTAGGGAATGCCGCCGTCACCACAATGCTGCCCAGTCCGAAAATGATGATCAGGTGACAGCTCACGCGGATGGAGCGTTGGAACCTCATCACCATCGTGCGGTTGTCGTCCGTCCACCAGCGGGCATTGTCGTCGCTCTGTGGCAGGCGTCCCGTCATCATGCGCACGCGTACAAGCGTACGATAAAAAATAAAGGACACATATAGCGCATGGAGGAAGAATATCAACAGCGAACAGTGGAAAGTGACAAGCGAAAAGCTGGTTGCCGCCGTCCAGTAGGCGATGATGCCCACTACGAGGATCACGATGTCGCGCACGACGATGCGCCGCGTCAGATAGTTCGGGTTCAGCAGCGAGATGTGGCTCCAGCCGAACAGCACCGCTGCCGCGTGGAAGTAGCTCACCGACAGTGCCGAGGCCCCTGCAGGCCATGTGGCGCGCCATCCCAGCCGGCTGTGGGCGATGAATCCTGCCGCAAAAATCAGGAACGTCAGTGCCGTCAGCAGTCGCGATCGGCGGTATACCGTATAGTCGCCGTAACTGGAGTTACCCGCCAACAGCGCACAGCCCATGATTATATTCACGGCTGCAGCTATCAGCAGGATGATGTTGTACAAATTCTGAATAATCATGGCTTTTTCGATTTTTTTTAATGGTGGGTCTATGGCTGACCCTTAGTTTTCTGCGTATCCTTAAATTTTTATTTTCGACTGCAAAATTATATGTTAAAATTTAATTTCGGTGTCAAAAAACACACAATGGTGTCAAAAAAAAAAGAATCTGGTGTTAAAATTCACACAAATTTAACACCTTTCTTGCCAGTTTTTGCCTTTTTTTGTAATTTTGTCCCCAGAAAACGAAAAAAACGAAAACGAGAACGGCGCCGTGATACCCATCGAGCATATCCAGTTCGCTGCCATCATGCTGACGGGGTTCCTCACCCTGATGCTGGTGTTCATCCTCCCCCTGAACGGCGAGGCGGGACAGGTGTACAACCGTTCGCGCTGGTTCATGGTGGCCGGAACCGCCCTACTGCCCATGCAGTTCCTGTTGCAATACACGCTGCATTTCCGTCAGATGGGCGTAGAGCCCGCCGTACTGGTCAATCTGCTGTTCTTCATGCCCTCGGCATGGCTCATCAGCCTTGCCATCCTCAATTTGCTGCGACAGTCGTCGCTGCGCCTTCACGACTGGCTGGTAGGCCCCAGCAGTTATCTTGTCGTCGTCGTCATACTCCTGGGAGCCAATCCCACGGGTGGTCACGCCATTCTCGACGTCACTCCCCGCCTCTACTATGCCGAGGTGGTCGCAGCCGTGGTCTATGCCCTCATGCAGTTCCACTATACCGGCCAGCTGTGGCACGAGTTCCGTCGCGTGCACCTCGCACTCGACAACTATTTCGACCGCGAGCGTCACGGCATCATCCGCTGGATGCGCAACAGCACCATGCTGCTCTCCCTCTCCGCCGTCTTCGCGCCGATGGTCATCTTCTGGTCAGGACCACTGCTCATCGTCTATACCCTCACCATTTTCTTCTGCATCAGCTATACCGTCGTCAATTTCTACGGCTACGGCTTCGACCGTCACCATCTGAATGCACTGCAACAGGTCGAGCAGACCATGCGTGAGGACGAACAGCAGCAGACTGCTGCCAGTGGCCGCGACGACAGCCGCGAACTGCACGAACAGGACCTGAAGCGCATCACCGCCGCTGTCGACCGCTGGATAGAGCGCGGAGGCCACCTGCACAGCGGCATCACCATCCAGACCGCTGCCGACGACATGCACCTGCCGCGCTATCTCCTTTCCGCCTGGCTCAAGTCCACCCGTCAGGGACTCTTCAACCCCTGGCTCACCCATCTGCGCATTGAGGAAGCCAAGCGCCAGCTCACCCTCCATCCTGAATGGAACAACGACACCATTGCCGAACACTGCGGCTTCACCTCCCGCACCTACTTCCAAACCACCTTCAAGCGCATCACCGGTGTCACCCCTCAGGAGTTCCAAACCCACCAGTAACCACCGAACCACCTGACGAAGGTACGAAAAAATCTCCATCCCTGCAAATTTTCCACCCATATTGACCTCAAATTTGCACGCCACCTCTCGCAGCCCCTTTAAATAAAGGGATTTCCAGAGATTGTATGATGAACGCACTTCGTGCGGAAATTCTACAAAATTCGAATCATAATTAAACAGTAAAATAAAAGCTGTTTTGAACAATTTTGATTTCAATTCTGAATAATTTCCCGCCGTAGGCGGGTCTGTATTAGGGGGGTGCGTGAGAAAAATCCTTACACGATATTACGCCCTTTCTCTTTAGCCCCCAGCGAACCATGAACCCTTAACCATTAACCGTTAACCATCAAGTAACGGGTTCGGCGCCGAAAGGAACTAAACGGGCGGTCGTTGGGAAGTAAACCGGCCTTCTAGCGGTTGAGGGTTAAAATCGGCATTTTTCTACGTTTTTCACCCCGTTGATGATGACAGATGACAAATGACAGTTTTCTTGGGAGCGAAACGCCTGCTCGATGAAAATATTTAACAAAATTAATTACTATATATATATAGTAAAATTCAATTTCCACCATTTACCCCCACGTCTCTGGAAACTGTCATCTGTCATCTGTCATCGTTTTAACATTTTGACATATGTCAGTAGGTCGCCATCGCGGCCAATATTTTTGCAAAATAGTTTTGCATTTATTTGATATTTTCAAAAATAATATGTAATTTTGCACCCCGAAATTTTATATAGTAATACAGTATTCACTTTAATCATTAAAAAAAAAATGAGAAAAATTTTATTGTCAATGACAGCCATTCTTGTGATTGGCGCGGTTTTCGTAAGTTGTCAAAGTAAGGACCTTTATGATGAGGAAAACGTTTCTAACATGAAACAGCAGGCTCTTGAGGCCCAGTACAAGGCTGTATTCGAACAGACCTTCGGAAAAATTAATTCAAATCATCATTGGGGTTTCGACAAGGCCGGATACAACATGACACGTGGCGTAGCCGAGGCAAACTACAACAACTATGAGTTGCCTGATGTCATCAAAAACTCGGATGGTAAAAGTTTCAATAAGGATTTCAATGTTGTTACCACAGAGATTGATCCAAAGGATCTTGACTTAGGTGAGTATGGCGACTATTTTGTACAGCATGTCTTCAAACAGACTCATAACAGCACTAATCAGTATTGGGGTACCAGTGACCAGCATCATAACATGGCTCAGTTGCAGGCTTATGACTATAATCATAATGAATGGGTTGATGTTGAGAACTTCACCGGTGGCCAAAACACCCACACCATGAAGGACACCAAAGGACATAAGATGACGAAGGGTGTTACCCTGATGGTCAATATGGGTCAGCCCGTGGAAGGAAAGCCCATGTTCAGATGGATATCCAAGAGTGATAATGTAATCTGCGACAACTATTCCATCAGAAAGGTTGTCCGCAAAGACAAGAAAGGAAATGTCGTTGATGAAGGCATCTATGTAGGACTGGGTTATAACAACGACAATAAGGCACTTGCTACGGATTATGACGCCTGGATTATCAAACTGGTTAAGGCTGTTGGAACACCTGCCTATTTTGAGCGTGGACGTATCATGTGTGAGGACTTAGGTTCCTTGCAGAACAGCGATCTTGACTTTAATGATGTAGTATTTGACGCTACCATGTATAATGATGGAAGTATCGACATTATCGTTCAGGCTGCTGGTGGCACACTGCCCATCTACGTTGCCGGAGAAAAGGTGACCTTAGGTCAGATGAAAAATACTGGTGTTGGTGATTATGTTGCTCCTCAGACTATTAAAATTGCCGCTGAACAGAATCGAGATGGCGAGAATTGGAAATGGAAGTCGTTGTTCGAGATTCCTGTAGAAGTAGTCGGTAAAGATGGTGTAAAATACGAGTTGCAGGGAGAAAAAGGTAATGCTCCTGGCAAGTTCTGCACCTATATTGGTTTGCCTTGGCCCGACGAGTATGTCAAATTCAATGATGCCTATCCTTCTTTCAACGACTGGGTACAGAATGCACAGCCAGATACATGGTGGGAGCAGCATATCAATGAAGAGTTCAATGCTATTCTGACCGACTTGGATCTGACAAACAACAAATAAACAGAAGTCAGAAGTAAAGAAAGAATAAAGGTGGCAGAGTTCCTGCCACCTTCTTTTTATGATTTATTTCAGTTCGACGAAGTCAACACTGCAATATATTAAGACGAGTGGCACGCGTTCCTCGGAGCTTTGAACCTGTTCATCCTGCGGAGAGAAAAGCAAAGCCCCGAAGTTTTTCCTCGGAGCTTTGAATCCTTTTCTCTTGCTTCGAGGAGAGAACAGCAAAGCCCCGAGGTTTTTCCTCGGAGCTTTGAACCTGTTCATCCTGCGGAGAGAACAGGATTCGAACCTGCGAACCAGTTTTGCCGGTTACACGCTTTCCAGGCGTGCC
>ONMN01000068.1 GCA_900318885.1 uncultured Prevotellaceae bacterium | reverse complement strand
CAGTGTCGAAATGGTCTTGCTTTTCAGTTGGTCAATGCTGATGCCAAACACTCTTGACGTGCTTTCTGAACTCGTCGCGATGGTTTCGAGGAACATGATGTACAGATGTTCCAAGGCTACCAAGATTGCCAAAACAGTGGTGAGTGTATTCATAATCAATGTCTATTTAACGGCCTATATGACAACCATAAATTAATAACTGAATTTCGACGTATCCTCGCCAGCCAGCATGTCGGTCTTAGCAGCCTCGATGTTGCGACTCTCCAGCGTATTGAAGTTATCCAACGCCTTTATGTGTTGCAGGATGGCTTCGACAGTCTGGTAGAGCGACTCACCCTTGCTGTAGTCGGCCTTGCAGGCAAAATTGATGATGTTGCGCTTTACCAAATCCAGTGTCTGCTTCTCGTGTTCAGGCGTGTAGATAGCGATGGTAAATCCGCCCTGTTCCTGCAACAGTTTCATGCTGGGGATATCTGTCAATCCGTCGCCAAAGTAAATCATGTGGTCAAACGGGATGCGACGCTCACTCATAGCCATGAAGTTGTTGATTTCCTTATTGTCGCAGATGCGTTCAACGCCTTTGTTAATCATGTACAGAATCTGCATCTTTGCCGTGAAGTCAATGGCGGCAGCAGGCCATACAGCACGACCGTCTTTATCGTACATAAAACGGCTGGCATAGATGTGCTTGAACTCATGACCAATGGGCGAACCTTCCACCATCTCCTGCAAGCCCGACGAGTTAATGTAGTGCTCAATCTGGATACCCATCGCTTCGCCCAACTTACGGGTTAGCGCAAACCATTCGCGTACACCCTTGAACAGAGGAATGGTGGCACCATACTTTTTAAACGCATTCTTCGTGATGGGGCGCGGGTTCTCAGGGTTATTCGATTTCTCTATCATCATGCGCATATAGGTGATGACTTCAGGTGCGTCCTGCTCTTTTTGCATCTCCACCACTTCGCGCCAGAAATCGTCCTTGTCCTCAATACCAATCTCCTTCAGGAAATCGTATTCTTGCATGTTACCGGGTGCCAGTGTCCCGTCAAAGTCGTAGATCATCGCTACGATAGGTTTCTCTTGTTGTTTCATATCTGTATTGTTTAAGATTTCGTTAGACATTGTCGCTATTCTTTCATGTCTTGATGTAACTCATATTCCTATCAAATTAAATCATTGACTTCCAAAAGTCATACTTCTTGCGAATCTCTTCCTGTTTCTCAGGTGGCAGCGACTTAAAGTAGCCTCGCCAGCTGGGACAGAAATTGATCTGCCAGCGTTTCTACAGCTATCGCTACCAGACTTCGGGTTCTTGTCATACGCAGCACGTAGCTTGCAGTTCTCACAGGGGTACTTCATAAATCGAATTTGTTTTAGTTATTGTATTTCCTCCAAAGTTCCTGTCTCTGAATCAATGATAAACCCACGAACCACAATATCCTTTGGCACCAGCGGATGAGTCTTAATGGTCTCTACGGTCTTGCAGACGGAGGTTGGTGTGTCTTTGAAGCCCTCCAGCCATTGGTCTAAGTCTATGCCACACTTGCGGATGGTGTCGAGCGTTTCATCTGTCACACCACGGGCAATCATCTCATGGTGGAAGTGGTCATAGCTCATGTGGCAGGCTCCGCAGTGAGAGTGTGCCACCACCATAATCTCCTGCACGCCCAACTCATAGATAGCCACTATCAGGCTTCGCATGGCAGAGTCGAAGGCCGAGATAACCAAACCGCCAGCGTTTTTGATAATCTTAGCGTCACCGTTCTTCAGACCAAGGGCTGCAGGAAGCAGTTCTGTCAGTCTGGTGTCCATACACGACAGCACCGCCAGCTTCTTGTCTGGGTACTTGTCCGTCAGATACTTCTCGTAGCCTTTCTGAGCCACAAATGTCTTGTTGAATTCAATAATCTGGTCTATCATATCACAAAACATATTAAATCAATGGGCAAATATAAGAAAAATCCATGAATATTTGCTACCTTTGTGCCAAGATTTGAGAATTATTAGGAAATGAAGAAGATTTTGACTTGCTTGTTTGCCGCACTTGGGCTTACCACCGCCTGTGGCCAGCAGAACTTTGAGAACATGGAAGTGAAGGAGTTTGCCGAACTGATAGCAGACCCTGAAGTGCTAATCCTCGATGTGCGCAAGGCCGATGAGTTTGCCGAAGGACATATCAAGGGGGCTATTCTTATTGACCAGTTCCAAAACGACTTTGTGGAACTGGCCCAGGCAAAACTGCCGAAAGATAAGACCATCGCCATCTATTGCCGTAGCGGTCGCCGCTCAGCCAATACAGCAGGAAAGTTAGCTGATGTTGGCTATAAGTGTGTGAATCTCAAAGGTGGCATCATCGCATGGAAAGAGGCTAACATGCCTGTGATTAAAGAAGAATAGACTGTGGCATACATGAACAAATACCAGTCAGATGACTATCGGCGCGATGAACTGATACGCATCATCGAGCACAGTGTGGAAAAACTGACTCTTCAGGAATTGGAGGCACTATATTACGACATGACGACGAAATCCTATATTAACGATTAAAATGGCAAAACGTGAATACATACAGGCCAACAAAGAATGGCTGGAGGCGAAAGCCAAAGAGGAAGGCGTAAAGGCTCTGCCAAAAGGCATCTATTACAAGGTGCTGAGCGAGGGCAATCAAGAGAGTGCAAAGCCAACGGTCCGCAGTATCATCACAGCCCACTATACAGGCAGAACTATCGATGGTAAGCAGTTCGACAGCAGTCGTGGCGGTGTACCTCTGGCTTGCCGACTTTGCGACCTCATCAAGGGTTGGATTATCGCCATGCAGCAGATGCATATAGGCGACAAGTGGGAGCTTTACATCCCTGATCGCATGAATATGGAGAAAATGAAAGTAAATGCCTTGTTGATGAACAGCACAGACAATGTTGTCACTACAGTTGCTGAGATCGCAAAAGGAGAGAATGTCTGCTTCATGAAAGGCAGCGAGTATGTCATTCTGAAAGCTATGGAGGATATTCCTTATTGTCATAAGGTTGCTCTGTCGGATTTGACCGTTGGCAGTGAGGTTGTCAAATATGGTGAGAGTTTGGGCAGACTCGTTTGCGACGTTGCAAAAGGCGGATGGGTGAACGACCAGAACCTGAAGAGCGAGTTGCGCGACTACGACAGCGAACTGGCTGGAGATAACTGGCAGATGTGTGCTAATCAGTCTGCTCCCCAACAGCGGAAGACTTTCCAGTTCTGGGGCTACCGTCGTGCAGAGGGCCGTCCTGGCATTCGTAACCATATCCTGATTCTGCCCACATGCGTCTGCGCCAGTGAGTCATGTCGCATCGTGGCCAGTCAGATCCGCGGGGCGGTGAACATCGTGTTCAATACGGGCTGCTCCGACGTGCAGGCTAATACCGACATGAGCCAAAAGGTACTGACGGGCTTTGCCTGCCATCCCAACGTCTATGGCGTGGTGATTATCGGTTTGGGTTGCGAGACCGTTCCCCATCGGAAACTAAAGGAGAAGATTGAGCGGCTGACCAAGAAGCGGCTGACCAAGAAACCTGTCGTGTCATTCGGTATTCAGGAGGAAGGCGGCACACTGAAGACCATCGAGAAGGCCACCCGTGCTGCTCGCGAGATGGCTCAGCAGGCTGGTTCGCAGCAAAAGGAACGCTTCGATGCCTCAGAACTCTATATCGGCATCGAGTGCGGTGGAAGCGATGCCACATCGGGTATCGCCAGCAATCCATCAGTCGGTGAAATGAGTGATATTCTCGTAGATATGGGTGCAACGACAGTGATGAGCGAGTCGATAGAATGGATTGGCGGTGAACACATATTGGCCAAGCGTGCTGCCACGACAGAGATTCACAACCAGATTATCGAAGTGTGCCGTGAGTACGAAGTTCATCTTTCTGCCGCCGGACAAGATTGTCGTGCCGGTCAGCCCACGCCAGGTAACAAGGCGGGCGGACTGTCAACGCTTGAAGAGAAGAGTCTGGGCTGCATCCGCAAGGGAGGTACGCGCCCCATTGTGGAAGTGCTTCAGCAGGCGGTTCGTCCTTCAAGGAAAGGCGCTGTCGTGATGGACACAGCTGGTTTCGACATCGCATCAGTAACCTCAATGGTGGCCTCCGGCTGTCAAGCCATCGTCTTCACTACAGGCAGGGGCACACCTACGGGCAATGCCATCGCTCCCGTGCTGAAAGTGACTGCCAACGAGCGCACCTACTGCATGATGGAGGACAACATGGACGTTGACCTCAGTGCCGTCTTGAGGGGCGAAAAAACCATTGCTCAGATGGGCAGCGAACTGGTTGATATCGTTGCCGAGGTAGCCAGCGGTCGCATGACCAAGGCTGAGGCCTTCGGATTCTCCGACATCGCCGTGGATCATGTTTGCAGATTTGTGTAAATACGGGAAATTAATTTGTCATTAGTATGATTACACCGCTGATGCAAATATAGATAGACGATGTAGCGGAAGATGCGGTTGGGGATATGCTTGAAAACGTAGGCACCCAGCATCGTGCCGATGATGACACCGCCGAGGCCATAGAGATAATCAACTGCTACAATGGTGGTAAAAAAGCCGTTGTATGCTCTCACACCAGTCATCATAACGTTACCAATCAGAAAATAGGTCTGGGCCATTGCCATATAGTGTTCCTTCGTCGGCTCACTCTGGATGAAGTAAAGTACGGCAGGCGGGCCTTGCATACCGAAGAAACCACCCATCAGTCCGCTGAGCGTTCCTGCACTAACCTGCACTTTCTTTGTGGTTGGCAACTTGATCTTTTGGCTGAAAAGCATAAAGTAGATGCTAATCAGGATGAGTGCCACGCCAAGGATTCGCCGCAGAATATGGTCTTCGATGCGTCTCAGGGCGAAAATGGCAATAGTCGAGACGATGATAAACGTCAGCAGAATCGGCCAAAGTCGCTGCCAAGTGACGTAGCTTCGCAATCGCCATACGATAGCTGCAGAAGTTGTGATAGCCAACAGTCCTGAGAGTGTTGTAGCCTCGCCATAGCTTGGCATGAGGAATGGAAGCATCGTCATGATGAAGATGCCAAAGCCGAAACCCGTGGTGCGCTGAATGAAACTTGCACCAATGCTCAGCAGGAATATGGAAAGGACAATGCTGCTCATTACTATAATATCAAATGTTTCATGGGGTGCCCACCCCATTGGTTATCATTTACGTATTGGAAGCCGACTGAGGCGTATAATGCCTCGCCGACGGGATTGTCCTTATCTACCAAGAGTCCGACACATGGTAAGCCCAAACGATTAGCCCGTTCCTTGGTTGCCAACAGCAGCTCTCGGGCAATACCCTGACGGCGATATTCGGGTAGTACAGCCAGAGAATCCAGATATAGTTCGCCAGCTTGTGTCTCATCGTCCATGCCTGAGTGATCCTTGCCGAGATGCTCTTTGGCAGCCTCGATAAAGGCACGTCGGAGTTCATGCAAACGGGCACCATCATAGCTGACGGAGATGCCAACCACCCGATTGGCATCCATTGCCACCAAGGTATTCCGATAACTGTACTGCGAATCCTCGCGCTCCACAAGCATGATCATCATTCTACAATAATCCTCCAGTCCGTAGCCTTCGCCACAAAAATACAGGCAACAGTCATCCGTCATGGCCGTCATAATCAGGCTGGCGATCTCTGCTGCCTGGCTTTTGGTTGCTTCTCGAATCTCAATCATTGTAAATCCTAATAATTCTCAAAATCAGCTACAAAGGTAGCAATTATTCATTTATTTTCCGTATATTTGCGACAAGATTTTATTAACTTAAACAAATACGATTATGAAAGTCCTAGTTTTACAAGGCTCTCCGAGAGCTAATGGTAACACCGCTTGGATGGCGGAAGAGTACAAGAAGACTGCCGAGGCAGCAGGTCATGAGGTGATACTGGTAAACGTGTCACGTAAGAAGATTGCAGGCTGTTTGGCTTGCGAGTACTGCCATAACAAAGGCAATGGCGCTTGCATCCAAAAGGATGATATGCAGGAGCTCTATCCGCTGATGAACGAGGCCGAGGTGCTGGTGCTGGCTGCGCCCATCTACTACTTCACGCTCTGCGCCCAGATTCAGGCTCCCATCCAGCGTATGTACTGCGTCAATAAGCCCGCCAATGTCAAGAAGATGGCATTGCTGATGTCATCCTATTCTCCAGGCGTCTATGATGGAGCCACAGCCGAGTTCCGTGACATCTGCAACTACTGGCAGGTGGAGAACATGGGCTTTGTCTCTGCCAAGATTGACGAGCAGAAGACCGAGGAAACCAAACAGAAGGTGGTTGAACTGGCCAGCAAATTATAACAGACTTTAAACCTTCTAAGCGTTGCAGCAGCAACGGACATATATTGCCATCGACCTGAAGTCGTTCTACGCTTCAGTGGAGTGCGTGGACAGAGGGCTTGACCCGCTGACCACCAACCTCGTCGTGGCTGATGAAAGCCGGACGGAGAAAACCATCTGTCTGGCTGTCTCTCCGTCACTGAAAACATACGGCATAGGCGGACGTGCGCGACTGTTCGAGGTGTATCAGAAAGCGCATTGCTCCAGAAGATATTCACGTCTATAGCATCGATGAGGTGTTCATGGATGTGACGGCCTATCTGAGCAGTTATAAAATGACGGCGCATGAGTTAGCGATGAAGATGATCCGCGACGTGCTGGCCACAACAGGCATCACAGCAACGGCAGGCATCGGCACAAACATGTATCTGGCAAAGGTGGCAATGGATATTGTGGCCAAGAAGATGCCAGCCGACAAAGACGGTGTGCGCATTGCCGAATTGGATGAAATGTCGTATCGCCATGAACTATGGGATTATCGCCCTCTGACCAAATTCTGGCGTGTGGGACGTGGGATTGCCGAGAAACTGGCTGTCTATGGTATTGACAACTGCTGATAGATCATGCCTGGGGCTGGGAGCCGTGTACCATAGACGCAGTGAAAGCCTACAAGCCAGAGACCAACTCCTTCAGCAGCGGACAGGTGCTGCAAGAGCCATATACTTTCAAGAAGGCCCATGTGGTAATACGGGAAATGGCCGAAGGAATGGCGCTCGACCTCGTATCGAAACGTCTGGTGACTGACCAACTGGTGCTGACCGTAGGTTATGATGCAGAATGTCTCACTCGTTCTGAAATCCGCGAAAAATATCATGGTGAGATCACCACCAACCACTACGGAAAGGCTGTGCCAAAACATGCTCACGGTACATTCAATTTTGAGAAACCGACATCATCATCGCGACTCATCATGGATGGGGCAACAGAGTTGTTTGACCGCTGTGTGAATCCCGATTTGCTCATCCGCAGACTGAACCTGACAACGAATCATGTGGTGTCAGAGGCATCGGTATCGGCACAGGACAGTGCTCCCCAGCAGCTTGATCTCTTCACCGACTACGAAGCTCTGGAGAAACAGCGCCAGGAAGAGCAAGCCAAATTAGACAAAGAGCGCAGGATGCAGGAGGCACAATTGAGAATCAAGAAGCGTTTCGGCAAGAATGCCATCCTCAGAGGTCTGAACTTCGAGGAAGGTGCCACTGCCAAGGAGCGCAACAAACAAATAGGAGGACATAAAGCATAATGAACAATTACGACGACATCATCAATCTGCCACATTACGAACCAAAACATCATCCGAGGATGTCGATGTGGAACCGTGCAGCCCAGTTTGCGCCCTTTGCCGCATTGACCGGCTATGACGATGCCATCCGCTCGGCTTTGCCGACGAACCAAGAATAGCTATAATATCAGATTATCATATGCAGAAGGTATTCTTTATATTTCTGACCACCGTACTGTTTAGCAGCACAGTCTCGTTTGCATCGTGTACAGCTAATGATGACAATGCAGCGAGGCAGCATGATCAGGTAACGTTTATTCCACAAGCACCCGACTACAACGACACGACGATGTGGGCGACTGCCGACGGCGACACCGACGGCACTGGGGCCGACATCTTCTATGTCGTATCGACATGGGAGGAAGACTGGACGACGGAGGATGGCAGGATATGTCATTATGCCGACGTGTGGAACCCCGAGCATCGCGGGCGCATGAGCGATTTGGAGATCAACAAGGTGGCGGCATATATGTCGCCGGGCAACCGGTTCTTCGCCCCGTTCTACCGTCACACCACCATGGAGGCCTGGCTGACACAGAACGAGGACACCATCATGAATCGCACCAGGCTATCGAGGAGCGACGTCTGCGCTGCCTTCGACCATTTTCAGGCTCAGCGCGACAAAAGTCGTCCACTCATCATTGCGGGCTTCAGTCAGGGCGGTCTGGCCGTGGTGGAACTGTTGAAACACATCGACGACGAGACATACAGCCAGTTGGCTGCGGCCTACGTGCTAGGCTACAAGGTGACCAAGGCCGACATGGCGCAGTGCAGCCATATCCGTCCCGCCGAGGGAGAGACGGACACGGGCGTCACCATCTGTTACAACACGGTGAAGGACGTGAAGTACGTCATCCCCGTCATCTCTGCCTCTGACATCTGCATCAACCCCGTGAACTGGCGGACGGACGCTACGCCCGCCACACTCCACGATACGATTACCGTCAGCGTCGCGCCTTCACATCACGTCCTCGTTGTCAGCGGCTACAGCGGCTCTGAATATGCACCCTACAAAGGCTTCCTCAATGTAGGCGATATCCACAGCTGTGAGCCTTGGCTCTACAGCGAATGTCTGGCGAAGAACATCAAGGTCCGAGCCAAGGAATGGCGCATCCAGTATTATGAATGAACAAATGAAAAGGAAACTGTTTTGTGAGATATCACCCTTTACCTATCGACTGTCGATGGAGAAGGAAATCCTGAAGCGCCACATTCAGGACATGCTGCGAAAGACGCAGTTCGCCAGAGAGCGGACGGCGGAGCCTTTGCCTGTGGTGGTATATCGCCACAATTCACTGATTCGTAGGCGACTGGGCAACGTCAACATGCAGCTGCAGGAGAACAAGGCGACGAACCTGGCTCTGGCGGTGAAGCACATCGACGGACTGGTCATTCGGCCTGGCGAGACGTTCTCCGTATGGAAACTCATCGGGCGCACATCCAAGCGGAAGGGTTACAAGGAGGGACTCACTATCGCCAAAGGCAAACCTTCACAGGGCATTGGCGGCGGCCTGTGCCAGTTGTCGAACCTCATCCATTGGCTCGTGCTTCACAGTGAGCTGACTATCACGGAGCACCATCACCACGACGGGCTCGACCTCTTTCCCGACTTCGGCCGCCAGATTCCCTTCGGCACAGGCACCAGCATTTCGTACAACTATATCGACTACCGTTTCCGCAACGATACACAAAACACCTATCAACTCCACCTTTGGACAAATGACGAATACCTTTGTGGCGAGCTGCGGGCCACGGACCAGCAACCCCACACCTTCCACATACATGCCGAGAACGAATATTTTTCGCGAGAGGATGGTGTGGTCTATCGTAACGGCGAGGTTTATCGCGACGTCATCGACCGCGCATCAGGCCAACGTCTCGAAAGCCAACTCATTCGCACGAATCACGCACGAGTGATGTACGATTGTCCACCATCGATGATTATTAAAGAATGAGGATGTGCCAAAATAGGCTCCGTGGGTGACAGATGACAAATGACAAAACTTAAAATCAAAAGTATGACGAAACTAGTAATAATAATATTATATTAATTATATATTATAATATATAATTAATATAAAGTATTTCGTCACTGTTTTGTGAACAAACAAAAACAGCCTTTTGTCATTTTGTCATTGTCATCAGATCGCAGATTCTGTAAAGAAACAAAAAAAATAAGAACCACTTATCGAGGGGATAAATGGCTCTTAATAAAAAATAAGAAAATATTATTTCTTTACAAGTGGCTCTTATTCACGGCGCGCCCAGTTCCGAGTAGATCAACTCCACCTCGGCGTCTCGACCCGAGAAACGAATCAGGATTTGGTAATTACAACACTTAGACCGACTCCTTGGTCAGTTTCGATGTGATGTCGGTGCCATTCACGCTGATGGTATGCGATTTGTAAATGTCATGTTTGATCGTCCAGAACTTAAAGGTATTCTTCACGTAGTTGAATTTGATTTCGAGATCAAATTCAGGGGAAAGCCAGGATGTGTCTTTTGCAGAGAAAAAGAGTTCGTTGCCATCAATCTTCAGACTACCTGAGATATCCTTAGTAGTGGGACCTGAGATGACGCAGGAGAACTTTCCACCTTCGTTGGTGAAAGTAAAGATAGTTGAGGTATCTTCCCATTTGTATACAATCTCCACCTTTGCACCTTTCACCAGTGCGTCGATCAGGGTAACACCTTCGCCTTTCTCCTTCAGCAGATTGGTAATCTCGACGTTGGACACCTTCATCTTCACACCAGTCACCTTGAACTTCGGATCGCCTGGTATCACCTCCATGGTGCTCGTATTGATGTCGATGATGGCGGTCAGCACGAGATCGGAAGTCTTTTTCTCCTTAACTGTGAAATTGATCACGTTGTTAGCCTTATCGTGTACCATCGTAAAGTCACAATCCTTCTCTGTGATGGTCGGTTCTTCGGCACGCGTCAGCGCCTTGTCAAGGTCCAACAACTCATAGGTATCACCCACCCTCACAAAGGCGACGTAAAATTCCTCACCGTTCAGTTCGAAAGCCATGGCCACGATAGTACCATCCTTCAGGGCATCCTCGAGGGTGACTTCAGGTTGGGTAGGATTGTCGGGTACGCCAGCCGCATCGTTACAACCAGTCAGGCCCATGCTGAGTGCCAGCAAGGTCATCGTTAATAGTTTCTTCATCTTTTTCATTATTCTTTTGTTTTAAATGAGTTAATACTTATCAAAAGTCATAGATAATTGTTTTGTCTATGGCGATGAGGACGCCATCTTCAATACCGGTTCCCGTCTTATGAGGACGGAAGGTGAGCACCTTGTTGTCATACTGGCCGAGATAAGTCAGCCGGCCTGTTCTGGCATCCATCCACCATACTTTCTTTTGATCACCAGAGATCTTGCGTAAGTCGATCTTCATATCACGGCTTGTGTAATTATAGACCAACAAGTAATCGTTGCCTCGGGTGGCAATCAGGCGATCGTATTGGGTGCCATTATCCAGAATGACACTTTGGTCAGGCACGCGCTCGAAATAGGGGAATGCGAGCATCAGTCGTTTCAAATGCTTCATCTGATTGAAACCAGGATCTTCAAGTGCCTCCGTCCACACCTTATCATTAAAATAGGCCGAAGGATAGCCAGGCTTATAGAACTGCATGATGGCATTATGGCCGTAGGTATGTCCGCAACTGCCCGCAAATACACTCCAATAGGCATAACGACGCACATCACATGCCTGCCACATTCCCTCATTGGGGTCGTGGAGCCCTTTGGGAATACCCTCATAGATAGGTTCGTCGTCAATCACAGGTTTCATGGGTTTGTAGGCCCAGGTGGAATCCACATACATCCAGTTGTCTTCTTCCGTGTTGTCGGGTATGGGATAGGTTTTGTCGTTCATGCGCTGACCGTATTTACGATGTCCGCTCTGGAAGGTGTGGAAGTCTATCCACGCTGCCCTACTCCACCATCTGGCAGATGTATAGCGGCCACGTGGATGAAAGGTCATCAGATGATTCTTGTCTATCAACTCGATGGTGGTGGCGAGTGTCTCCCATACGTCAGCCTTGATATCGCCCTGAATATCGCCTCCGATAATCCAGATGATGTTCGGACGGTCCTTGTAGCGGTTGGCCAGGAATCGGCCGTAGGTCTTAGCTTGCTCAACAGAGAGTTTGCCAGCCTTTACCACCCCGCCCCAGATGCACACCATACCGATGTAGATGCCGCGCTGCTCGGCCTGACTGACGATATAGTCCATGTGGTCCCAATAGCCATAGTCGGCCTTGGTCAGCAGATTGCCCTGTTTGTCATGAGAGGGCTGCCCATAGATGTTTATCGCGGGAACATCGTTCAGCACCTGCACCTGGGTCATGTTATAGCCAGCATCACATATCTTATCTAAATAATACGCTACTTCCTCACGGTTGAGTCTTTCAGGCATCAGCCAGGCCGTCTCACCCAACCAGAAAAAGGGCGTGCCGTCGGCATGTTGCAAGAAACGCTGATTGTCAGATACCTGTAGCCTACCATGCTCCCAAGGTTTTTGCTGTGCCTTCATGCTGTTGGTCATCAGCAACAGCATCAGCACCGCCATTAGTTTTACTGTTGATTGCATGCCTACTCTTCGATATTGATTTTGGGTATGCGACCGTCTTTCATACGCTGGAATTCGCGGTAGGCGGTAGTGCGACGGAAACCGTTGCCACCAGAGGGGATACCGTCGTGATAGAAGAGGTATGACTTGCCCTTGAAGTCGATGGTGCCACCGTGGATGGTAAATGAGCCCGGCGACTCGTCGGTGATACGACCTTCATAGTGCCACGGGCCGTGGATGCTCTTGGACGTCGAGTAAGCCCAGTGCTCTGGCACGCCACCTGCGGCATACTCCAAGAAGTAGGTATCACCAATCTTATAGAGCCATGGAGCTTCCTCAAAGCCGGTCTTCATCACCTTCTCGTGAAGCTGGTAGTCCATCTTCAAACATTTGGGTCCGAACTGTGCCTCGTCGTCGAGCATGGCGCGCATGTCACAGATGCCATTGTCGGCAAAGCTGGTGTCGATGCTGATCATGTCTTCGTTCAATTTAGCATACCAGCAGCCGTTGTTACCCCAGAAGAGCCAGGCCTGTCCATCATCGTCGATAAACACTGTGGGGTCGATGAAGCCAAAGCTGCCGGGGATGAGCGGGCGACCGATGGGATCAACCCATGGACCTTCCGGACGGTCGGCTACGGCTACGCCGATGCCGTGGAGGTGCTTGGTGGTGTCCTCAGCAGCCACATACCAATACCACTTGCCGTTGCGCTCGATGGCCTGCGAAGCCCAAGCATTGTCGCCCTGTTTGGCCCACTTGAAGTTGGCGGTGGTCATGACGATGCCATGATCCGTCCAATGCTCCATGTCAGTCGTGGAAAATAGCTGCCAGTCGGGCATGCGGAAATACGTTGCCGTATCCAAATCATGTCCTGTGAACACATAGAGGCGGTCGCCCGATACCACAGGAGCCGGGTCAGGGTTATACATGCGGTTGTTCACGCGCTTTTGTGCTTGCAAGGTGATGGCCAACAAGAGTGTGATGGCTGCGAGAATAGTTCTTTTCATAACAGTTATACATTTATTATTTTGGTGCAAATATACAAATAAAAGTTTAAAATCCATCATTAATATATCAAATATAGAAAAATATATGTAATTTTGCAGCCGTGAAAACGACGAGAAGACAATTATCAGCCATTATTTTATTGGCAGTGTTTCTGCCAATGTTGGTACTGTCGTCGGTTCACATCCATGAATCTGATGAGGCCATAAAGACGGAATGTGCCGACTGCGTACACCATAGTTGTCACGGTCACTTGACAGCTTTGACCACGTGGGCACACGACTGCGTGTTGTGTCAGTTTCTCACATTGCCTATGTTGGCAGCTATTTTATTAGCTGTCACGCTATATGTTCATGTATGTAAGAAATTCCGTGCCCAGCCTTTGTGCGGCTTCCGCACCATCTGCTGTGGCACCATCATTACGCGCGGACCTCCTTCAGTTTGATTCCGAAAGGAGGTTATTTAATTCCATTACATACATTTTATTATCAAATCACAGAATGAAAACAAGATTTATCATTCTGCCATTGTTGTGTATATGTACAACATTGGCAGCACAAGATCATATAAGACATGACCATGCAGATGACTCGACAGACGTATTTTTCCGCCATCTGCAGCTGAATGAATTGACCGTGACGGGTGTGACAGGCGATACGAAACTGAAACATGCCACGACGCCCGTGAGCATCGTATCACCCCAGGTACTCAGGGCTACGGCTTCGACAAATATCATCGATGCCATCGCACATCAGCCAGGAGTGAGCCAGCTGACCACAGGCGGCAGTATCTCGAAACCCATCATTCGCGGACTGGGCTATAACCGCGTCGTGGTTATGAGCGAAGGCGTGCGCCAGGAAGGACAGCAGTGGGGCGACGAGCACGGTGTGGAAGTCGATGGCAGCAGTGTGAACAGTGTCGAGATCCTGAAAGGTCCAGCCTCGCTGATGTACGGTTCTGATGCCATGGCGGGGGTGGTCATCCTGCACGCTCAGCCCACACTCGCAGAGGGTGAGATGAGAGCACATGTCAGTTCGGAATATCAGACTAACAACGGACTCTTCCACTACTCCTTACAGATGGCCGGCAATCAGAAAGGGTTTGTGTGGGATGCCCGCTACAGCGACAAGATGGCGCATGCCTATAAGAACAAGTACGACGGCTACGTGCCGGGCTCACAATTCCGTGAACGGACCGGACGACTGATGCTGGGATTGAATAAAGCATGGGGACACTCGCGACTCACGTGGACGGCTTATCACCTGACACCAAGTATCATTGAGGGAGAGCGTGACCCAGAGACAGGCGAACTGGAACATGAAGAGGGATGGAAGGGGTGTCAATACTCCAAGTCCCTACCCTTCCAACAGGTGAAGCATTACAAACTGGTGTGGGACAACTCACTGAATCTGTCATCGGGCTATCTCAAAGCTATCATCGGCTATCAGCAGAACCGGCGTCAGGAGTTTGAAGAGAGTGCCGATGAATACGAGTTGTTTTTCAAACTACACACCCTGACCTACGATCTGCGTTACATTACCAACGAGTGGAACGGCTGGAAACTTTCTACGGGCATCGGTGGCATGTATCAGAAGTCGGGCAACGAGGGCGAGGAGTATCTGATTCCTGACTACCGCCTTTTCGACTTCGGTATCTATGCCACCGCCACGAAAAGCCTTGGAGACCGCTGGACGTTGAATGGCGGTGTGCGTTATGATCACCGCCGACTGCATGGATATGCTCTGGAGGAGGATGGCGAACAACGTTTCGTGGATTTTACCCGTCACTTCAACGGCGTGACAGGTAGCATCGGTGCCGTTTGCAACATCAACGAGCACTTTAATCTGCGTCTGAATCTCGCCCGTGGTTTCCGTACACCCAACATGAGTGAATTGGCCTCAAATGGTGTGCATGAGGGCTCTTTGCGCTATGAGATAGGAAACCAGGACCTGAAAGCCGAATACAGTCTGCAGGCTGACCTCGGTGTCGATTTCACCTCACGCTATGTCTCTGCACAGTTGGCACTCTTCGCCAACCGCATCAACAACTACATCTTCACGCATCGTGTGGCTGAGGAAATGGAAGAAGGTTACCTCACCTACGTCTATACCCAGGGCGATGCCCGATTGCTGGGCTTTGAGGCTGGTGTCGATTTCCATCCCGTCCATAGTGTCCATTTCTCCAATACCTTCTCGTATGTAGATGCTCAGTTGTTAGATGCAACACCCGACACAAAGTATCTCCCTTTTACGCCTGCTCCAAAATGGACATCTGAACTGAAGTGGGAACTGTTCCATCATACGCATAGTACGGTCAGTCCACACGCCATGCACGAGTACCGCCATACCCATCCCAAGAGCGGAGTCGCACTCAACAATCTCTACATCGCCGCCGGTCTTGACTGCTATCTGAAGCAGACAAACATCTACAGCGCAGACGATACTGAGACACCGACGCCCGGCTATGCACTGCTCAGTCTTTCTGCTGGCACAGATATTCAGGTAAACGGCAAGAAAATAGCAGAATTCTACATCACCGCCGACAACCTCCTGAATAAGGCTTACCAGAACCACTTGAGCCGTCTGAAGTATGCTGACGAGAACGTGATTACCGGACGTCGCGGTGTCTATAACATGGGACGGAATATCACCTTCAAGGTGGTGGTGCCTATAACGATATGATCAAGGTTTCACCTTCACATATACGCCATCGAAGGCGACACCCATACCGAAACAGCCGAGTGTCTCATTAGGCGTGGTAGTCTTCAATACCACGAACTTCTTGAAGAAATGAGCACTGAAGCCGTAGCCGCAGTCATTGACGTTCTCATAATTGAAATAGTCATGGGTGGCTTCGCCAAGTACCGCAGGACGGTCAGGAGCGCTTTTCCCCTCAGCAATATTGCCTGGGGCATTGCTAACTTCGAAATGCAGCTTATATTGGCCTGCTCCACGGAACTTCACGTTGCCACCCATCATAGATCCGTAACGGGGATTCCAATATCTTAAAAGCCTTAACTATTGCGCGCCACAAAATTAAGAATTTATCCGCAATAGTTGGTAACTTTCACCACTTTTTAATATGTTTTATGTTTCATTCATCACATTTCCATGCTGTTTATCCCAGAAATTTGGAGTGTATGCCGACTCTTACTAGCTTTGCACCCGGAAACGTTTAATTCTATATGATGAGTTATGAAACCAAGAACAATTATCGGAATTATTTTCATTGTAGCCAGTCTGTTGAAACTGGCGACCATCTGGGACTTTATCCATTGGAGTTGGTTTGAACAGGTAACCGAACAGCCCTGGACAACTTATTTCTGCATCTTCGTAGTGCTCTACGTGGGTGTGAATCTGATCATTGACAGCTACCGTCGCGACCCCGACCAGTGGCTCCAGCGCCCACTGCCCATCGGTGAGGACGGCAAGCGCATCTGTTGCTCTGTGCACTACGGTGGCGACGAGTACGTGTATCGCGGCGAGACCTTCCACGGTGCCCGTCTTGATGCCTTCTGCGGCGGTATCCGCATGGACCTGCGTGAGGCCGTCATCACCGAGGACGAGGAGATCGACATTCACACCTTCTGTGGTGGCATTGAACTCTTCGTGCCCCCCCATGTCAACGTCGTCATAAAAAGCCGCAGCTTCATTGGTGGTGTTGGCAATTGTGCCACCCATACCGCCGACCCGAAAGCTCCCACCATCCACATCGTCGCCAGCAATTTTCTCGGTGGTGTGGATATCAAGAATTAACCACTCGTCACAGAAACATGCGGTTTATCCCAGGCGACTACAATAACTTCAGCATCACCGCCCAGCGCTTCAACCTCACGCTCGGCGTGCAGCACGACTTCAACCTCAATTGGAAGTTCAACGAGGCCCGCTCGAAGTATCGAGGCTCTGGTGCTGGTGCGAAGCAGAAGGCGCGTATGTAAATATTTCCGTTTGGATGTAATTATTTCGCCTTTTCTGCGACTAATAGGACAAAAGGATTCAGTTGAACAATGGAGACGAAAGAATTAGAGAAAGAATTCCTGATGATGATCGAGGCGCAGAAACGTACCATCTACAAGGTGTGCTACATCTATGCCAACGACCAGGACGACCTGAACGACCTGTATCAGGAGACGGTGCTCAA
>ONMN01000090.1 GCA_900318885.1 uncultured Prevotellaceae bacterium | reverse complement strand
CCGTGTAGCTGTTCGAACTTAAAGCCCCACGTCTTCAGGGCCTCGTTGTTCTTCCAGTCCACCACCTTCTTGCCCACCATCTGGAAGTTCGCACGTTCCATCAGGAAGATGGCCACACGCGAGCACAGTCCGTCGTTGATGTTCCGCAAAGTGAACTTCTTGTGCAGCGAGACTGCCGTACCCGTCGTCACCGAGTTCCAGTATACGGGCAGGATGTCGTTGATGGAGTCGCCATTGGCATAGTCCACACCACTCAGCTCGTTGTGGAACGCCTTCAGTTCCAGGTCGTGCTTCCCGATCCATGCACCACCGCTTTGGGCGGATATCGACGAGTCCAGCTCGGAGTCGAACATATACAGATGCAGTGGCACGATATCCCCGTCTATCAGTTCCTTCGCCCGTTTCAAGCGTCGGAAGAAGATGTTGTTCGACGTCTTCGTGGGCAGGTAACGTATCATGCCCTCCGGTTCCGTCAGCGCGTCCTGCTTCTGCGCCTTCGACGATGTCCCGCGCTTCTTCTGTTCCTGCTTGTAGCGCGTCTCCTGCGCCCTGACCTCCTCGTCCTGCGCACGCATCGAACACATGATCTGGTCGTCCAGCTCCTTGGCAAACGACTTACCCGAGGCAGGATGTCCGATGATCAGTACCTGCGGGTTCATCCGCTGCTTGGCACCGCTGAAATGCTCATACCAGCAGCGCGTCATCAGCGTGCAGTACATCGCGCCCGAGGCAAACACCGCACCAATCCAGTTCTGCCTGCTCACTCCGCGACAGGCTTCGGCATAAGGAGCGCTAAGGAGAGGTTCCAGCCTCTGAGCGAACTGCTCGTAAGGGATGTCAACTGCTGCCACAGGGCGTCCAGCTGTGCTGCCGTCGAGGTCTTGTACACCAGCACTTTCAAGCACCTGTCGCATCCTTTTCGGGATTTCACGGTAGAGTTGACGACCACAAGCCGTATCAGCAACGCCCCGGACTTCTTGTTCTCCCCGCTCGCGGATGACGTCCTGCACAAATCCGCACAGTCCAAGGGTCCTAAAGACCACCTCTGGGTCGTTGTCGCAGATATACCGCAGGTCGAGAGCCAGCTGCAGCATTGTCCGATGGCGGTCTCCAACGGCTGGGGCGCCACCTTGGGCTTCCTGCCACGCTTCACAGATCCTTTTGTAGCTGACTCCGTGGTAGGTGTCCGGACACTCGGTGGTGGTTGTAACTGGCTCACCACTGACGGGCTCGCTGTCGTCACCCCCATCGAACCCTTCTTTGTGGATAATTGGTTCTGTTTTCCCATTTCTATACGCTTCACAATACTTCTTGTCAAATTCTTCGTTGTAATAGTTCAATAATTCTTCATCGTTCAGATAATAGATGTCCTCGCGCATGGGCGCGTACGAAATCCTCGACGCATCGATACAGCTTGCGTCAGCCTTTACACCCAGAGCCTTGGCCAGTTCTATCTGGTTGTCCGCAATATTCCCGTCGATATGAGCCTTGCATACCAGCCTCAGGCCGTGTCCCGAAGAGGTCAGGTGCGCAAACACCACCTCCCAAGGGAAACCCTCCACCTGTGTCCTTTCGAAAATCTCACGCGGATTGTCCACGTGGTCAACGTCAAACATGAACAGTCCCGACAGATGGATTCCTGCCAGCACCCTGCGCTTCATGGTTTTCGTGGGGTCTTTCTTCAGGGGCATCTCGTCGAAATCGCGTGCTCCGAATATCAGCGGAGGCAACGATTCCTTCAGCGATGTAGCCCATCGCATCAGCTTTTCCTCATCGGTGAGTGCCTGAAATGCCTCGCCAACCTTCTTCTTCCCAGCTTCCTTCAGGCAGTATTTCTGGAAGTCGCTGTTCGAAGCCCATAGCTTGATGGCCCCGGGTTCCCTGACTGCCCGGATGGTGGTGATCTTCCACTTTACCTTCGGTGAATCAAGGATTTCATTCAGTTTCTCCGCAGTGCCTGGCACTGCAGGAGAAACATACTGATTGTCTTGAATACAAAACATAGTTAGCTAATCTTTCAATCGTTTTTGTGTTAGTTAAACCTCGTCCATGATTTCCTCAATGGTCTTCGTGTTCTTCAGGTAGTCCGTCAGTTCACGAGCCTCACTCAGCAGCTGGTCAGCAGAACGCTTGCGCCCAATGCTGCACTTCACGCTGGCAAAGATCTTGAATCTGCGCTTGCTCTGACGCAGCCATCCGTTTGCCGACTCATACAGCACAGCATCCGGTGGTGCCACATAACCAGGTTCGCGCGACTTGCGGTTAAAGGCGTTAAAGTCCACCTCACCCGTCCACTTGTCGTAGCCTAACGTTCCTTCCATTCTCCGACTGCCCGATTGCAGTCTGTCCCATGTCTCTTGGGAGATTTTTACTTTGATAATCATTGTTTACTTGAGTTTTAGTGAGAGAAGCGTTTTGGAAAGGTGGCCACCTTTTATCGTCTCATGAGACTTCCTCACTCTTCGCTCAAGTTGTTAATAATGTTGTTGTCCTTATCCTATCAGTCCCAGCACAAAGTCGCGCCCTTTCTCCGTCCACACCAGTCGCGACTGCGTCTTACGGTGACCGTTGCGACCGTGATAGATGAAGCTGCGGTCCTCCGTCAGTCCCTGATGCAGATACTTCGGCGTGAGTCGCCACTGGCCTTTCGACCAATGTATGACGCCTTTGTCGCAGAGGAACGAGTTCAGGTCGCGACCTTCCAGTCCGAAGGGTGCACCGATGTCCGTCGGTGTATAGCAGTTGTCGCTGGCGCGGTTCAGCTCGTCCAGCTCGTCGCCGATGATATCGTCGGCCTCGTCCAGGATTTCCTCGTCGCTCACGCCCAGCAGTCGCTGACCCTGCGGACGCTCAATCTGACTCCAGCGAGCCTTCCAGCGTTCCCACTCCAAAGCCTCGCGTCGGTCCTCCTCCAGCTGCTGCCATCGCAATACCAGTCGTGCGCGCGCCTCGTCGTTGAACTTCGTGGCGATGTACAGGCACTCGGTTTTTGTGAGTAAGTAACAAGGACGTTCCTTGCCTTGAGCGTCCAAGTAAGAGGTCAATTCAAAATGGAATTGGCCGACCTTTAACCAGGCTGGTTCCATGTTACGGATAGCCTTCATCACGTTAAAATGAGTTTTACCCGTGAGCTCTGCAATCTCCATTGACGTCATGCGCTGCTCACCATCCACCGCACGAAGCGTCTGACTCTCCGTGCGATTCATACCTTGTTCGTTGATCATACTGATCGTAATTGCTGTTTGTTTCATTGTTTTTGTATGTTTTAAAAAAAGAATAAATGAACGCACATATGTGCGCGTGATTGTTCGTGTGTATCTCATCGTATATAGTTTCTCTTCCGCCAGGCCTTCCTGTCGTGTCCTTTGTGTCAATAAGTTAAAGATCGCTTGCCAATCCCCGTTTCCGTTCGTTGACAACGCAAAATTACGCACAAAAAAAGGGCGACAGAAAAAATCCGTCGCCCAATGGGAGTTTATGGGAGTTTTTATGGGAGTTTTGGCTGTTTCGCTCTCATCATGGGAGTTTTCGTAAAAATCATGGGAGTTTCTGGGAGTTTGATGGGAGTTCTTTGAGCATAGCAGCGCCAGCGTTGTAATAGCCCAGATAGTGCTGACCGTGCACAGGTGCCTTCTCGTCACTCCACGTCTTAAACGGTTTCGAGAAACAATCCACCGCCATGCGTCGCAGTTCAGCCTCCTCTGGCAGATGCTCATGGTCGGGCAGCACACAGCACACCAGTTCGCAGAACAAATCGTAGCGACTCCTCGGGACATATCCGCAGTCCATCAGCACGCGGCACGGACCCAGCCAGTGGCGTCCCTTTTTCACACGTGGTCCTATGCTAATCAGCGCCCTTTCCACCTCTTCGCGCGTCAACATTACCTGTTTTTTCTCTAATGTCTCGCCATTCTTTTCCAGATAGCGCTCAATGGACTGACGGATGTTACTGACCGACTCGTGAACATCCCTTTGCATGTTCCACACCATCCGGCCTACAAACTTTATGTCCATATCCTCCGTCAGCAATATCGAGTCGTAACGATCGTTGGACGGTACCAGCCAGTGGCGACCATACTCATCCATATAGTACGACTTCAGCACGTCCGCACCATTAATCTTGGCGGCCACGATATCCTGATTGCGGAAGTGGCTCGTAGTCTCCACCATCAGCAGGTCGCCGTCGTGAATGTTCACACCTATCATCGAGTCGCCCTGAGCCCTCACAAACGACACGTTGAGACCCATCGTCAGCACACCAGGTACCGCCATCAGTTCGGGCGGAACATCGCCCATCTCGTTGGGCAGACCGCAACTGATACCCATGTCATAGTAAGGCACCAGCGTGTCGCACGCCATCTCCTTACCCAACTCAAAAATTTCACAGTTACTTCTCATTTTTCTTCTTAGGTTTAAAAAGTTATACATTAATTTCATGCACTCAGCTTTTCAGCCTCGTTCACATAACCTGCCAGCAAACTGCCGACAACGACCAATACAACAAATAAAAAGAATATTCCATCCATAATTCTACAAGTTTTTAAAGTAAAAAAATCAAATTACGGGTGCAAAATTAAGCCCAATGCGTTCACCCAGTGCGAACGCATTGAAAAAAATCATCAGGAAAGCAAAAAAATTTTTATCTTCCGCTATCCCCGGAATCGTCGGGGGCTTCCGAAAGGGTTTTGTGCAGTTGGATGATGCGCTGGCAGAAGTGCTCGGGGGATTTTACGCGGAGGTGCTCGCCGTACGACAGAATCTCACGCTCCAGTTCGCGATTCACCATCAGGCGCATCGTCACGCGGCAGCCTTCTTCGCCCAGGCTCTCCAACTGCTGCAACGGATGGATGGGCAGCGTGCGCAGGTAGTATTCAGCCCAGCTGTCACCCTCGATGACAACCTCCTCCACCACACCGGCCTGAGGATGCGTAACACCTACGATGTCGTCGAAATAATGGTTGAAGTCGATGGCGCTCTCGCGATACTCCACCTCATTGTTTATACGCGCGGAGCGAACCCGGTCGAGCGAGAAACAGGTCACAAACTCCTTGCCCTCGATGGTGGCATAGAGATACCAGCGGCGCAGATACTGCTTCAGGTAGTAAGGATGGATGATGCGCTCCTTCGCCTCCGCGCCGAAGGGGCCGTATTTGATGGTTAGCACTTGCTTGTGGCTGATGGCGTTGAAACACTGCAGGAAAAACTGCGCGTCGCCCGGCGTGCCGTCTTCAAAACTCGCAATGCTCCGCTCAGAACCCATGATGTTTTGGTCGAAACGAGCCGCCATCTCGTCAATCCACTCCAGCTGAGGCATGCCGCGAAGACCCTGCAACAGGCTGCGAACCTCCTGCAGACGCTCAATCTCCTCCGCCGTCAGCTCGCGGTTGTATATCGACTCAATGCCGTCCCTGTAGCGATAGTAATGCTTGCGCCCGCGCTGCTCGCTGACGATGCCATACGTCTGATAGACGCGATAGAACTTCTCGTTCATTTCGCCGATATCCTGAAGGATGGTGCCTTTCGACCGCACAGGCAGCATGCCGCGCGACTCGAGGCCTTTGTTCACCTCCGCCTGCAGCTCCTCGCGCGTAAACTCCCGACCCGTCCCCAGACACTGGTCGATTATCATCTCCCGCATGGAATATTCCTTCGTCTTCATGCCATTCCGCTATTGTTCGTAGTTGCTTAATATAATATATTCTTGAGTGTTATTATCCATTTGATAGTTTACAGAATTTATAGGCGTTATATGATAATGAAAACGGCTGCAAATTTACAAAATTCCCCCTTATCTTATATCTTGATTTTCGTTAATAAAACAAAAAATGTGGATAACCCGACAGTTATCCACAAATTGTTGATAAACCACGCTTCCCTCAGCCTTCTTCCATCTACCCTC
>ONMN01000025.1 GCA_900318885.1 uncultured Prevotellaceae bacterium | reverse complement strand
CATGGTGTTCTTCATCTTCACTATGTTTGGCATACAACTAAGCTTTGTGCCTTGGAGCGAGGGTGGACTTCCCATGTGGGCTGGTATAGGCAAGGTCTTCTGGACGATTATCGTCATGACTACCATCGTTGGTGTCACGCTTTCTTTCATCTATGCACCACGCACATGGTGTTCGTTCTGTCCAATGGGAACCATCTCCAACTGGGTAGCACCTAAGAAAGCTCCACTGCCAAAAGCATTCACGAACATCCACGTGTCGAGTGCCTGTCAAATGAAGTGCAAGCAGTGTGCTCGCGTCTGCCCGATGCAGCTCACGCCTTACGACTCTCGCGGCGAGGCCATCGGCTATCTGCATCCTGACTGCCTGAAGTGCGGTAAGTGCGTATTAGCTTGTCCCACGAAGATAATGACTTTGAAGCATTAAGTAATGAACAAAGACGAGAAGCGAGAATTACGGCGCAAGCGGCTGATGGAGAAGGGAGGAACCACGATGTTGATAACATCGGGGAGGGTACCAGGCCTATCAGACGATGAACGGCCTTACGCGTCAGACGATGAACGGCCTTACGCGCTATATGGATAGATACTATCTCGATGCGCTCATCGGCATCATTCCTGGTTGGGGTGATGCCATTGCCTTGCTCAGCGTCGTGCCGTTCGTCTATTTCTCGTCGAGAGTCATCAAGAGCATTCCTCTTACATTGGCCGTCCTGAATAATGCCCCGACCGTAAGAGGCATCAGGCTAAGCAGCATGGCTGCAATAAAAAAGCTTTTGTAAGTCATTGTTTATCTGATATAATCGCAGCCTTGCGGGTTTCTTTCCAACGGGGGAAGAACTTGTCCATCAGTGCATGGAAACGGGCGTTGTGGCTTGGTTCCAACAGATGGCACAGTTCGTGAACCACCACGTGCTCGACACACCATTCCGGCAACAGCAGCAGATAGGCCGAGAAGCAGATGGACTTATTTTTGACATTACAGACACCCCAACGTGAAATCATCGCCTTGTAACGTACTGCGGACGGTTTCACGCCCATCTCCTTGGAGTGGCAGTCCACCATTGGCTCTATCAAGGCTTTCAATCGCCGCAAGGCATCGTCAGCCTGTTCTCTCGTCTTCAGCGGCAACTGATTATAAAAGTCAGCCCTACGCTTCTGGCTCTCACAGGTTTTCTTGCGTGCCTCGGCTATCCACTCGCGGTGTTCTTCAATGAATCGCTCCACCTCTTTCTTAGGCATACCAATAGGTGCCGACACATGTACATCGCCGTTCTTCACGATGCGCATTGACAGCCTCTTGGTTCGCCTGTATGTCACCTGTATAGCCATATCAATCAAGAAAAAAGTATCCTTCACACCAGGCTTTCACGGCACGCTGGCCGTCTATTCTGAATGCATTCATCATATTTTAATTGTTCGTAGCTGCAAAGGTACGAATAAGCGAGCGAAATACAAAAAGAAAAACTGTTTTTCTTTTTATTTCCAAGCGAGAGTACCTTCTCGCATAGCGAAAAGGTACGATTAAGTGAGCGAAAAGCCAAGACTCACCACAGTGATTTTTGCTCAGAAGTGGTAAAAGATGTTAAATGACAGCAACTATGAACTTAAAATATTGTACCTTTGCAGCCGAAAAAAGCGATTAATGAAAAAAAACGATTAACAAAATATGAAGAAAATTTATTTTTGGATGATTTCTATCATCCTTACTTTTAGCATGACGATGGTTTCATTAACATCATGCAGCAGTGATGACGACGACAACAAGGGAAATCAGAACAACTGGACTGAAGCCGAGCGACGGTTTGCACAAGAGGTTTGTGGAACATGGGCGGACATCGATATGGACGATGAAGCCGCATGCGCCGACTACATGGTTTACGATGTGAAGGAAAATGGCGAATTCGATTTGTATTCATTCGAAGCTGATTGTGATGAAGACGAGGAACCTTACGAGGAGATGGTCTTCAGTGGAAAGTGGAGACCACTTGTCAACATCGTTGACCGCTGGGCCAACGACGGTGTACTGAAAGGTTTGGAAGTAACCATACCTATGCCGGTGGAGTCGCAAACGGGTGACAAGATATTCAAGGACACGTTGCTGATTGTTCAGTCCAGCGACAATGAGTCTATATCTATCTGGGCTTCCGAAATGGACTACCTGATGGATTACTACAACTCGCTGCCGCCAGAGGAACTTGCCAAGTACAATGCCGCCACTGTCGGTACACGTGGTTTCTGGGGCTGGTTAGGTCAACGCTTCTTAAATATTGGAAAAACCTTCGTCAATGTTTGTAAGATGATTGCAGAACCGGTAAGGGGTATAATAAGGAAGTTACAGGGGAAAAACTGGCGCTATGCCTCCGGTTTAGAAAACTGGATGGACGAAGCCTATAAGGGCAGGAATCCGAAGATTTGCGACATGTCTATCCCTGGCACACACGACACCTTCACCTATCCTGAAATAGGGAAGGACGAACGTTGCTGGTATAAACTACCTGGAGCCAACATTATTTTCGGGCGCAGAACTACAACCCAAGGACTAAACATCGCTTACCAGTGGGGTGCGGGCATACGAAGCTTCGATGTCCGTCTGGATAAAGGTAGTAAGTTCGTCAACGGACTGCCTAACAATGAACTGGGCATCTACCACGGCTTTGTGTTCCTGGGCATTTCTTTTATAGAGGGTATCGACAAGATTGTTGAACAACTGCGTGCCCACAAGGGTGAAACGGCTATCATCATCCTTAAATTTGAAGGCGACGAGTCAGATGACATGTACAAGCAGGTATACGACAAGGTAGAGAGTTTGCGCAGTCAGGGTCTTGTGGTGGACAACCCCACGCCCGACATCCGTCTGAACCAATGTAAGGGTAAACTCCTGTTCATCCAACGCTATAAATCAAACAATTACAACCTCGACGTGCGTGCTTCTGGCTGGGGCGACAATAGCGAATTGATTTTCAAGAACGGCCAGAAGGCTCCGCTCTATGTGCAGGACTTGTATCAAAGCGATGGCGACGAACTGTACCATTCCTTTATCAACCGCAAGTGTGGTGTTATGAGAACATGTTTTGAGAAGGCTGCAGCCTCAACTGACAACACATGGTTCTTCAACCACTCGTCAGCTTACCACGGCATGTCGATGAAGCAAAGTTGGGAATGGATGCAATTCGCCGACATGAACTACGCAGAAGTGGCAAGCGACATGAACCCTTGGGTAGCAGACCATGTAGAAAAGAACTACGGCAAGAAGACCGGAGTGGTAGTGATGGATTTCGGTGGTATAGACGAACTCCGTGCTGGAGGATATTTCACGCGTGGCATTGACGCACCAGTCAATCTGGTGAAAAACAACAGTTACATCAACAAGGAGTGATTACGCTCGATTCTTCTCTCACATAATCACGACCTTGAGATTTGCTCGAGCTCGCTCACGTTCGATAAAGCATGAGCGAGCTCTGCTTTATTCTCACTTAATCACGACCTTCTTTCCTTTGTTGATGTAGATACCCTTTTGCGTGGGTCGGGCGTTCAGCTTACGACCATCGAGGGTGTACCAATTTTCTGATTGAACATTGGCCATTGACCATTGAACATTCTTGACTTCCGTCGAGCCGCTTTCGTCGAGCCATTGGAAGTACTCGCCGTAAGTACCAGTGGTGGTGAGGGCGAGGTAAAAGGACGTTCCCACGTCAATATGGTCGTCGGTCAGGCTGTCGTCTATCCTGTAGATGGTGCCCTCGCTGTCGGGATGGGCGTCGTGGAATGCGAGGTAGTTGCCGTAAGGCACCACCATGTCGCCCTTCGAGTGGACGAACTGTATGCGGTGCTTGGGTTCCCAGCCCGTCGTCACGCTGTTGTCAGCCAGTGCACGGTGCAGGTCCTTGAAGGCATCGCCCTTCTCCGTCGGCACGGCGTTGAAGTTGGAGGCATTAGTCAGATAACTATAGAAGCCGGGTGTAAAAATCTTGTCGAGGCGGCCCCAGACGCGATCCTCCTTGGGCGACTGGAACATCTCTGCCACCTGCTCCTTGGTATAGGTGCGTCCATTGGCCTCGAAGCCCTCCTGCAGCTGTTTGTACCACTCCTTATGGATGTCGTTGATAACGAACTCCTTGCTCGTCAGCCAGTCCATGATGCCCGTGTCGAGGAACTGCTGTGAGAGATAATCCGTCAACTGATGGTTCTTCATGTCGGGATGCGTGTCAATCATGCCCTGGATAATCATGGGTATCACCATCGGCATGGTATTGATTCCCTTGCGATGTTCGGTCTGCACACCATAGCTATTGCCATCGTCCTCCATGTAGTAACGCATGGTGGCAATAAGGTCGTAAGGACCGTCGCCGCAGATGGTGCCACGGTAGCGCAACGGCTCGTCCAGCCCATGCTGCTCGATGTATCGCTGTACGGCCACGGCCACGGCGCCTCCCTGTGAATAGCCGAAGCCGAACGTCCGCCAATCGTCCTTGAAGGGCAGCACGCGCTTGTCGTTGACATGCTTCTGGTAAAGTTTCAGTCCGTAGTCCACGGCATCCATCACCTGCTGGGCGGTCAGTTCCTGCGCCAGATAAGGATGCGGCAGGTCTTTAGTGACGCCATAGCCCTCATAGTCGGGGGCAATGATGATGGCATGGCTGATGAAATCCTGAGTCGGGTCCAGTTCCATCGCGTATTTCTCCTTCAACAGAATGCCGAAAAGCGCCAGTTCCTTCAGGTTGAGATTCGATGAAGGACACTCGTTGTCGGAGGTAATGGTGAAGTGGCTGTAGATGTGGAGCGACTCGATGGCGTCGGTCTCCTTGGGTTCTGTAGGGGTCCAAGCGACGAGTGCCGACGAGAGCACTATGTCCTCACCCGCAGCATTCTTCGACGGATAGTTGAAGACGTAAGTCGTGGCTTCGTTGAGGATTTTCAAATATTTCAGACTGTCGGAAATCTCGGCAGCCCACGCGCCGCTGGCAAAACTGCTCAGGAGGGCAATCATCAAGTAAAAGTTTCTTTTCATACGCAATATTTTGTTTGTTAGTTATCAATATTGCCCGCAAAGGTACGAATAAATTCCCATACCGCCAAGCGATATGTGATTTTTTTTGCTCATCGTTTGGTGGGCTCGTTTTTTATTATTAAATTTGCACCGCGATGAAGAAGACAAAGAAGAAACTCAATAAAACAGAAGGATTATGGATTGGTTACACATTGCAGCAGTAGTGGTATTAATCGTTATCGGCGTCGTGATTTACCTAAAGAAACGAAACGAGAAGAATTATGAATAAGACCGTACTGGTTGTTCTGTTTCTGCTGACAATAGCGCTCGCGGGGCATGCCGATACCGATCAGGAGGCGGCAACACGCGTGAAATACAAGGGAACACCCGGGTTTATCTACCGACTCTATCTGACAGACAAGCAGGAGTCGGCACACCTGTTGGCACACCCTACCCGATTTCTGTCGCGACGCAGCGTGGAACGGCGCAGACGACAGGGGCTGACGGTGGACTCCACCGATCTGCCCGTCAGTCGCCGCTATGTCCGCCTCATCGAAAACAAGGATGTCAGCATCGTCGGCCAAAGCCGTTGGCAGAACACCGTGTTGGTGCGCGTCAAGGACTCGACGCTGATTCAGCGCCTCCGCCAGCTGCCCTGCGTCAAAGGGAGTCGGCTGGTGTGGCAGTCGCCCGACTCGGTGCCCGCAGGGACGCTGAAGGTGAAGGTGCGCGAGCAGTTCGAGGAACGTGACAGCACGCCCGGCAACGTCTATGGCACGGCAGCAGGTCAGATTACGACGGTGAAGGGCGAACGCCTGCACAGCATCAGTCTGCGCGGCGAAGGGATGATGATTGCCGTCATCGACGGAGGATTCAAGAACGTGGACAAGATTCCCGCCTTCCAGCGTGTGGACATCCGCGGCAGCCGCGACTTCGTCAATCCTGAGGCACCCAACCTGTTCAACGGTATCGACCACGGTACGAAGGTGCTGTCGGCAATGGCCGTCAACGTACCTTATTATTATATAGGCACGGCTCCCAAGGCCAGCTACTGGCTCCTGCGCTCGGAAGACCAGCAGACGGAGCAGGAGGTGGAGGAAGACTATTGGACGATGGCCGCCGAGTTTGCCGACTCCGTGGGGTGCGACCTCATCAATTCGTCGCTGGGATACAACGAATACGACCATCCGTGGATGACGTATCGCCTATGGCAGCTCGACGGCAGGACGGCATTCGTCAGCCGCTCGGCATCGATGCTGGCCGCGAAAGGTATCATACTGGTCAATTCGGCAGGCAATTCGGGCATGGGGACATGGAAGAAAATCGGTGTGCCAGCCGATGCCGAACACATCATGAGCGTCGGAGCCGTTATGGATAGCGAGCCCCACAAGATAGCCCCCTTCAGCAGCGTCGGTCCCACGCAGGACCAGCGCATCAAGCCCGACGTGGTGGCCATCGGAGCCCCCACGCGGCTGGTGAACGGCCGTGGCGTCATCATGAGCGATATGGGAACGTCGTTTGCGGCTCCCGTCATCTGCGGACTCATGGCGTGTCTGTGGCAGGCGATGCCTGAGAAGAGCGCCAAGGAAATCATCAATCTCGTTCGACAGTCGGGCGAAAACAGCGAACATCCTGACAACGTCTATGGCTACGGCATGCCCAACTTCTGGCGGGCGTATATGATAGGGAAAGCAGAGGTGAGAGGTGAGAAGTAAGAGATATGAATAGTGAAACGCGACTGACACTGGTTGAACTCAACGGCCTCGTGCGCGACGCCATCGAGAATGCCCTGCCCAAGGAATATTGGGTAGAAGCGGAACTGTCGGAGTGTCGCGAGCACGGAGGGCATTGCTATATGGAGCTTATAGAGAAGGACGAACACTCCGCCACCCCCGTGGCACGAGCATCGGCCAAATGTTGGCGGCAGACGTGGGTGATGGTCAAGCCCTATTTCGAACGCACCACCGGGCAACAGCTGCGTGCCGGCATGAAGGTGCTGCTGCGCGTCTATGCCCAGTTTCACGAAGTCTACGGATTTTCGTGGATTGTCAGCGACATAGACCCCACCTATACCCTCGGCGATATGGCCCGCAAGCGTCAGGAGATTATCCGTCAGCTGAAGGAAGAGGGTGTGTTCGACCTGCAACGTGAACTGCGCATTCCCACTTTCGCCAAACGCATAGCTGTCATCTCCGCAGAGCATGCCGCAGGCTATGGGGACTTCTGCCGACAGTTGGAGGACAACGACTACGGCTTTAAGTTTGACGTGACGCTATTCCCCGCCATCATGCAAGGCGAGCAGGTAGAAGCATCCGTCGTTGATGCCTTGAACGAGATATACCAGCGCATCAGCGATTTCGATGTGGTGTGTATCCTGCGCGGTGGCGGTGCAACGGCTGACCTGAGCGGTTTCGACACGCTGGCGTTGGCCGAGAACGTCGCACAATTCCCGTTGCCCATCATTACGGGAATCGGTCATGAACGCGACGAGAGCATTCTTGACATGATCAGTAATACCCGCGTAAAAACACCCACAGCCGCTGCGGCCTTGTTGACAGACAATCTCCTGCGCGTCCTGGAACGGCTGGACGATGCCAGCCAGCGCCTGTCCTACGCTGTCAACCAACGGATAAACAGCCAAAAGACAAGAATGGCGACGCTGACGACACTCATCCCCACCCTCGCCCTGCGAATAGTAAGCGACCAGCGCCACCGCATCGAAACAACAAAAAGCCGCTTGCCCATAGCCATCGAGCGACGACTGACCAATCAGAAGCACTTGTTGGAAAGCCTCAGCCTGAAACTGCAGGGGTTCGACCCGCAACTATTGCTGAGTCGCGGCTATAGCATTACGCTGAAGGACGGTCGGGCCGTGCGCGACCCACAACAGTTGAAGCCCGGCGACGAGATAGAGACAAGAGTGGAAAAGGGAACAATACAATCTGTAGTGAAGAGTTAAGAGATAATAGTAGAGATAAGAGTTATGGAAGAAAACATCAAATACGAACAGGCGCTGGCGCAGTTGGAGACCATCGTGCGCAAAATGGAAGCCAATGAGTATGATATAGACGAACTCGCTGCGCAGTTGAAAACCGCACAGCGATTGATTGCGTTCTGCAAGGACAAACTGACCAAGACAGAAGCCGAACTCCAAAAGATTCAGGCGGAGAGGGAGTAATCGCCCCCAAAGTGCCATATGGGTACGAAATTAGCAAGAAAAAAGGGAAAATAGACATTTTTCACTAAAAAATGTTGCATAAGAGCGATATTTTGATTACTTTTGCGCACAAATAGTAAACAATTAGCATAAAAACATAAACATTATGAAGAATTTAGACTGGGGTAGTCTGTCATTCGGCTACATGAAGACCGACTACAACGTACGTTGTTACTACCGTGATGGTAAATGGGGCGAGATTGAGGTCTGCTCCGACGAGTATCTGAACCTGCACATGGCCGCTACCTGCCTGCACTACGGTCAGGAGGCATTCGAGGGCTTGAAGGCCTATCGCTGTCCCGACGGCAAGGTGCGTATCTTCCGTGTCGATGAGAATGCAGCCCGCCTGCAGAGCACTTGCCGCGGCATTATGATGCCTGAGGTGAGCACAGAGTTGTTCACGGAGATGGTGAAGAAGGTGGTTCGCCTGAATCAGGAGTGGATTCCCACCTACGAGAGCGGTGCTACGCTCTATATCCGTCCGCTGCTCATCGGTACCAGCGCCCAGGTCGGTGTACATCCCGCAAAAGAGTATTGCTTCCTGATTTTCGTCACCCCTGTAGGTCCGTATTTCAAGGGTGGTTTCGCTGCTAATCCTTACGTGATTATCCGCGACTACGACCGTTCGGCTCCCCTCGGCACAGGCAAATATAAGGTGGGTGGTAACTACGCTGCCTCTTTGTTCGCCAACAACCTGGCTCACGAGAAGGGCTACGCCTGCGAGTTCTATCTGGACGCCAAGGAGAAGAAATACATGGACGAGTGTGGTGCTGCCAACTTCTTCGGCATCAAGGACAACACCTATATCACCCCGAAGTCAACATCTATCCTGCCCTCTATCACAAATAAGTCGTTGATGCAGGTGGCCGAGGACCTCGGCATGAAGGTAGAGCGTCGTCCCATCCCCGAGGAAGAGTTGGAGACCTTCGAGGAGGCAGGTGCATGCGGAACAGCCGCCGTTATTTCACCTATTTCTTATATTGACGACCTCGACACCGGCAAGCGCTACTCGTTTGGCGACAAGCCCGGTCCAATGTCGAAGAAACTGTTCGATACCCTGCGCGGCATCCAGTACGGCGAAATCGAAGACAAGCACGGCTGGACGACTGTCGTTATCGATTAACGGTTATTGGTTAATGGTTAACGGTTAATGGGCAAAGGCAAACTGGCTAAATTCGCCGATATGGCGACCTACAACAACGTCTTTCAGTACCCATACGGGGCGCTGAAAGACATTGCTTTTCCACTGACGGGCCGTTGGCGCGAGGACTATTTCCATAACGATAATCCTATCATACTGGAGCTGGGCTGCGGTAAAGGGGAATATACTGTCGGGCTGGCAAAGATGTTTCCTGACGTGAACTTCATCGGTGTCGACATCAAGGGCGCCCGCATGTGGACAGGAGCAACGCAGGCACAGAACGAAGGTCTGAAGAACGTGGCCTTCCTGCGTACGAACATCGAAATTATCGATCGCTTCTTTGCCGAGGGCGAAGTGCAAGAGATCTGGCTGACGTTCTGCGACCCGCAGATGAAGAATCCGAGGAAGAGACTGACGTCGACGTGGTTTCTGGAGCGCTACCGCAAGTTCCTGTCGGACGGCGGTTTCGTACACCTGAAGACGGATTCGAACTTTCTGTTTACCTACACATCTTTGTTGGTAGAGAAGAATCACCTGCCCATATTGGTAAAGACCACCGACCTGTATGCTGACGCGTGCAAGGATTCGGTTGCCGCCAGCATCCAGACGTACTACGAAGGAATGTGGATAGCCCGCGGACTGAACATCAAATACATGAAATTCTGCCTGCCTCGCGACGGAGAACTGACGGAGCCCGACGTGGAGATCGAGTTGGACGACTACCGCTCGTACCACCGCGACAAGCGTAGCAGTAAGGACAAAGCAAAATAGAAACAAAATAACAAACCTAAAAAAAGAAGTGTTATGAAAAGAATTATCTGTATCCTTATGGCCGCCATGCCACTGCTGGCTATGGCTCAGGGCCGTACAAGTGTTAAGTTGGACGCAGCAGGTCAGCTGGCTTCCAAGATTTTAGAAGACGATAGGTTTAAGATTACAGAGCTGAAAGTGAGCGGACCGATGAACGGCGCCGACATCAAACTGATGCAGCAGATTGTGAACCGTACCAAAGCAAAGGAAAAGAACGGCGAATGTCTGGTGATGAGTGTCGACCTGTCGGAAGCCACTATCACTGAAGGCAAGGAAGGCATGAAGACCAAGGCCAACGAACTGCCTAACGGACTATTCTCAGGAGCCAAGGCACTGACTACGGTCATATTGCCACAGAACATCACCAACATCAGCAAAAGTTGTTTCGAGGACTGTAAGGCGCTGGTAACGATGACGATCCCCGAGACCGTCACAACTATCGATAATGCTGCATTCAAGAACTGCGAGAGCCTGTCGGCCATTAGCATTCCAGGCTACGTGACCAGCATCGGCAGCGAGGCTTTTGAGGATTGCAAGACGCTGGCAGTTATTGAAATTCCCGCCAATATCAAGGAGATGGGTACGCAGGTCTTCAAGGACTGTAAGGCACTCACCACCGCCAACATCCTTGCTCCACTGAAGAAGTTGGACAACGAGACGTTCCGTAACTGCGAGAATTTGGCTAACTTACAGCTGCCCGAGACGCTGCAGGAGATTGACAACAACGTATTCCAGGGCTGCAAGAGCCTGACTACCGTCATACTGCCCGACGCCACCAACGAACTTGGCAGCTCGGCTTTCGAGAATTGTAAGAGCCTCAGTTCCATCCGTATGCAAGGTGTGAGAAAGATTGGCAGCTACACATTCCAGGACTGCACCTCGTTGCAGGAAGTTGGTTTCGAGAATCTCTCAAAGATGGGAAGCTCCGCATTCCAGAACTGTAACAGTCTGACTACCGTCGTGCTACAGGGTTCGCTGGACGACATCAGCAGCGATGCCTTCAAGGGCTGTTCGAACCTCAACAACATCAATATCCCTGGAACCGTAAAGATTATCAAGAACAACGCCTTCGACGGTTGCCGCTCACTGAACGCCATTGAACTGCCCAGCAGTCTGACAAAGATTGAGAGCGAAGCATTCGAGGGCAGCGGTCTGACCAGCATCAACATCCCCACGATGGTGAAGAGCATTGGCAGCTCTGCTTTCGAGAAGTGCAGCCAGTTGACAAACGCCAGCATCGGAGGATTCATCGAGGAAGTTCCCAACGGTCTTTTCAATGGTTGCTCGAGCCTGACCAGCGTCTCGCTGCCTAACACCGTGAGGAAGATCGGCACAAAGGCCTTCCAGGGCTGCATCGCGATGAACAGCATCAGCCTGCCAGCCGCCTTGTTGACGATTGGCGATGACGCTTTCGAGAAGTGCACATCGCTGACTGAGATTAAGATTCCCGTAGCCGTGACAAGCATCGGCAGCGACGCTTTCTACGAGTGCTCCATGCTGACACGCGTGGAACTGTCGGCAGCCTTGAAGAAAATCGGTGGCTCTGCATTCCAGAAATGCCCGATGCTGCGCGAGGTCGTGCTGAACTGCCCGACGCCGCCATCTATCTCGAAGAGCACGTTCAAGGACGTGGCAGCCACATTCCTGATTCCTGTTGGCAGCAAGCCCTTGTATAATAACGACAAGGACTGGCAGAAGCTCGCCACCAAGGAGAAGACAATAATGTAAACTGCATGACATTATACCCTAAGATAATTATGGATGCGCTGGCGACGGTGACGTACGCCGGCACGAAGAAGAACCTCGTGGAGAGCGGGATGGTGGCGGACCAGCCGGCCGTCAGCGCTCCGGAGAACGAGGGCGAGCCGTGGCGCGTGACGGTGGTATTGGAGTTTCCGCGGGAAACCGACCCTTTTCTGAAGTCGACCGTCAAGGCCGCGGAAGCTGCCATTAAGTACCATTGCGGCAAGGATGTCGAGGTGACGATTCAGACTGAGTTCAAATCGAAGCCGCGGCCAACGGGCGACCAATTGTTGAGCGGCGTCAAAAATATCATCGCCGTAAGTAGCGGCAAGGGCGGCGTAGGCAAGAGCACGGTGTCTGCGAACCTCGCCATCGCCCTGGCACGCCTGGGTTACAAAGTCGGACTGCTGGACTGCGACATCTTCGGCCCGTCGATGCCCAAAATGTTCCACGTCGAAGACGAACGGCCGTATGCTGTCAAAGTGGACGGACGCGACTTGATTTGTCCGATTGAGGCATACGGCGTGAAAATGCTGTCGATAGGTTTCTTCGTCTCGCCCGATACTGCGACACTGTGGCGTGGCGGCATGGCGACGAGCGCACTGAAACAATTGATTGCCGACGCCGACTGGGGCGAGTTGGATTACTTCATCCTTGACACGCCGCCGGGCACGAGTGACATCCATCTGACACTACTGCAAACACTGGCCATCACCGGCGCCGTCATCGTCTCGACGCCGCAGCAGGTTGCGCTGGCCGACGCTCGCAAGGGTATTGATATGTATCGCAACGAGAAAGTGAACGTGCCCATCCTCGGCTTAGTGGAGAATATGGCTTGGTTTACGCCTGCTGAACTGCCGGAGAACCGCTACTACATTTTCGGCAAGGAGGGCTGTAAGCGTCTTGCGGAAGAGATGGACGTTCCGCTGCTGGCGCAGATTCCGCTGGTGCAGAGCATCTGCGAGAGCGGTGATGCCGGTGAGCCCGCCGCGACGAGCAGCGACACCGCCACGGGTCTGGCGTTCATCAACCTGGCGCAGGCCGTTGTCACCGTCGTGAACCGCCGCAACCGCGAGTTGCCGAAGACGAACATTGTCGGTGTGAAAAAGACTTAAATATTCGACGGCCGAGACGCAAATTCCAATTAAAAATAGTAACTTTGCAAACGTTTCAAACGAGATTCATTACACATTATAATTAATACTAAGCATTATGACAATTAACGAATTCAACTTTGCCGGTAAGAAGGCAATCGTACGTGTAGATTTCAACGTACCCCTGGACGAGAATGGTAAGATTACAGACGACACCCGCATCCGCGGCGCACTGCCTACGCTGAAGAAAATTCTGGCTGACGGTGGCGCAACGATCATCATGTCGCACATGGGTAAGCCCAAGGGTAAGGTGGACAAGAAAAAGTCGCTGGGTCAGATTCGTGAGGCCGTAGAGAAGGCTCTCGGTGTTCCCGTGGCTTTCGCTCCCGACTGTGCTAAGGCTCAGGCCGAGGCTGCTGCCCTGAAGATGGGTGAGGCTCTGCTGCTCGAGAACCTGCGTTTCTATCCTGAGGAAGAGGGTAAGCCCGTTGGCATCGATAAGGCCGATCCCGCTTACGACGAGGCTAAGAAGGCCATGAAGGCCAGCCAGAAGGAGTTCGCCAAGACACTGGCTTCTTACGCTGACTGCTACGTGATGGATGCCTTCGGTACTGCTCACCGCAAGCACGCTTCTACTGCTGTTATCGCCGACTACTTCGATGCTAACAACAAGATGCTCGGCCTGCTCATGGAGAAGGAGGTACAGGCTGTCGACAACGTTCTCAGCAACATCAAGCGCCCATTCGTGGCTATCATGGGCGGCTCTAAGGTTTCTTCCAAGATTGGTATCATCGAGAACCTCCTCGGCAAGGTTGATAAGCTCATCCTCTGTGGTGGTATGACCTACACCTTCGCAAAGGCTCACAATGGTGAGATTGGTGATTCTATCGTAGAGCTCGACAAGCTCGATGTCGCTCTGGGCGTTGAGGAGCTGGCCAAGAAGAATGGCGTAGAGCTCGTGCTCGGTACTGACTGTAACGCTACCAATGGTCTCGACTTCGACACCATGACTGTGAAGCCCGGTGCTGAGATCATCACCTGCCCTGCCAATAAGGTACCCGCTGGCTTCGAGGGTGTTGACGCTGGTCCTGAGAGCCAGAAGGCATTCGCCGAGGCTATCAAGGGCGCTAAGACCATCCTGTGGAACGGTCCTGCCGGTGTCTTCGAATGCGATGCCTTCACCGCTGGTTCACGTGCCATTGGCGATGCTATTGCCAAGGCTACTGCTGAGGGTGCTTTCTCACTCATCGGTGGTGGTGACTCTGTCGCTTGTGTCAACAAGTTCGGTCTGGCCGACAAGGTGAGCTACATCTCTACTGGTGGCGGTGCTCTGCTCGAGGCCATCGAAGGTAAGGTGCTCCCCGGTGTGGCAGCCATCAAGGGCGAGTAAACTAATTGACAAGTGACAATTAAGTTGAAACGACTTTTTATAACGATTTCGATGGCCGCGGCGCTCAGCGCTTGCGGCCATCGTGCTTCTACGGCGGACGTGGCGGCAGAGGACAGCGTGGACTACGCGCCGATGGAAACGCCATACGTTGAGACCGTGGACACAGTAGCCGCAGCGTCGGCACTCACCATCGACACCATCCGCATCGAGCGAAGCGACAAGATGGCCGAAGTGTCGCTCCACGTGCTGTGGCCCACGAGCGGCGACTCAGCGTTGGTCGGTAGCGTCCGTCGATTCATTTGCGACGTCTGCGGCATCCGTAATGCGGCGTTCAAGGGCACGAAGGCGGAGTGGCGTGACATGGTGGACGCGGAGTACAACGGACTGGTGGAAGGATGGAACGGCACGTACGGCGACAGCGAGGATGGCGGCCCGTCGTTCTCGTCGACAACTGAGGTCGTGCTGCTGGCCGAGACCGCGGGGTTCGTCACCTTCTACGGCGAGACGTCGGGATACACAGGCGGAGCACACGGCATGGCCGTACACGTCGGCCGGACGTTCCGCAAGGGCGACGGCCGGGCCATTGGCTACGAGACGGACATGGACGACCACTTCAACGTCGAACACAAGGACGACAATCTGTTTGCCAATACAGAGTCACCCGCGCTCTACAAACTCATCAAAGCTGGTGTGCACAGCTACTTCAAGGCCTGCGGACAGCCCATGGCGGACGACACGGAGCTGGCCGACTTCCTGCAGGTGGACAACGTGAACCGCATCCCGCTGCCGGGCAACGCGCCGTACTGGACGAAGACGGGCATCGTGTTCTGCTACACGCAGTACGAGATAGCGCCGTATGCTGCGGGTATGATAACGTTCGAGATTCCCTACGACCGTATACGCGAATTCCTGACCGACGAAGCCGCGTCGCTGATTCCGTAGTAACAGTTTACCGGCATTAAACTCCGACTTTACCGGCACTAAACTCCGACTTTACCGGCACTAAACTTTGGCGCTGCCGTACTGCTTCGAACATCAGTATGGCGGCGCTGACGCTTACGTTCAGCGAGTCGATGCGACCGAGCATGGGGATGCGGATGTGGGCGTCGGCGGCCTGTCGCCAAAGGTCAGTCAGTCCGTCGTGCTCGGTGCCCATGACGATGGCCGTAGCGCGCGTCATGTCTGTGTCATAGTAGAGGCGGGAGTCCTGCAGCTGGGCGGTGAGAATCTGGATGCTGCGCGCTTTCAGAAAGCGGATACACTCGTCGGACGAGCAGGCCACGCACGGCACGGTGAAAGCGGCGCCCACAGACGAACGGATGAGGTTAGGATTGTAGAGGTCGGTCAGCGGGTCGCACACCACAACGGCATCCACGCCAGACGCATCGGCCGAGCGCAGGACGGCGCCCAGATTGCCGGGTTTCTCGACGCTCTCGAGCACGACAATCAACGGACGTTCGCCAAGCTTCAGGTCGTCGAGCCGTAGATTCCTGGTCCTGACCTCGGCAATGACGCCCTCCGTCGAACCGCGATAGGCAATCTTTTCATAAATGGCCTTCGTCACGGCAAACGAACGTATGTCGTCGGGCGCTTCGGCCCCGAGTTCAGGACAATAAAAAACGGTATCAACGTCGTAGCCTGCATCAAGGCAATGCTGCAGTTCCTGTCTGCCCTCGACCACGAATAGCCCAGCCTTGCGTCGTTCGCTGGACTTCTGCTGGAGAGCGATGAGCAGTTTGATTTTCGGATTCTGAATACTCGTTATCTGTTCTATCATGGCGCGAAGGTACGAAGATTTTTCGGAAAGTACAACGATTACGTAAAAAAAATCGTCATTCGCAATTCATAATTCGCAATTATGTTGTATCTTTGCACCACAATACAAATAAAACAACCGACTATGCATTACAGAAAGTTAGGAAAGACAGGAATGGAGGTGTCGGAGCTAGGTTTCGGCGCCTCGTCGCTGGGTGGCGTGTTCCACTCGTTTAACGAAAACCGAGGCATCGACGCCGTGTTTGCCGCCATTGACGCCGGCATTAACATCATCGACGTGTCGCCCTACTACGGCTACTACAAGGCCGAAACGGTGCTGGGCAAGGCACTGAAGGATATTCCCCGCGACAAGTTTTACCTCTCGACGAAGGTGGGACGCTACGGCGAGGACGGTCACAACACGTGGGACTACTCCGCCCGCCGTGCTAAGGAAAGTGTGTACGAGAGCTTGGAGCGCCTGCACATCGACTACATAGATATTATTAATGTACACGACATCGAGTTCCAGGGGCGTATGGAGGGCGGACTGCAGAAGGTGGTCGACGAGACACTGCCCGCCCTGCACGAACTGAAGAAAGAAGGCGTCGTGCGCCACGTAGGCATCACCGACCTGCAGCTGGAGAACCTGCGCTGGGTCATCGAGCACGCCGAGCCGGGCATGGTGGAGAGTGTCATGAACTTCTGCCACTACTGCCTGTGCGACGACAAACTCACGGACTTCATGGACTTCTTTGACGAGCACGGCATCGGCGTATTGTCAGCCAGCCCGTTCAGCATGGGACTGTTGACCGAACGCGGCGTGCCCGAATGGCATCCCGCACCGAAACCGCTCGTAGAAGCGTGTCGTCGTGCCGCAGAGCATTGCAAGGCGAAGGGATACCCCATCGAGAAACTCGCCATGCAGTTCTCGTGCAGCAACCCGCGTATTGCCTCGACAGTATTCAGCACTACCCGCCCCGAGGCTATCAAGACAAACATCGCTTATATCGAGGAACCAATGGACGCCGCCCTCGTGGCCGAAGTCCGCGCCATCATCGGCGACCAACAGCGCGTCAGCTGGGCGAACACTTAATTCGTTATAACGGAATAACGGAATTACGACATTACGACAATGAAAATCATTGATTCTCACGCCCATTTGTGGCTTAACGTGGATACGATGGTGAATGGTTCGCCCATTCACCCCCTCGAGCCCAACCGCAGCCGCTCGCTGTTCTTCGGCGAGGAGCGCCAAATGTTGCCGCCCTATATGACTGACGGCCAGAACACCGCCGAGCGCTTCCTGTCGAACATGGACTACGCGCAGGTCTCGGCGGCCGTCATCACGCAGGAATTCATCGACGGCCTGCAAAACGACTACTTGTTAGACGTCCAGCAGCGCTACCACACCCGCTTCTTCTGCTTCGGCATGCCAGAGACGCGCCAGCCGGGGTTCCTAGCACAGGCCGAGACACTGACGGCCCAGGGTTTCCGAGGATTGAAGATTCCTGCCGCCCGCCTGCCGCAGCAGTTCCTCAATGACGAAATGATGCAGATGTTCCGTATGATGTCGCAGCGCGGCGTCATCCTCGGCATCGAACTCGCCGACGGCGATGCACAGGTCGGTCAGATGGAGGAAGTCATCCAGGAATGTCCCCAGCTGAAGATCGCCATCGGCCACTTCGGTATGGTAACACGTCCGAACTGGATGTCGCAGATACGTCTCGCCCGCCACGAGAACGTCTTCATCGAAAGCGGTGGCATCACGTGGCTGTTCAACGACGAGTTCTACCCCTTCCCCTCTGCTGTCTGTGCCATCAAGGAGGCTGCCGACGAGGTGGGTATGGAGAAGTTGATGTGGGGCTCGGACTATCCACGCACCATCACCGCCATCACATACAAGATGTCGTACGACTTCGTGACGAAGAGCAACGAACTGACGGACGACGAGAAACGCATGTTCCTCTCGGACAACGCCAAGCTGTTCTTCGGCTTCGGCGAACTCGTCGACCTACCCTATATTAAAAATATGAGTGAATAATTAAGGTAAAAAGATATGAAAGCATTACAGATTACAGAACCTTCGGTGATGAAGGTTGTAGACATGGAGAAACCCCAGTGCGGAGCAGACGAGGTGCTGCTGAAAATTCATTACGTCGGATTCTGCGGCAGCGACCTGAACACCTATCGCGGCCTCAATCCTATGGTCAAGATGCCTGTCATCCCCGGACACGAAATCGGCGCCGAAATCGTCGAGGTCGGCCGTGCAGTTCCCGGGCATTTTTGCCCGGGCATGCCCGTCACCGTCAACCCCTACACCAACTGTGGCCACTGCCCGTCGTGTCGTAACCGTCGCTACAACGCCTGCCAGCACAACGAGACGCTGGGCGTTCAGCGCGACGGTGCCATGCGCGAGTACATCGCCGTACCCTGGCAGAAAGTCATACCTATCGGCTCGATTTCCGTCGAGCACGCCGCACTCATCGAGCCGATGAGCGTCGGTTTCCACGCCGTTAGCCGCGCACAGGTCGTCGATACAGACACTGTCATGGTCATCGGCTGCGGCATGGTGGGCGTAGGCGCTGTCGTTCGTGCCATCATGCGCGGCGCCAAGGTCATCGCCTGCGACATGGACGACGAGAAACTGGAAATCGTTCGCGGCCTCGGTGCAGAATACACGATCAACAGCGCAAAGGAAAATGTCCACGAACGGCTGCAGGAAATCACCGCAGGTGCCGGACCAGACGTGGTCATCGAAGCCGTCGGCGCGCCTGTCACTTATCAGATGGCCATCAACGAGGTTGCCTTCACTGGCCGCGTCGTTTGCATCGGCTACGCTAAGCAGGACGTATCGTTCACCACCAAGCTTTTCGTTCAGAAAGAGCTTGACATTCGCGGCTCGCGCAACGCACAGCCCGAGGATTTCGAGGGCGTCATCCGTTATCTGGAAAAGAACAATCCGCCGTACGATATCTTGATTTCGAACGAGGTCACACCGGAGCACGCCGAGGAAGCCATGCAGCAATGGATGCAGGCTCCCGCGAAAGTGTTCCGTATCTTGGTTAAATTTGCATAACCGTCTCACGGCCAGCCTCAATGCTGAGTTGCTGGTCACCATAATAGAGCGTGCCGCGGCCTTCCGTAGCACGCACTTTTATTTCGTGGCGGTTCATCTCGACGTGAATTATGCCATTGGGCGTGGGAACGTCGCCGGTTATCCATTCCAGGTTGCTGAGGTTCGGACGGACTTCGAACTCTTCGTAGCCGGGCTTCGTGGGACGCACGCCGAGGTAGTACTTGCCCAAGAGATAGACGGGCGAGGCGCCCCAGGCGTGACACAGCGACTTGCCGTACGGACGGCCGTACATGGCGAGATGTTCCGCACCGCTCTCCTCGGGATTGTATTTCTCCCAAAACGACGTGGCGCCCTCGCGTAGCATGCCACCCCAATAGTCGCGGATTTCTTTTAGTACCTGTTCATGGTGACCATCAATAAGAAGCGTCTCGAGTTCGTAGAAGCGCATATAGGGCGTGGTAATGGCGGGAATGTCGCGATTGAGCATGACGCTCTGCATGATGTCGCGGCGCTCCTCCTCGTCAGCAAGTCCGTAGAGAATGGCGAACATGTTGGGAAACTTGGTTATCTGGCGGTTCAACGTTCCTTCCTCAATGGCGTGGAAGAAGGCCTTCAATTCGTCACTCCAGAAAGTTTCCTTGATTTTCTTACGGAGCGCCTCGGCTTTGACGCGGTAACCCGACGCTTGCGCAGCCCCGACGAGTTCGGCGCAGAGGGCCATCGTCTCCATCGCCTTCATAAGCAGAATTTGCTCAAAAGCGAGCGTGCCGCGTTTGTGCATTGGGAAGTCTACCCAGTCGACGAAAATCCAGTCGTCAGGCTGTCCTTCGCCCATACCTTGACCGTTCAGCCGCCCCTCAACGTAATCCATTAGCGTCACCATGCGGGGCCACATCTCGCGGACGAAAGTGACGTCGCTAGTATACTCATAATAGTCATGGATGGACTTAAACCAATAGAAGGTGTAGTCCATGATGGTGTTGACGTGAGCGGTGACGGGGTCTTTCCCGCGGAGCTGGCGGATGGTGCGCTTGACGCATTCCGTGTCGAAGCGCAGGTAGTAGTTCATAAGGTACGATTGGATGGCATCGCCCGACCACGTCCAGCGATCGCGTTTAATACCGTCCATAAAGAACTCACGCGTGGTGAGGTCCATGGTGTAGGCGGCGACGTCCCAGATGCGGTTGATTTCGTCGTCAGAACAACGGAAGGAACCGGAGTGCTGCGTGTCGAAAGGAGCGTATTCGTAGTCCATGAGGACGTCGGTATAGCTGGCGTCGTTTTCTTTTTCTATATAAACAAAGCGGAAAGCCTTCGAACTGGCGACGACAAAACTGCTGTCCACACAACAAGAGAGACCGTCGCCCGCAGAACAAGAGAGCACGTCGAGCGTTTCGCAATGATCGCAATCAAGGGCTTCCTCGCGGCTCTCGCCGTAATAGACGCGGACGGTGCCCTTGAGGCCGTTGACTTTCAGATAGCCGAAAGTCTCACGACCGAAGTCGTAGAGGACGCCCGCTGGAAAGCCGTCGGGAATGGTGGCAGAGACGGGACGTTGTTCTTTGCGCTCCAAATGGAACTGCGAGGGGGGGGTATCGATAGCATCGAAGTGCCACGAGGCAACGGGAACATAAATACCAGAGCCGTGGGCGACGCCGTTCTCGTCAATCCAAAGCTTGTCCTCGTAGGTGGCGAGCCAACTGGAATCAGTATGGATGGTATCGCCGTCGATGAAGAGGGCTGGCGGCGTGGCTTGGTTCCAAACCTTGACGTTGAGCTTGTGCTTGCCAGCGGGGATGGTGTATTCTTTAGCCGGAAACTGGAGTTTGCCGTCGATGGCGAAGTTGAACTGGCCTTCGACAGCAATGGTAATCGTCTCCCCGTGGTCGAGAGCGAAAGCCTTAGAGAACTCAACGGTGACGTAATGGCTATCCTGTTTCCAAAAAGGGGGAAACATGGCGCCGCGCTCGGTGCGGCGGTTATTGAAGATGTTGCCGAGCCAGATTTCGAAGTCGCCCGGATACCAGATCCAGGTGGGCTTTTGACTTTTGGCTATTAGCTTTTGGCTATTTGCTGATGCCTGCATTGCGTTTGATGTTTTCGTTTACGTTTGGCCCGTTGTTTTCCCACACGTTGCCAGGACCAGTGGCATTCTTGAGGAACTTTTCCTCAGGCGTCCAGTTGTCACGGATAGTAATGTTCGAAGAGCCCTCGTCAGTATAAAGATAGAACCAGTGGTTGGGGTCGTGGACATATGACGGTTTAGCGATGTCGCGGACGACATTCTCGCTGATGATGGTACCGGGCTGGTTACCGAGAGTATAGATGCCGGCGCAGTCGTACATGTGCTGCGCGTAATTATAGATAAGGTTGGCATGGACGCGGTTGTCGCGCATGCATACAGAGTCGCGGTTCCATCCCCAACCGAGCGAGATTCCTGTGTATGATACGTCATGGATGGTATTATGGTCAATGGTTATGCCATTGACATATCCCGCCGCGATGGCGACACAGCCCCAGTCCTCGTTAGTGACGTCGTGGAAGTCGCAGTCGCTGACGGTTTGCCCCGTGCAAACCTCGCGGAAGTCAGTGGGTGCGTAGGGCAGATGGGTCTCAAGTCCTTCGGGCGAAAAACTGCCGCAGACGTAACCATTCATAGCGATATCGGTGAAGGTACAGTGTGTCGTCGTGCCACGACGACATGCAAAAACGTAATCGAGACCGGAACCGCCGAGGTGCTCGAAGCGACATCGGTCGAAGTTGACGTCCTCGGCGTATCGCAGTTCAACTGCGGCATCAGCCCTACCGAGCCAGCCCTGATTGTCTAACTTATGATTGTTGGGGCGATCAATTTGCGGACGGAGCTTGTATGCTTCGGTGAGATACATGCCTGCCTGCAAGGGGACATGGCCTTTTTCTGAAGGACGCATCCATGTGGTGTGGGCGCAAGTGACGCCTTTCATAGTGATATTACGAACAGGACGTTCGGCACTGCCAATTACGTCGACCAGCGTTTCCAATACGGGTACAATGGCCTCGCGGATGGTTTCACCCTGACGAGGCATATAGTAGAGCTTGTGGGCACGGATGTCGTGATACCATTCGCCGGATTCATCCAATAGCTCTTTGGCATTGGTTAAGTAGAACGGCGAGGGATGGCCGGTGTCGGGCGTCATTGGTGACGGCCAGGGGTGCTCGAACTGAATCTTCGCCTCGGGATTGTGGAAACACACGGCGGCAGAGTCACCCTGAATATCAATGCTTTTGATGCGAAGATTGCTGGTGCACCACATCTCGTGCAACACCATCTCTGCGTAAGGCGCATTCAATATTTTCGCTACAGCAGTCTTGGGGACCCAAAGGACGTGGTTCTTCTTGTCGTAGGTGCGAATGCGGGGCATCTGTTCAAATGGGTCGCTTCCGTCGGCAAGACCGACGGACACACTACGGGCACGGACGGCTTTGCTACCATTAATCCACAACTGGCGAAAGTCGATGGGGCGACCGTTGAAATCGGGAACGTCGGCAACCATCAGTTTCCCCTGCTTTTTCCAATTCATAATCTTTAGGCCACCGCTGATAACCGCATTGTTGCCAACAATGGTGAGGCCGCTGTCCTCGGGGCGGAGGCGAAGGGGTTCGTAGAGGAAATAGGTACCGGGGGCAAGATGGATGGTGACACCAGTGGCTTGACCCAAACGACGCATCTCACGGGCCTTTCGGACGGCGTCAGCGAGGGAGGAGTCGGGCGTAATATGGATGTCAGCAGCGTGAATGTTCAGACCACAGACGAAGAAAATGATAATAATGACTTTTCTCATGATGTTAACGTGCTAAAGGGAGCCATAGGCTCATATCGTCAATGCCGCGGTTGTCCCATGCGTAATAGGGAATAAGGCGAATCTTTACTTTCTGCTTGCTGACAGGACGGAGTTCGCGGTAGAGAGTGTTGTTGTCCCAAGCATCCTTACCTGTGAGAAGAGCATCGGTTTCAAGGGCGAGTATCTTGGTACCAGCAATGGTAACAGGAACTTCCGTGAAGTGAGCATCAGCAGGGATGGCGATATCGTTGATGCGTACGCCATTGGCTATATCCTGACCTTCAAGGCAGTAGACAATGGGGCCGCGCATGACGGCAACTTGATTCTTGGCTTCCTCAACCAGCGGGTTGGCCTCGATAAGTCGGACGAGCATGGGCAGGTCAAGTTCGATGACGTCACCTTTCTTCCAGTGACGGGGCTGGCGTAGGTCTTCCACGAGGATGGGCTCGCCATTCAACTTCAACGACAGGTCGGTACTCCAACTAGGGATGTGCATACGGATGCTCTTGAGGTTCTTGGCCTTCTTGATGGTAAGGCGGATGTGACCGTCCCAGGGATAATTGGTCTGCTGCTCTATCTCAAGGTCCTTGGTCTTAAGGACATTCTGGCCGTAGAGATTCACCCAGAGGGTGTCCTTGTTGATGCTGTAGGCGTACTCCTGAGCCTGACAGAGCGTGCGGAGAGTGTTGGGCGGACAGCAGAAGCAGGAAATGTAACGCTGGCGGTGCTTGGGCCAACGCATGACGTAAGGGAACTCCTTGGTGCGGCGCAAGGCCTCGGTATAGAAGAAGTCCTTGCCGTCGAGGCTGACGCCTGAGAGGATGCCGTTGTAGAGCTCGTTTTCGATGTTGTCGATGTACTTGGGATTAACTGTGGTCTGGAACAAGCGCCATGAGAAGAGCATCATGCCAATCTGGGCACATATCTCGTTGTGGGCAGCCTCTTGCGGCAGCTGGAACTGGCGACCGTAGGCCTGATGAATCTGCTGGATGCTAGGCTGGTCATACGTCGTGCCGTCGGGCGAGACTCCGTCGTAGAGGGCTCCACAGCCGCCCATGATGTAAATTTTGTGATTGACGATATCGTCCCAAATGGCGGTGAGGTTCTTCAGCAATTGGGCCTCGCCTGTCTCGGCGTATAGGTCGGCGACGCCGGCATAGAGATAGTTGGCGCGAACGGCGTGACCCATAGCCTCATATTGGTCGCGGAACTTATGACGGTCTTGATTATGATCCTCACCGTTAGTGACACTATCGCGGATGGCAATCAAGCCCTTTGCCAACTCTAGATACTTGGGGTCACCGGTCTCGCGGTACATCTCTGCAGCACCCATGTAGTGGCTGGGGCAGATGGCGTTGCGCGAGAGCTCGGCAGCGTCGTTGGTCAGGAAGTTATACAAGAAGTCGGCAGCCTTCCGCCCACAATCGAAGAGATTGGTCTTGCCCGTGGCGCGCTTGTGGACGATACCAGCGGTCATGAGGTGGCCGAGGTTGTAGGTCTCGAAATTCAGACGTGAAGCGAAGGCGTGAGCCTGGTCCTTGCCGATGGTGATGCCTGCAGCGTTCTCCGTACCTGCATGGCTGTCGATACCCTGGTTGCGCTCGCTGATAACGACAGGGGTATGTATGTATCCGTCGGCGCGTTGAGCCAGAGCGACCTGTTCGATGAAACGGTCCATAAGGACGTCGAGCTCCGCGTCCTTGGTTACAGCATAGACGGCGGCGCAGGCCTCCAACCATTTATACATGTCACCATCGTGGAAGGGAGGGCCGTGATGTTTGCCTTTAACAGTGCCGGCTGCGACCTCGAAGTTGCGGAATCCGTGTGAGCCATGCTTGCCGTCGGAATCAAGCGTTTCCCACGGTGTGTTCCATGTGTTCCACATCTCCCACACACCGGTGCCATGCATGGTATCGAAGACGTCTCCCCAGAAACCACCCGTCCAGTGCACGGCGCCCATGGGGAGATTGTGCATCTGAGCTTGCTGACTGCGGCTCATGTCGGTGAGGCCTTGGGCGGGGAGAGTTGCTGTGACACAGCAACAAACGAAACATATTAAGAGGTATCTTTTCATATCTTTGGGTTAGTTAAAGTAGACATAAAGGGAAATCATCACTACGGCTAGAGCTATCCAAAGACTTATAGCTAGTTTCGACCAGCCTTCATGGATAGGCTCGGGGATGATATATTGTGTCTTGTCGCTATCGGTCAACGAGATGATAACCATCGAGACAACAAGAATGATAAACAGTTCGAACGAGAGGAGCATAAAGTGCGGCCAAGGGAAGTGGAGCCACTCGGGTGGCCAGAGGTAGAGCACACCCACGATGAGACAGAACGCTGTTCCAATAGTCAGTGCAAAATTAGCGGCACGTGTTGTAGCCCGCTCCCAGAAGATGCCAAGTACGAAGACGGCGGCCATCGGTGGGGCTATGAAACCAAGCACCGACTGGAATACGTTAAACAGGTTGAGACCCTTGATGGCATCGATGGCTACAGTCATCGCAATGGCAATGACGGCACCAATAACGGTAACCAATCGGCCCACGTAGTTGATGCGACGCTGTGAGGCATTTGGACGGAAGCGTTTCACGTAGATGTCCATCGTGAAGACTGTACTTAGTGCATTGAGTGCTGAGCCGATGGTCGACACTAGACAAGCGGTGAGTACGGCGAATACGAGGCCAACCATACCTACAGGGAATAGATTTTCAACCATTGTAAGATAAGCCTCATCAGGATTTTCAAACGTAGGGAATAGGGCGAAACAGAGAATACCAGGAAGGATGTAGAGGACTACATCGAGTATCTTCAACCAACCTGTAAAGTTAGTGCCTAACTGCCCCTCGCGCAAATCCTTGGCAGCCAAAACGGGTTGTACCATCGATTGGTCGGTACACCAGAACCAGACGCCCATGACGGGATAGCCCAGGACGATTGGCAACCACGGGAAGGCTTCGTCAGAATTGGGCTTGAACATCACCCAGTAGTCTGCTGGAACTTTATCAAACAATGCCTGTATGCCACCGACGCGGTCGAGTCCGACAATTACCAACACTAGCGACACGACAATGAGCAGTATCATCTGATAGACGTTGGTATATGCAACGGCCTTCAGTCCGCCGAGCATAGTGAAGAAGGCTGATATGACGAGCAGCACTAAAGCCGACATCCACATCGGAATGTCAAACACCTGACGTATAAGGATGCCACCAGCGAAGAGTGTCAGTGCCAACCATGAGATGACAATTGTTACAATAGTATACCAAGCAAGAATATTGCGTGTTGACTGTCCAAAACGCAGTCCCATGAATTCAGGCAACGTATGTACCTTTGCTCCAAGATATCTTGGAGCAAATACGAAGGCTAACAGAGCGATGAACACAAATGCATACCAAGCATAGTTACCCGAAACAATACCCGTCGTAAAACCTGCGGAGGCACTGGCGATAAGCATCGACGGACCGACGTTGGTGCCCCACATCGAAAAACCGATATGATGCCAACGGAGACTGTGTTCGGCCAAAAACAGCGAACCTCCCTTCTTGCGCTTACTACTGGCCCAAAGCCCGATGGCGATGAGCACAGCGAAATAGATTCCAAGAATGACCCAATCAAGGCCTTGCATATAGTGACTTTCCATTTATATTCCTTTGTAGTCTTTAGTTATTCCAATAGTTATTGCTTTCGTAAGATCCATGTCGTCGGTAGATTCCACGTCATCAGGATAAATTTTAATATGTGCCCCAGGACGTACGAAGACGGGCATCTGGTCGAGCGGTACTTCGACGTTGTAGTACCAACGCCCACCATCAAGTCTTTCACCCGTAAAAAAGTTCACCCACAAACCATCAGGCAGATAAATATCACGACAATTCTCACTATTCATAACAGGAGCGACGAGGAATTCCGAGCCGAAATAGTACTCGTCGTCAATATGCCATACCTGTCTGTCGTATGGATGATGCATCAACAAAGCACGAATCATCGGCCAACCGGTCTTAGTACACGCCTCAGCCTGCTCTATAATATAAGGTAATAGTTTATAACGCAACTTCCACCACCGCTTTACGATAGGTGCAATGTTAGGATAGTGCCACGGCTCGCGTTTACAGGTACCGTGATAGCGCATGTGACTGGAAAAAACACCAAACTGCGTCCACCGAACATACACGTTCTCATCAAGCACGGAGTTCATAAAATCTGGTGTCGAATGGAAACCTGGCACATCGTGACTCCAAAAGGCAAAACCCGACAGTCCGAAATGCAGACCGCCCTTCAAACTTCCTGCCATACCTGCCCAAGATGATTCGCTGTCGCCACCCCAATGCAGTGGATAGCGCTGGCAACCGGCCCATGCGGCGCGGGCCCATACAATACCTTCTCCCGTAACCTCCTTTGTTATCTCGTATGCAGCTTTCTGATACAGCAGTGCGTAGATATTATTAAGTCGCTCTGGTGTCATACCATGATAGACGGCATCCATATGAATATTTTCGCCGAAATCGGTCTTGATACACTTCACACCCATATCAAGCAAGGGTTTCAGTAACGTATTCTTATACCAATCGACGGCCTTGTCATAGGTAAAATCGATGGTCCCCGCGTAATCGAGTGCGGAGAAGTTAGAACCCTCAGAGGCCTGTTCTTTCAGCAAAGGTGCGATAAACTTATTCTTCTTAGCTTCCTCTAGTTGTTCTGCACCCTTGGCCACGTATGGCAACTGCCAAAGACTCACCTTGAAGCCCTTATCAGCGAGTCCTTTTATAAATCCTTTGGGGTCAGGGAAGCGCTCGGGGTTGAACTTCCATTCGCAAAGCCAGTCGGTACGGAACCAGCCAGTGTCGAGGTGGATAACATCGCACGGGTAATGCTCAGCACGCAGGCGATTGCAAATATCGTTAACCTCGTCGGCACTGAAGTATGTCATACGACTCATCCATATGCCGAACGACCACAATGGTGGCATGGCGGGGAATCCCGTCAACATACGATAGCCGCGAAGAATTTCTTCTGGTGTCTGTCCTCCAATGAGAAATACATCGAGTGTTGCACGATCACACATAAATTGCACAGAGCGCGTGCTGTGGTCAGCCAGCGACAGCTTGCAGTAGTCGCTTGTATGATAGAAACAACCGTACATTCTACTGCTCATATAAAACGGGATGTTCTTGTAGCAACGGCGATTGTTTACGCCCTGACCGTCTTGGTTCTTTAACTGAAACGTCTGTCCGCTGAGGTCTATCTTGCGAAAACGTTCGCCCGTTCCAACGAAGCACTCGTCAGGCTCGCACTTGAAGCTGATGGTAGCGCGCCCAGTCTTGTTTGTTGCGATGGAATCGCAACTTACGAAACCAAGGGGGAGAGCGTCATAGCGAGGAGGCGAGAAGTGGTCGTCACTCAGAGCAATGTCTTTCGTCTCGTCACCATCGGGATAGAAGGTGATGAAGGGGGCGGGTTGAGGTGCGGGAAGCAGGTCGCTCCACTTGTCCAACTGCGGCACACGAAGGTCTATCGTCGCCACCTTATTCCCATTATTGGCGATGACATCGCCATATACATAACGAAGGGACAGGCGCTTGATGTCGGGGTTGAACTGCAGCATATCGTCGGCCTCCATCATCGCGTCGTCCGCCATTGTCGTAAACACCCGCACGATATTGGGTTCGTAAGCGCGGATGACTAGCTCATAGCTTTGCCGCGGTGCGTTATTGTCAGGCGCCATGTCTTCCTGATGCAGTTGTTTCTGATATGGTATCGTAACGACAATGTCGCCATCGTGCTCTTCTATCTTCGACGGGGCACAAGCCTTCCATAGGGCTTCGTCCTTTTCAAGTAAAGGATCAAAGTCCATGAAGTCGAAAAGATGGTAGTTTGTTTGTTTCATTGTTTGAATATGAGGTTGGGACCTGGGTGGTTGTCACCGATTTCATCGCGACGAATGAGGCGGGTGTCTGTGTCAGAACTGCCGACCACTCGGTTGTTTTCTATTGTATAGCCATCTGTGCGAGCATCGAGATAGATGCAGAAGCCACGATTGTTTGTGGCGTAAGGAGCAGGGGAAGGCTGTGAGATGAGATTGTCGCTGATGACGGAGCCAGGTTGGTTACTGAGCGTATAGATACCACCTGCGTCATACAGTTGGCGGGCATAGTTCTTGACGATGTTTTCCGTGATGCAGTTGTGCTCCATACCTGTGTTGAGAGGTGTCCATCCCCAACCGACGCAGATGCCCGAGTAGCTGAGGAAAAACACGTGGTTCTTGCTGATGGTGCAGTGACGTACATAGCCCAAAGCGATGCCCACGGATCCCCAGTCTTCGTTGGCTGCATCTACAACGAAGTTTTTCTTGATGGTCAGTCGCTGGCAGCGCTTGGCCAGGTCGGTGTAGGGACGGTGTACTTCGCGGGGGCTTTCTGCAAAAGAACCTCCCATGATAGCCGTGCCGCCAATGTTGCCGAAGGTA